>VGMD01000003.1 GCA_016866545.1 Chlamydiota bacterium | reverse complement strand
CAGAAAATAAAATAAAAAAAATTAACTTAAGGCTCTTACACAGTCTGTAAAAGACTATGCAGCCTCTTACAAACTTATTCGTACGTTCGTCACTTCAATTATACTGTCAGACAATCAAGTAGACTTCTACCCTAAAGCTTCACTCTACTCTTGCTACTCTCGATGGAGCAGCTTTTCGTTTACTTCGTTCTTACGTCGTAAAGATTGCAAAAGATTACTAAACCTTCGATTTATTTCAAAGAAGAAAAAATAAAAAAAATCAAAAAACCTCTCAAAGCCCCATACAGACACGATATTAAAATTAATTAAATTAAATTATATCTGTTTTTAGTTGATTACCTACAGTGGTTAAAATGGAATTAATGAAATATTTCAGCTTACAGTCGACTAATTTTGGCTGATAATTTTTCTAAGAGAACGCTTTTAGATTTTGATCAGGCTTTGACTGCGCACGAACTCCAGCATTATAACTAAGAAGGCGGATAAGTGCAGATAGAAAAATGAAGATGAACTTAATAAAAAAATAGGAGTCAAAATTTAATCACGTATGATGGATATCCCACTCTTAAGAGAGTGCCATAGATTCAAAAACTCTTCTAAATTACCACTAAAATTTGGCTGTCAGTTTTCAAATTTTTAAAAGTCATCTCAGCCCTCTTAGTCCACCACCTAAAGGATTCTAAAAAGTAGCCTTGCCCTTGTAATTCGACAATTTTAGAGGCTATCTCTTTACCTCTGACTCTATTAGAACTTGTTTGAGCATTGAGAGTTGGAATCGATCTTTCCTTTATCTCTCTTTGCGGCTTTGCATCACCTACAAGAGATCTATTTTTTGCGGGAGAACGATTACATTTAGAGACTATCCAAGAGAGCGTCCTGCGTATCAAAGAGGGTACCTCTCTTACCCGCCGTGAGCAAAAATAATAAAAGGAGCGAGCTATTCTTAAAATTTTTTCTATACAACTCTCTTTTGATTTTTCTAAGAATTTTAAAGAGTCTTTTGAAAGAGGCGCCATAGCATTCATATGAGTAGGATCCTGAGACGCCCTACATCTCATAGTAGCTGCTTGTAAAGGGGTAATCATAATTAAATCCTCATTATTTAATGAATAAATAATAAGCGATTATGATTAAATAATCAAAATATAAATAATTATACCCCCAGCGTACCCAAGGGCCGCAGGAAGAGACGCCTTCTTTAAATAGGTGATAAAATCGACTTTTTCAATACCCATTAGAGCAACACCTGCAGCAGATCCTATGCTGAGCATGCTTCCGCCTGTCCCAGCTGTAAAAGCTGTTAAAAGCCAAAATGATGAGTCTATTGGGAAAGCAATTCTATCATACATTCCCATGGTTGCTGCAACAAGCGGCACGTTATCAATAATTGCTGATATTATCCCAATTACAGTGGCAATAGCGGTTGAATTATTCACAGTCTCATTTAAAAAAGTTGCAAGTAATTTTAAAATCCCAACAGCTTCGAGTGCGTCTATCGCAAGTAAGATACCCATAAAAAAGAGGATACTTGCAACATCGATCTTTGTTAAAATAAAGGGAATGCGTAAATGCTCTCTCTCCTCGTGTTTATGATGAATGATATCTGTTACAATCCAAAGAATTGCTAAGGCGAGCATAATTCCCATAAAAGGGGGCAGACCGGTCAGCCACTTGAAAATAGGAACAGCTATCAGCGAGAGGACGCCTAGAGCAAAAACTAGCTTAGAGCCAGGCTCTCTTTTTTCACTTCCATAGTTAATTTCAGGTTTTGGATAACTACCCTTTAATTTTGTTAGGTAAAAACCGAGAGGGATAACCATAGCAAAAAGACTTGGTAAAAAAATATCTTTCATAACCGCTAGTGTCGAAATACGGTTATCAATCCACAACATTGTTGTCGTCACATCTCCAATAGGAGTCCAAGCACCACCTGCATTTGCGGCAATAACAATCATACATCCAGGCAAAATCCTATCTTTATTGCTTGGGATTAATTTCCTTAAGATAGAAATCATCAAAATTGTAGTTGTCAAGTTATCTAAAACTGCTGAGAGAAAAAATGAAATCAAGGAGATCAAAACAATTAATTTGCGCTTATTCTGAGTATGAATCCACGATATAAGCGTATTAAAACCTTTGTGTGAATCAATCAACTCGACAAGAGTCATTGCTCCTAAAAGAAAAAAGATAATCTGCGAAACTCCACTTAAATGTTCCGTAAGCTTATGCATACTTGTTTCAAGAGAGCTGCTACAACCCAAAAAATAGACCATCCAGCAGAGCGCTGCAAGAGTAATCCCTACTGCTGTTTTATTCACTTTAATATAAAATTCAAAAATGATCCCCAAATATCCAATAATAAATATCCCTATCATAATAAATAGAAATGAGCCGCAAAGTTCCATCCGATACCTTATTTTATTTTTTGTTCTTCGTGAAGATTAACACCCTTAGAAAGAATGTGATGCAAGTGGACTAATCCGACTACTTTTGAGCCATCTAGAACAGGCAACATCATCACTTTTCGCTCGCCCTCCATCAATTTTAGAGCATCAAGCACTAACATCTCTTTGGTTGCAAAAAGCCACTCTTTTGTTTGTAATTGTTGCATGGGAAAAGAGAGCACAGCTTCTCCCATTTCCTCTAGCGCTCGTCTTAAATCGCCGTCTGTGAAAATTCCTTCTAGGTTCCCATCCTGATCGACTACTAGCAAACAGCCACATCTTTTTTGAGAAAGCTCGACTAAGACCTCTTTCAATAATTGATCTTTTGCGCAAAAAGGAAGCTCATCCCCTTTACTCATAATATCTTCCACCCGCTCCGCAATCATTTTTCCAATCCCGCCAGCAGGGTGATTCATTGCATACTGGTCAATGCTAAACTTTTTAGCTTGCATAAGCGCTACAGCTATAACATCTCCGAAAATTAATTGGATCGCTGTCGAGGTTGTTGGAGCAAGATCAAAAGGGCAAATTTCCCGCTCGATTGGGAGATAAATCACTAAGTCGCATAAACTCGCCAAGGGTGATGTTTTGGAAGAGACCCATGCAATTGTCCTAACTCCCCTTTTCTTCATAAGTTTCGCTATGTTTATAACCTCATCACTCTGCCCGCTTTTGCTTATCAAAACGACTAAATCCTTGTCAGTAAGCATCCCAATATCTCCGTGCACCGCATCTAAAGGGGGCAAATGATACGCTCTTGTTCCGGTTGACATCATAGTCTTAGCAAGTTTATCTGCAATAATCCCACTTTTTCCAACGCCTGTGAAAACAATCATTCCTTGACATGCAAGAAACTCATTTAGAACAATTTCAGCCCTATCCATCTCCAGGGAATCAAAGAAGTAATTAATAAACTGTCTCTGTCTTGTAAAAATCTCTCTCAACATATAGGGTCAATTATAGACAAGGAGATCGTCATGAGCAAGATAAAAGTCCCAAATGTTGTGGTTGAACTTCTTGGAGATGAAATGGCGGGGGTAATGTGGGCCTTAATCAAAGAAAAATTAATCCTCCCCTTTCTTGATATTGAGCTTAAAACTTTTGATTTAAGTGTAGAAAATCGAGACAAAACAAACGACCAAGTTACAACAGATTCAGCCTTAGCAATCAAAAAATATGGAGTCGGCGTTAAATGCGCAACAATTACCCCCGATGAAAAACGGGTTAAAGAGTTTGGGCTAAAAAAAATGTGGAGATCTCCAAATGGCACAATTAGAGCTATTTTAGGGGGGACAATTTTTAGAGAGCCTATTGTTTGCAAAAACGTTCCTAAATTAATTCCCTCCTGGAAAAATCCGATTGTTATTGGAAGGCATGCGTATGGAGATCAATATAACGCTCTAGATTTTCTTATCCCTGGACCTGGCAAGTTAAAAATTAGATTTGAAGGACCGAGAGAGACTATTGAGCACACTGTTCATGAGTTTGAAGGGTCGGGGATTGCTCTTGCGATGTTCAATCTTGATCAATCAATTTTAGATTTTGCAAGATCTTCTATGCACTACGCCCTGCAAAGAGAGCTCCCTCTTTTCCTTTCGACGAAAAACACGATTTTGAAAACTTACGACGGCAGATTTAAAGATATTTTTGAAGCCGTTTATAAAGCTGAATTTCAGGAGAAATTTACACAAAAAAAACTGACATACGAACACAGATTAATAGATGACATGGTAGCTTATGCATTAAAAAGTGATGGCAACTTTATATGGGCTTGTAAAAACTATGATGGCGATGTTCAGTCTGACTTTTTAGCGCAAGGGTTTGGCTCTTTAGGAATGATGACAAGCGTCCTTACTTCACCCGATGGAAAAGTTGCCCTTGCAGAAGCAGCTCACGGCACAGTTACTCGACATTTTAGACGTCACCAAAAGGGGGAGGCTACTTCAACAAACCCAATCGCCTCAATATTTGCATGGACAAATGGGCTAAAGCATAGAGGGTTTATCGACCATAATAAAGATTTGATAAAATTTGCAAAACTCCTCGAGACGGCCAGTATTCAGACAATTGAGAGCGGACATATGACAAAAGACCTCTCTCTTCTGATTGGCGGGAAACAATCTCACCTGGATACAGAGCTGTTTCTTCAGAAAGTTCAGGAAAAGCTTCGTCACCTTTTATAAACTGAAGAGCATTTTCATAAAGCTCTACCTTGTGTTTTATACTTTCAACTCTTCCAAGCAGATCTGGGCTCTCCCCTCTTTTCTTAAAATCGCTAATAACAGATTTTAAAAACAGTCTATCTTGTTCTTTATTAACTGGGTGTCTCCATGTTCCTCTATACAACCCTGGATGTAAAGAGACCTTTGCTATCCATTCTGAATGGCCATAAAGCTGCTGCTGTAAATAATGTCTTGTGAAATCTCTAAACGGTTTTTCCATTTTATAACCTCGAAATTCATCTACTCTCTCTTTAATTTGTTTAAAAATTCGATTCGCCTTGTGTAATAGCCTGTACTCTCCCCTTTCAACTTCTTCTACGTAGCCATCTATCCCAAACTTCAATTTTCCAAGAGCTGCAAAAAGATGCTGTTTAAAATAGGCTGCATTACAAAGCTCCATAATAAACGCATGCACTTTTTTTGCTAATGCATAAGAAGAAGCAGTTTCGTCTCCCCCTAAATTTAGATTTATATAAATAGTGGATCGCTCCATGTCATATTTTGCATAGAATGGGAAATCAATTATTGGGAGCACAAAAATAGTTTGTAATGAGACTTGTTCAATCAATTCGTTTAACTCCCTAGACTGCTTTTTTGCTCTATACACAATTTCAGTCACATTTTCTAAAAGAGGGTCTGAACGAAAAGAGCCTATCGCTTTTAAACTATGCATATCTCCTCCACTAATTGTCTAAAATGGTTTGATCCAAAAAGAACTTTAAATTCGATCTTGAGTGGGAAAACCCCTCTTTTATCCTCTAATTTTACAAAATCTTTTTCTGTGCACACTATTTTTTCAACTCCTAGAGCATGAGCTTTTTCTCTAAATAGATGAAACTCGTTAAACGATTCATGATCTTGCAAAACATGGGTCAAAATTATATCGGCGCCGAGAGAATTTAGCTCCGCGAAAAACTCATCAGGCTTACCAATTCCGCAAAATGCAGCTACCTTTCGCCTTTTGAACTCCTCTTTATTTAGAGCATGGTAAAAACCCCCAATTAATTTAGCACTCGCATACTGCCTGATTTGATATTCCGCTAAAGAAAACTCAGTTTCATTTCGCACCCCATTTACGACAATATAATCTGCTTGCTTTAATCGCTTCGGACTCTCTCTTAAAAACCCACACGGAGCAAAATATCCCCTTCCAAAAAGATCTTTATTGTGCAAAACTACGATCTCTATATCTCTATGCAAATACCTATGTTGCATACCATCATCTAAGACGATATAAGCGACATTAAGCGTTTCCGCAAACCTTGCACTCTTTGTTCTTTTTTTCCCTACAATCACTTTAGCAAATTCTATCTTCTCCGAAAGTAGATAAGCCTCATCCCCTTCGTCTGGCGATGAGACAATAAAAGGCTCTTTTTTTCTTTTTTTAGCTCTATACCCTCTTTCTAAAATAGCAACAGGTTGTTTAATTGTTTTTACTAAAAGCTCTGTAAATGGTGTTTTGCCGACACCCCCAAGGACAATATTTCCAACGCTTACAACAGTTTTTTTAGAGCGGTAACTAGGGATCAAACCTAAATCAAAAAGTGCGTTTCGCAAAAATGAACCGAATTTAAAAAAAAGAGAGAAGAGAAAAAGCACAAGGTGGAGAAGATTTTTTTTAGGGCGCCCAAGCTCTTTAAGAAACCACTTCTCTAGAGCAACCCCCATCATACAAACACTAAAAGCTCTTTTTCTACAGCCTCAATAATGATGTGCATAGCTGCCATATGAGCCTCCTGAATACGATCGGAATAAGAAAACCCATTTACAATCCAAAAGTCGTCACAAAACTCTTTTAAAACCCCACCCTCTTTTCCTAAAAATCCAATTACTTTAATTCCCCGCTCTCTTGCAGCTTTTGCAGCGCGGACTAAATTTTTAGAATTGCCACTTGTTGTTAGCGCAATGAAAAGGTCCTCTCTTTTTCCGAATGCTTCAATACACCTTGAAAAAACCTCTTCAAACGAGGTGTCGTTTGCAACACATGACATGTGACTCGGATCTGCTAAAGCCATTGCAGGAAAAGGCCTTCTTTTTTCTCTATAAAACCCTGTAAATTCTTCAGCAAAATGCATAGCGTCGCAAAGAGATCCTCCATTGCCCGCGATTAACACCTTTCCTCCAGATGAAAAACAATCGACAAGATAAGAGACAACTCTTTCTATAAACTCGACACTCTCCTCTTCTTGCAAGATAGCTATCGCCCTTGCCGCCTCTTCTACAGAATCTAAAATACCCTTTTTCATATCGAGCACATTTTAAATATTTGGTTAATTTCTTGCTAGTTGTATAATACGTTTATGAAAATTGGAATTGTTGGCGCAACAGGCCTAGTAGGTGAAGAACTTGTGAAACTTTTAAAAGAGGACAACTACTCTGACATCACTTTTTTTAAAAGATCTGATACCTTCGACTTTTCAAACATCGATCTGCTTTTTCTCTGTACGCCATCAACCGTTTCAAAAAAACTTGTCCCTCTTGCAATAAAATCTAGAACAAAAGTAATCGACTTAAGCTCAGCTTATCGAAATGATCCTCAAGTCCCTCTTGTGCTTCCAGCCGTTAACAAAAGCCTGCTAGAAAAAAATCCTCCTCTCATTACATGCCCTAACTGCATTGTAGCGATCTTACTTATGGTTTTAGCTCCCTTGCACAAAAAATACCACATCAAAAAAATGCAAATCACTACCTACCAGGCAGCAAGCGGAGCTGGTAAAGAGGGGTTAAAAGAGCTTTTAGAAAATAAAGAGCCCTTGGTATTTCCCCACCCTTTAGCAAATAACCTCTTCCTCCACGAATCGCCTAAGCTTGAAACAGGATATTCAGAAGAAGAAGAAAAAATCATCTTTGAAACAAAAAAAATTTTAAACGACTCTACAATCAAAATAAACGTTCGCTCCGTTAGAGTTTCTACGATACGAGCTCACAGCATGGCAGTCAACGTAACGTTTAAAAAAAACCCAAGCGACCCTGCTCTTATCTTAGAAGGTATTAAAGGGATCTTTTTTCACCCTTCACCGAACCCAAAGCTTGCAGAAGGAAAAAAAGAGATCTATTACGGACCTATCAGGAAAGATCTATCGAGTGCAAATACTCTCGACCTTTGGATCGTTGGAGATCAGTTGCTAAGAGGAGCTGCTCTTACAGCCAAAGAAATTGCAGACATTCTCATTATTTAGTAGAATCTATTTTTTTATATATGATAAGCTCTTCGCCCTTAATCAGGGAGAAGATTTATGCTCATTACTATTACAAAACCTCATTCATCTTTGTATGAGCCAGAAAAAATGAGTCTTAAACCGCCCTCTCCTTTGGCTGACAAGCCTCTTTTACCAATCATTAATCTACTTCTTGTTAGAAGGTTTACCTTCTCTCAAAAAATGATAGCAGAAGAGCGTCTAATCAGAGCAGACCTCACTACTTTAGTACAAATAGAAAAAAACCTCCCAAAAAAACTAAAAGATATCATCACGTCTTACTGGCATTTAATTGTGTTTCACCCTTTTGGAGAAAAGATCCACAAAGCTATTTCTCGGAATTGGAAAAAGTGCATGAATGCGCAAATGAACTATATATTAGATGTCTTTAAAACTTTTAACAGCTCTTCAAATTGGTCTGAAATTCCAAACCAGATTGCATATTTCACATCTGTTGCACAAATAAAGATTAGAGGGCTCATCAAAAAAAACTTACACCTTCCAGCATCTATAAAAGCAGTTGATTGTGAAAACCATCTTTATGCCTATGCCCTTTTTCAGGCAAATCTCTATAGCTTCTATCTCACAAATCTCTATTTAAGAAAAGGGATTGATTTGTGTATTGCAGGTCTTTCAAAGAGAGGGTACGATTTTACAGCCTCCCTTCTAGTTCGGCAGAAGCCAAAGGCAACAGAGGGTGAGTTGCGAGCAATAAAAAATTTAATTTCCTCTAAGTAAGACAGTAATTGCAACTTCATCTTTTGTCACATTGTGGGCTAAAATAAATGGAGTCAAAGGATCGAAATTTCCGATGTTCACAAAAGTAAATTTTTGCAAAATAATTTCATCACCTTCACTCCAATTCTCTAAACTTCCCAAATCTTCTGTAAGAGAGCGAAGTGATCCCGTTGAAAAAAGATGTAAATGGTGCCCCTTTACTCCTTGGACAAAATCAAGAGATTTTAGTTTATCTAACTTTCCTAAAAAAGTGCTTGGCTCTGAAAAGCCAAATGAGCGATCTATGATGAGATGCCCTCTTTCAGTTTTTACAACAAAAACTCTCTCAGCTCTTTCCCAAAAATACTCTTCTTTATTTTCTAATAAGTAGAGATCTCCATTTGAAAGCTCTATCATATCACTAAAAATCTTCGCTGTTGAAAGATCATTTTCAACAACTCTTCCAACCTCTTTGCACATCACTTCTACTTGGGTCAAATTGTGCAAAAGAACATACCCTCCAGAAATTTTTAAAACTAACACATCATCATCTTCATCAAATAATTGAAGATACTCCGATTCGTTTGCAGTTAAAACAAGCCCTTTATCTAAAATAATATAATCTCCTTTCACATAGGAGATAACCTGCTCAATAGGTTCGTCCGTCTCATATACCCCTTGTATTTCAGATTCATCTGTAGAGGTCTTTTCTAAGGGAGCTACTTCTAAAAAAGAGTGAATCTCACCTTCTATTGGAGGAATATCATCTGCGAAAAGCATTCCGCTCATTAAAATTGCAACTAATTTTTTCATACTCTACCCAAAAACTAATTTAAAATTTTTATACTCCTCTATGAATTCTTCCGCAAGGACTCTCTTTAAAGACGATTGGCTATTTATTCAGCTTTAAGATAGAGCGAAAAAAATTAAGATACGAGCTAAAGAGCAAAGTAGCTCTGCCATTACAGCCGATACAAGGGGCCTACGGACTTTCAAAAATCTCCCTTCAAAGCTTTCCCGGCAAAGTGCCCCTCGCAGATGAAAATAGTCGTCAATCGGGTTTTCTACCATAGTTCACTAAAATCTGACAAAAGTTTACCTCAATTTTACTCTAAAGACTAGAACCGAAATGTGATGTCTAATGTGAGGCCTGACCCCAAATGTTATTACACTCCACCAAATGTGAGGCCTGACCCCAACTCCACCAAATGTGAGGCCTGACCCCAAATGTCACCACCAAATGTGAGGCCTGACCCCAAATGCTATTAAAGTAATTAATTGAAAATATTAAATAATTATGTTATAATTGTGTAAATTAACAATAATTAGGAGGTTTTTATGGAATCACCTAGAGCTATATCGCAAGATTTTAAAATACAGTTAGTTAAAGCTCTTGCAAGTTATGAAAAACTCAGAGGAGATCGCTCAGGAAGAAAGTATGTTGTTATTAAAAGGTCTGATACAGACGGCTACACCACAATAAGCAAAGCAAACTGGCTTGTCCTTAAAATTCGGGCGTTTCTTCATTTACTCGGAATCAACTGCCTTTACCATAGCGCTCTTCAAAGTGATAAAAATATACTCACGCGAGCTATTATTTCTATTTTAAATGATCAGAATACGACTCAATTTGAGAAAAATAGAGTTATTCAGGCAGCTGCTTGTTTTCTTGGGAGAGTAAAAAAGTCATTAGACACAAATTTAAAAGAAGAATTAAAAACAACGCTTCAAAATTCTGCAGCAAGGATCACCCCATCTAACAGTTTCACCTCAGAAGCTGACTACAGTAAACTTTTAGATACTCTAAATTTCGGAACTCATGATTGGAAGGGGCCATTAGCTACCTTCTTATCGACACAAGGAACATTTATTCAAACACAAAATGGGCAATTTTCTCGATCAGAGATTGCTGAATTTAATAGACTTGTTAAAGAGTTTTTAAGAACAACTGTAGGGGAACATTTAGTAGATTTTTTAGAGATTAATCCTAATGAGATGTTAAATATAGATAAGATTAGACCTATCTATTTTAAAATAGGTCGATCCAATCTTAAAGAGGTAAAAGGTTATAATGAAATTAAAGCCTATTTAGCTAGCTCTGGATACAATGCCAAAACCCTAACCGATGGACAATATGAAGAATTCCTTCAGCATCTAGTTACTAAAGCACAAACAAAAGCGTTTATTCTGCCTAAATCCCAAGGCTCAGATATTTGCCAAGCGTTTTTTCAAAGAGAGCTAAGAGAATTCAATGAGAAATGTGCCGCAGAGACTGAATAAGAAGTAGATTTTCGGCAACAGGGTGATGGAATGTAAGGCGGGCATGTAGAAGGTCAATTCCTTCCATAACCGCCTTTGTTTTTGCTTTGTATTTATAATCGCCACAAATAGGAGAGCCAATCGCTGAAAATTGCGCTCTAATTTGATGATAGCGGCCAGTGATTAATTCTACCTCGGCAACACCTTCCTCAATTTGTCTGTAGTGAAGAATAGCCTCTTGCCCTTTTGGGCTAACGATTGTATGGTAATCTTGTTTTTCTAAAAAATGTCTAAGCGTTCCCTTCGGAGCAGGCAAATTTCCCTCGTACCTCAACCTGTATGTTTTTTTCCAGTCTCCGTTCCTAATCTGCTCATTGAGCCTTGTTAACGATTTGCTTGTTCTTGCGCATACGACAATGCCAGCTGCAACTCTGTCTAATCTGTGTACGGGATGTAAAAAAACGTTTCCAGGTTTTTGAAACTTCTCTTTTAACCACTCCCTACCTCTTGTTTGGACCGAATCAGTTTCACCCCCTGCTGGCTGAGTTAAAAGAAGAGGTGGTTTATCTACAATGAGTAGATGGTTATCAAGATACAAGATTTCGCTGTCTAATAGCTTCATACATCACTACACTTGCCGAAATAGAGGCGTTTAGAGAATCGACATGCCCTTTCATCGGTATTTTTACAGGGGTACAATTTTTGTTTTCTAGCCAAAGAGGCGTAAGTCCCATTGACTCGCTCCCTACAACTATACAGGTTCGTTTTTTATAATCGACGTCATGGTAGAACTTCTTTGCAGAAGGCGTTGTAACAACAATTTGAAAATGGTTTTTCTCTAAAAAGGCAAGCGCCTCTTTTGCGCTAGATTGAACTATCGGAAGACAAAAAATTGCGCCAAGACTTGCTCTGACAACATTTGGATTAAAAATATCAACAACTGGGTCTGCAATAATAATGCCCTCTACTCCAGCTGCATCTGCAGTTCGTAAAACCCCTCCTAAATTTCCCGGTTTTTCAATCGCTTCTAAAAGAAGAACCAAGGAACTATTTTTTATATCAGCCCAAGACGAGAGTTTTGATTTGCAAACAGCTATACAATCGCCTCGATAAGAGACATTTTCTAAAAGCTGTTTTGTCATAGGAATTGTAAGCGAGGATTTTTTTTTCATCTCATTTACAAATGGGGTCATTTCAGAGTAGTAGAGAGTGTCTATCTCTTTTGCTAAACTGATCTCTTTTTCTCCTTCAACAAGAAACTCTCCTAAACTATCTCTTACTTCTCTTTTATGCAGATCTTGCAACTTTTTAAAATGTCCGTTTTGTCTGCTAGTTATAGGTTCCAAAGCGCCTCCAAAAGATATTTAAGGACAAAATCTCTATACTCTCTTCGTGTATGATTTGGAGCTAGAGGAATTAGCCTACTCTCTATCACTTGATCTCTTCTCCCTATCGCCATCCAAACTGTACCAATAGGTTTTTCTAATGTTCCTCCCGATGGGCCTAAAATCCCTGTCACAGAAATAGCAAGCTCTGCACTTGTCACCTCAAAAAGCCCTTCACACATTTCAATCGCTACCTCTTTGCTAACAGCACCAAAGCTTTTAAGTGTCTGCTCCGAAACATGCAAAATCTTATTTTTTAACTCATTAGAATAAGATACAACCCCCCCTAGAAGATACTCCGATGCAAAAGGAAGCTCTGTTAACGTTGCAAGAAGAAGACCCCCTGTACAAGATTCAGCTACGGCAAGTCTCTTTTTTTCTTTTAGAAGCTTGTTATGAACCTCTTCTACAATTTCCAATTAAAAAACTCCTATTTGATACGTTTTTAAATCCCTCAACTCTTTTTGAAAAGAGGAGTTTTTCCCTATCCGAAATGTCGCGTTGATTTTTTTCCCTTTAATGGAAAAGGGGGAAGGCTTTGTGTTCTCTCTTACCCATTTTTGCAAGTTTTTAAATCCCTCTGTATTCGGAGAGTCTAAATCTTTCAAAACTTGCACGATCTTTTTTTCAATAGGATCATAAAATATTTGGGGATAGGAAAAAATAAGCCCCCATCTAATGCTATCTTTTCCAAAAACCATTGGCTGTATTCTATCATCAATTGTCAGAGTAAATTGATGCTCTCTTATTTGGATAACAGGAGATTTAGGGTAAATTAAATATTTATCTTGTCCTACCTGAAGGCCATACACATCGTTTTCATCATAAGTCATTAAAAGGGGCTCTAACTTCTCGCTCACATCAGTTTCTAAACTTTTTAAATACCTGTCGTAGTGAGTAGAAAACTCTTTTTTCGTTTTCGGCTCTAGCGAAGTAAGAATCTCTCCTGTTCGAAAAAACTTAACATCCCCCATTTCGTCTAAAAAATGATTAAACTCTTCAGAATCAACAAGAAAAGCTAAACTTAGCCACTTTGATACTTTGTATTCAATTCTCTTTTGTAATAGATCCATGCTCTAATTTTTTGGGTGTAATCAATAGCCCCAAACTTCCGATAAAAATCATAGCATCTGCAAAGTTAAAAATCCCATAAGATCTTCCCCAAAAAAGAAAATGAAACATGTCAATGACATGCCCATACAAAAATGAGTCTATAATATTTCCTAAAGCGCCAGCTAGAATAGAGATAATAAAAAATATTTTTTTGAACGAGTGGTCTTCTTTAAAAAGATAACAGATCAGGGCTAAGACTGCAAAAATGCGAAAAATTAAGATCGGCTTAAAAAAAGCTTGGAACATGCCAAAAGCGCCCCCTCGATTTGTCACATGATGGATATAGAAATCTACACCTAAAAAATTTTTCCATACTAAAATGGGCTCATTCACAGACGAATTGACCCATTTTTTTATAAAAAGATCCACTCCTACAAGAAAAATTAGCAATAAACTAATTTTTAAATACTTAAATGAGTCCTTTCTCAAATTTTTCTTGCGCCTCTCTTGTCATAGATGCATAAGGGATTGCTTCAAGTCTTTTTTTAGGAATTGGCTCTCCTGTGATTTCGCAAATACCGTAGGTGCCCTCTTCTATTTTTTCCAAAGCGTAATCGATTTGTTTAATGACGTCGATCCCTTTGCTTGCGATTTCGATACTAATTGTCCGATCAAAATCTTCAGTTCCCTCATCCGCATGGTGTTGCGAAGAGCCCCTTGAGTCATCTGAAGATTTTACATCAGAAGCTGTCCCCTCAAACGAAGTTTGAAACTGTTTTTTTAGGTTAAGTAATTGTTTTTTAAAATCTTCTATTTCACTTTTGCTTAAAGACATAGTTTATATACCCCTTTCCTCGCCTTCAATTGCATGCATCAGTTCATCTTTATCCTTAAACCGTCTATAAACGCAAGCAAATCGAATGTATGCAATCGTATCTAAATTTTTTAATCTTTCCATAACAATTTTTCCAATTGTTAGGGTATCTATTTCTTTTGTCTGTCTCTCAAGAATTTCTTGCGTTACTTCAGATGCGATAGCGAGGACCTGCCCGTGGCTAATTCTTGTATGCCTGCAAGCGGCGTCAAGACCTCGAATAAGCTTTTCGACGCTAAATTCTTCATATCTCCCGTCGCGCTTTTTAACTTGAATAAGAAGATCAACAGTTTCAAACGTTGTAAATCTTTTTAGACAAGAGAGGCATTCCCGCCTTCTTCGAATGGCATTCGATTCTGACGCATTCCTTGAATCAGTTACTTTTGTCTCTTCATGGCCACAAAACGGACACTTCATAGGTATAGTCCTAGCTCATATCAAAAAAAATTCGGAGGAAGTGGGATTCGAACCCACGATACGCGATTAACGTATACACGCTTTCCAAGCGTGCTCCTTAAGCCACTCGGACATCCCTCCTTAAAAAGGAGCGGAAATATAGCGAAAAAATCTTTTTTAAGCAAGTCGTTTGCTTTTATATGGGTTTTTATATTATTATCGCTTTATGAAAAAATATTTACTTCTTCTTCTCTGCCTGTTTAGTTGCTCCAAACCAAAAGAAAATTTGTCTCTCACACCTCTTATATTAGTTAGCGTAGAGCCTTATGTTTCTATGGTGCAAGAGATCGCGGGAGACGCTGTTATTGCAAGATGCGTTCTTCCCTCCTATGTCGACCCCCATAACTGGGAGGCTAAACACAAAGATCTTGAATCGTATGACAAAGCAACCCTTTGGTTCACAATTGGAGAAGGGTTTGAATCCCCTTTATTGAAAAAATTAAAATCGATCAATCCGCACATAAAATCGATTCCTTTATTTCAAACATTTGAAAGAATTAGCTCATGCTGCGATCACCATCATGATCACTCTCATGCGCATAATGAATCTGGTTTTGATACACATTTTTGGCTAGATCCTATCTTAGACATTAAACAAGCAAAAGTTATTTGCGACACTCTCTCAAGGCTCATTCCGGAAAAAGCGCTTATGTTTGAAGAAAACTATTTTCATCTGAAAGAAAAACTGACGCACATGGATGAAACTTTTTCAAAGTCGCTGAAACCTCTTCGCAATAAAATCCTTGTAACCTCTCATGGAGCCTACACCTATTTTTGCAAACGGTACAACATAAAACAACTTGTGATCGAGCCAAGCGAAGGAAAAGAACCAAGACCTAAAGATCTGACACTCTTAGTAAACGAATTAAATAAAGAGCATTCGCAAATTTTAGGCATATTTACACAGCCGCAACACTCAAATAAGGCTGCTAAAATTCTTGCAAACGCTCTTTCTGTAAAAGTCTACTCTGTAGATCCGTACAAAAAAAATTACCTAGAAACTATGGTGCTTTTAGAAACTTATCTTACAGCTGCAAATGAATCAACCCATCATTGATATAAAAAACGTCTCTTTCCAGTATAGAGAATCGCTCATCCTAAAGGATATCTCCCTTTCTTTTCAAAAAGGGGGCTTTTATATTCTTATGGGGCCAAACGGAGGCGGAAAGACCACTCTTTTAAAGCTCATTATGGGCCTTGTCTCTCCAAAATCTGGCACTATTCGTGTAAATGGAGAAAAGCCAAAAGAGATGTGCTGCACAATTGGGTATGTTCCTCAAACACTTTTTTTTGACTCTCTTTTTCCTCTCACTGTTCTTGAGTGTGTTTTAATGGGCCAATTATCTAAACTATCCTGGTATGGAAAATATCCAAAAGCTGTCAAAGAATCTGCTTTAAAACTCCTTAGCTCTCTTGGAATTTTAGGCCTAAAAAACAGAACAATCGGCTCACTTTCTGGAGGTCAAAGGCAAAGAACTCTTCTTGCAAGAGCTCTACTTTGTGATCCAGACATTCTTTTGCTAGATGAACCGACAAGCGGTCTTGATATGGAAGCTTCGACTTTTATTCAAAATAAGCTCCAAGAATTAAAAGGAAAAAAGACTATTTTACTCGTAACACATTCCCTTGCAGAAATGACAAGCTCGATTGATCAAGCAATTTGCATTTCTACAACGGCAAGCTTGATTCCAAGCAACCAACTCTGCAAGCACTACGCGATGGGTGTTTACCACCCCGGAGTCGAACTATGATTGAGTTTTGGTTTGCATTAAAAACAAATCCTTTTTTAAGCATGGCTTTATTTGCAGGACTCGCTGCAGCTTTTGCAAGCGGAATTGTTGGCCCCTATGTCGTATCGAAGCGGATTGTTTTTATTAGTGGCAGCATCTCTCACGCAGTTCTAGGAGGGATCGGGATATTTGTTTTTTTAAACTACATAACAGGCCTTACGATTTTTAATCCTCTCATCGGCTCTTTAGTCTCTGCTATTTTTTTTGGGTTTATCATAGGAGCCTCTCACCTCTACTATAAAGAGCGAGAAGACACGGTAATTGCAGCCATTTGGTCATTTGGAATGGCTATTGGAGTGATATTTATCGCAGTTGTTCCAAACACGAATACCCAGCTCATGGATTTTTTATTTGGAAACCTTCTTTGGGCTGGCCCTTCGGAGCTGAAAATGCTCCTTGCTTTAGATGCATTTGTCCTTCTAGTCTGCCTCATTTGTCATAAAAGATTTTTGGCAATCTCTTTTGATGAGACCCAATCCTACCTTCAAAAACAACCTGTAACATTTATTTATTTTATTCTTTTGACACTGGTCGCTATTACTGTCGTTCTCATGATTCAAACAATTGGGGCCATTTTAGTGATTGCGATGCTTTGCCTGCCAGCCGCTGTAGCAAATCTTTTTACAAGACAACTTTCAAAAATGATTTGTCTATCGGTTATCCTCTCTCTCTTCTTTACCTTTATAGGAATTTATTTATCTTACAGCTTTAATTGGCCTCCAGGAGCAACAATTGCACTTGCAACTGCTCTTATTTACTTTTTATCTTTACCTCTAAAGAACCGTTCTATATAATCATCGCACATTAAAGAATGAGGTTTACTGCTATGTATGCAATCATCAAAACGGGAAATAAACAATATCGCGTAAAAGAAGGCGATGTCATCGACGTACAAAAACTTCCAGGCGAAGCTGCAACTGTTGTTAAGTTTGAAGAAGTTCTTTTACTATCTACAGGAAATACTATTAAGGTCGGTGCTCCGGTCCTTACTGGCGCTTCTGTAAAAGGTGAAATCGTAGAACAATTTAGAGACGAGAAACTCTTCGTTTTTAAATACAAAAAGCGTAAAAATTGCCGCAGAGGAAAAGGACACCGTCAAAGTCTTTCTCGCGTCAAAATTACTGCAATTGAAGGAGGAATATAAATGGCACATAAGAAAGGTCAAGGTTCTTCTAGAAACGGTAGAGATTCAAGAGCGCAAAGACTCGGCGTGAAAAAATTCGGCGGCCAAGAAGTCATTGCTGGGAACATTATCATTCGTCAAAGAGGGACCCAGTATCATCCGGGCCTTGGCGTTGGAATGGGATCAGACAGGACTCTCTTTGCTTTAAGAAATGGAAAAGTCCAATTCTCTGAAGGAAAGAAACGAGTCGTTTCGGTCATGTAAATGATTATTACAGAAGACGATCAAGAAGAAATTTGCTCTCAGGATGATAGCTGCTTTGACAGTGATTACGATGAGAGCCTATTTATTGAAGAAGAAGAGGACTTACCCAAAAAGAAGCGCCTGTCGAATCGTCATGACTATCTTGATAAAATTATTTTAACACTAACAGCAGGACGAGGCGGAAACGGCAAGGTTGCTTGGATTCGCACAAGATTTCGTCCTAAAGGTGGCCCTTCCGGCGGAAACGGAGGCAAGGGTGGCTCTGTTATTATTCAAGTCTCAAAAGATCTTTTGTCGCTAGACCACTTCCGAAATACGAGAATCATCAAAGCCGAAAATGGTGGAGATGGCGGAACTTGTCAATGCCAGGGGAAAAAGGGGCTTGATCGAATCATCAAAGTGCCGTGCGGAACACTTGTAAAAAATTTAGAAACTGGCGAAATCATCAAAGACCTTATCCAAGATGGAGAAATGTTTGAGATTTGTGCTGGTGGAAAAGGTGGCCTTGGAAATGAGCACTTCAAGACACCGACAAATAGAACGCCTAGACATGCAACACCTGGAAAACCAGGCGATCTTCTTGAAGTTGAACTAGAGCTAAAACTGATTGCAGATGTCGGATTTGTAGGCCTTCCAAATGCAGGGAAATCGACTCTCTTAAACGCCTTAACAGCAACTGAAGTTAAAATTGGCGACTACCCTTTTACAACACTTAAGCCAAACCTAAGCTACCTCGAATTTGATGACTACTCGCGCATCTATTTAGCAGATATTCCAGGGATTATTAAAGACGCCCATGTAGGAAGAGGTCTTGGGCTAGAGTTTCTCAAGCACATTGAGCGAACAAAAGTCTTAATTTTTGTCATTGATCTTGCAAAAGAGCACGAAAGTGATCCCCTGCACGACTTACATCTACTTCGTGCCGAATTAGAGCTCCATAACCCCGCACTATTAGAAAAGCCATTCCTCGTCGCTCTAAATAAATCAGATCTTCCAGAGTCAGAAGAGCACTTAAAGCAATTTATAAAAAACTACCCTTTTGACAAAGAGACTCTTTTCCCAATATCGGCTCTACAAAAGCAAAACCTAGACCCTTTTGTAAGCGCGATGCGCAAAGCGGCTCTGGCTCCCAAAAAGCAAAATGCAACCATCTCCTTTGAATACCTAAAAACTCTCCAACAAGCCCCTGCTTTATAAATTTAACAGATTAATCTGTTGAACAGGTTAAAAACGGCTTTGTTTCTGGCAGCCATGGTGTTCTATTAGGCGGACCAATTTTTTGTCCTTTACTTGCATCGGGTCTATTAGGAAGAGTCACCGCTGGAAGGTAGGGATTTGCGTACACTGGTGGTGTTGTACAAGCATTTAAAGATTTCGTACAATCTAGAGTGCAATCGGTACATATTGGCGTAAATTGCATTTGCGCTACATTGAAAACAGCATGATCCCAAACAACTTGATTGGGCGCCTCACCCGAAGTAGTGCAAGTTGCAGGTGTGGGACTCTCTATTATTGTATGAGGACAACACCCCTCTGTTGATATACCCTGATTAAATGCACAACAAACCTGGCAACCGGCCCAATCTGGATTCCAGGCACCTGCTACAATTCTTGTTGCAGTAATGGGAATATTATCTAGTCCATACTGATTACCAGTCCAACCACATCCCCATTCTACATCATCAACAAACCATTTTATGAAACCAGGCTGTCTTGAAGTAGGATAGACTCCATTCGGATCTGAAGAAAGTGGATTTACATCTACACCTGAGTGAAAAAGTATTGAAAGCTTATGATATTTCCCATCATTAAGCGTAATATTATTAGGCATTTGCGTATGCATTGTAAAGTTATTTCCAGCTCCACCCCATTGTCCTCCCCACCCATTTAATCTACCCACATTATTTGCATAAGCATCTGTTGCATCAGGACAGGCCCCATTCATTTCTATATCAATTTCAGTGTTACGTAGAGGGTTTGCCTCATATAAAAGCTTTGGCCCTCCTGATACGCTGTAATCAATTGCATGATAGATCCAAAAAGCAAAGCTACATCCAGTAGGATTGGCAGGCTCACTCCCATTCATAATTTTATTGCTTGCTGCATCATAGACACCTTCTAACCTAAGCCATATATCCCACTGACCAGCGCCGTAATAGGCATTAGACATCAAATAGGCACTTTGATTCGGATTTTTAGCATGACTGCTATTATTTACTGTAAGCGCCATAACATAATTTTCAGAAGATGAATTTCCAAAAAGTGTTTGGAGTTGTGTGTTGCCATCTGAATCTGCATTTATAGTGACATTATCTAGCGAACCTGCCGTATGAAACCCACCTAATATCGTAAGCCCATGTGGCCATCCAAGTTCTGTTCCACCTAACGTTTGCGCTGTCTCATTAAATAGTGTGGCTCCAACACTCCCATTTGTAGAAGCTGTTTGTGGCGCTCTCCATAAAACAGCCTGCTCACTAAGTGTACTTTGTGTAGTTGCAGAAACCGATGTAATTGCAGGAATTGGATTTTGCATCCCGTATCCCTCCATCACAGTTGGCGTTTTTTGTTTAAGAGTCACATTTGTAATAGCTACTGATAAATTTTTCTGATAAATCTGAAATTGTAAATTAGGATTTGCAGGAGCTTTTAAAGTAAAAGTATAAATCCCAGTATTTTGAGTTTTTAAGCTTATGTCATAATATCCAAGGTTGCTGCTATTTGCCCAAGCACTGCTTGCGCCTATTGGAAATAAAAATGAAACTGCGTCAGTAATTTCATTTGATTTCGTCATGTCGTACATGTATAAGTCTAGGGAATTTTGTGCGCTATCATTTGCAATTACATAATAATCAAAACTCAGTGTGTACTCTACACCTGGTAAAAGAATGCTTGCTCCCATAAAAAAACCAGAAATCCCAAGAATATTTCCTTGTTGCAAGTTGATTATTTGACAACTACATCCTTGTAAAGTTAGATAAGTCGGATATCCGCTTTCAAAAGGAGCTGTGCATAATTGTTTATTATTAGTGATATTTGTATAAGGAGCAACTGACGTATCAAAACAGACAGATGATCCAGAGCATGTACCCCTACCCCCTGAACAAATCCCGCCAGCACTAGCGCAAGTTCCTGTACAAGAACCATTTGGATCTGAGCATGTTTGACTAGAATCCCCTTGACAAACAGGATGGCAAGTTCCTTTACATTCGCTTCCCGCACAAAGAGTGGCATCAGATGGATCATTTGTACATTGAGGCCCTTTACTATTACAATAATCTCCGCTCTCAGTACAATCGCTGTTGGTATAGCAATTTCCACCTGATAGATGGCAACTTCCAGCTGCCCACATACAATCAGCTGCACACCCCCCTGTGCCACAGCTAGCACTACTTCCATCCAAACACTGAGATCCTGTCATACCGCATTCGCTTTGACAAGTACCCGTCCCACCCGTACAGGTTTTTGTAGGATCTACCTGACAACTTCCGCTGCAATTACCCGTACAACTTCCAATTCCTGTACTACAATTACCTTTTGCATCACAACTGCCTGTACATGTATTTGCACAAGTCTCTCCTATGGCACCTCCTTGACAAATAATACAACCTCCTTGGCATGTTGGGGCGCAGACCTGGGAAGAATCTAATAAAGCAGTAGGTGAAGGGACTACCCAACCTGGAGCTGATGTTCCTTGGGTCAGTGTTTGCACACCCCAAAAATTTGGATTAAAGATAAGATTATCACCAGGTTTCCCATTCCAAAATGGATCGGTGTAAGGAATTAATCCTTCAACAAGTGTAGCATTTGCTAAATCTATCACTCCACCTTGACAACCTGCTTGGTTAGATGGAATTGAAATTACAATCGTTACAGCCTTTATTGTTTCAGGTGTTGTTGCAGCAGTTCCATCTTTATAAAGAGATTGAATAGGATCCCCAGGATATGTAGCTGTATAATTATAAGGGCTATTAATTGGGCTTTGCACTGATGACCCTACAATAAATGTCATTCCCGCTTTTTGCCAAACACTTGTAAGATTTGAGTAATCGTAATTATTTCCTTGTCCGCTATAAGATGGTTTCCTTGGGCAATTTTCCGAATCTGTCGTCAAACAAACAGCTACATTCCCTTCATTTTGAAGAGATTGCTCTAACTGTGTAAATCCTAATTGATTATTTCCAGGCTCATAAGGATTGCCATTTCCAAAAATTGTAATAGAGGGTGTATACGATTGATTATTTCCATTTGTGGCTGAAGCGATCGAAATTGGGTTATTTGTTCTATACCAAATAGAAAATGTATAGAGTGTCCCGGGTTTAAATTCAGGCAAAGTAATTGTCTGATAGAGCACCATATTTACTGAAGCTTTTCCAGACTGACAAGAACATGCCTGCCCTATTATAACGTCACCATTTGTATCAAAACAGTCCTTTTCTGTAACTGTTGGAAGTGGCTGTCCTGGAATAACACACTCTCCAGCCCCATTACAATTGCCGGGGCAAGTAGAAGGTCCAACGGTAATACTTAAATAATCAGTTATTTTATCAAATGGTAAATTGCCATTATTGATCACATCATTTGGATCAGCATATGACTCATTTGCCAATCCAAATCCTGTTGGAATCCCTGGCGTTGGCTGAGTTGCATTTCCTGAAAGTGATCCAATTGTCCAGCTTGAAATTCCTGCTGATGTAGCATTTGAGAAAGTAGGATTGGAAAAAAGATTAGGAATCGGATTTGGCAGAGGATTGGTTGTCACAGAAAAAGAATACGGTTTTGAATATTTTCCCGGAGTATAGTTCGGCCATGTTTGATTAACTTGAGCGGGAATAGGCGTTACAACAAAAATACTGTACCAATAAGTAGTACTTGGTAAAAGACCTGCATCTGCAGTTAATAAACCCGCTGTATTTTTTGATAAAGGAGGGTCACCTATAAAATTATTAATGCCCACATAAACAATCGTTGTACCAGGATCACTTAATGTTTGTGGAGGAGCCTCTGCATTTGCAGATGACCTACAAATTACATATCCTGCATAATTATTTGCAACAAGGCCTCCTACAGGCTCTCCCCAATACAAACTGACCCATGTTGCACCTGGATAACCCCCACCTGAAGTTACAGATAAAATAGAAGAATCAGGATTCCCCCAATTCGATCCATAGAATGCATAATTATTTATATTAGCAACCATAATTTTATTTCTTTTTTATTTAATTAATTATTAAACTAAATATAACAAAAATTATATAGTTATTAAACTGAAAAATTTCACTTTGGCTAAAAGATCGCTTCAGATCTTGATCAGGCTTTAGAAGCTGCTTCTTAGCCGGCGCGCGAAGCCCCGCTTGTGGTTCACAATTGGAATGAGCGCGGATCAAAAGATGAAGATGAGATTAACGCGAAAGTGAAATTTTTCAGTTTAATGTCTATAATTAGCACTTTTTTAAGTTGTCGGAAAGACTTCATAAGGCTTTGTCTCAGGCAGAGCTCTGTTCCGGTTTGATGGAGGCAAAGTAGCGCCTTTTGTTGGATCTGGCCTTGCAGGAAGGGTTACATCAGGGTAATAGTTTGGATTTGTAGGTAATGGACAATCAAGGCATGTGGGGGTAAATTGTATTTTTGCAATATTAATTGTAGCTGTACTCCAGTCATTACAAGGAGGACAATATCCATTTTTAGCATAACTTGGCGCATACGCATCATATGCACTCTGATGAGGAGTTACATCAGATTGATTAGCACAGGTGCCGCAAAAACAATTCGCCTCACTTGGTGGTTTACATATTGTGCTCCCACTTGGTTGCATAGGAGCTGGGTTATCGTGGCAACCATTGCAAACTCCTGGCGTATCATAGCAAAGACAAGAACCTGCCCAATCTGTTGCCTCAGGCCCAAAAACTAATCTTGTATTCGTCATAGGGACGTAATCATAGCCGTAGCTATTGCCTGTCCAACCACATCCCCACTCTACATCATCAACAAACCATTTAATAAATCCGGGCTGTCTTGTCCCTGGATAAATGCCGTTTGGATCGGCAGAAGTCGGTAAAATATCAGTTCCAGAATGGAAAACTATTGAAAGTTTATGATAATACCCATCATCAATGTTTACTCCATTCGGGAATTTTGTCGTAGCTGGCATTTGCGTGTGCATTGTAAAATTATTTGTGCAATCTGAAGAGCAGCCCCATTGTCCGCCCCACCCATTCAATCTCGCTATGTTATACCCATAATTTTGAGAGTAATCAGGGCAGGCCCCGCCAATTTCGATATCGATTTCTGAATTTAGTAATGATTGCGCATAAAGCATAGAAGGTGCACCCCCCGCAACACTTAAGTCTAATGCGTGGTAAATCCACATAGCTATAGATGTTCCTGTAGGATTATATACACTACCAGGACCAGAAAAACTCTTTCCTGCATAGGTTGTGATACTTGCCAATTTTACCCACATATCCCATCTTCCAGACCCGTAATACCCATTTGATTGTAAAAATGCACTCGCGTTTGCAAAATAGGGTGTTCCATTGTTATTTATACTATTTGCTTTAGTGATAGCTAAGACATTTCCAGTTGAAGCTCCTAAAATTGCTTTTAAATCACTGTCTGTATCTGTTACAATATCAACCCCGGCAGCAACATTTATCCCTTTGTTATTAATATTTTTACCCGGAGGCAAATCGACGCAGAGCTCGTGATATGCACTCAAAAGAGTCATACCCTGTGATGAATCTAATTGCGTTCCGTCAAGCCTATAAGCTGTTTCATTAAATAGTTGTTTTGTTACACTATCTGAACTTTTTGGAGGAAATTTCCACACAATAGCATGTTTATCTTTTTCAGCAAAAGTTGTGTAGGGAACTGCAGATAAAACAGGATAAGGACTTTGTATTCCATAAGTCTCCACTAGATTTGGATCCTTGCTTGGGGATAAAACAATATGCGAAATAGCTACTGTTACAGAAGATGCTACAGCTCCTGATGGCACATTTAAAGAGAATTGAATTTGAGGATTTAGTCTTGAAGGGCACTCAAATGTGATTGATTTAGAGTGAAATGCCCCATCTATAGTGAGTCCATCTACGGTGAGTGAAACTTCTGCCCCTTTGGAGATATCTAAAATATTGAGTGTAAGATTAAGATCATTTGCCGTAACACTATTTTGAACTGCGTAGGAAAATGTCATTGTATAAGTAGTCGGCGCTAGTGTAAACGAGCTAAACATAGAGGGAGTCGATCCAAAAATATTACCTTGTGTGACAGATGTAGGCTGACTACATGCAGTGAGCGCGATATACGAATCAATAGCAGAATTTGGTGTAAATAGGTTACAAAATTTTGGGGGGGATTGGTTATTATATCTTTTATCTTTCGGATCATAAAAGCAAATAGTTGATCCCTCACACACATTTGGAGCTGGATTAACCGATGAATCAAATTCCCAAAAAGGGGCAACACTGCCTGCTGTAGGTGTGTACAAACCGTCGAAAATTGGGTTATATACAAGATTTGGATTTGGCATGGCTGGTATTTTCCAAAATGGATCTGTAAAAGGAATTAAGCCTTCCACAATCACAGGATTTGCCAAATCAATAATACCTGCAACAGGATTATCTTTTTCATTACTTTTGAACTGAAATTGGAGGGTAATTGTGTCAAAATTAGCAACCTTAGCCATAGGAGTTTGAACAGGATCACCCCCATTATATGCATTCAAGACAGTACTTGGAAGGGGCGAACCAATTACAAACGATACTGTTATCCTTTGCCAAATATTTATCCAAGCTGGATTCCCGTACGCATAAGCCGCAGTCATAGGATTACTAGAACCACCTATATTCAATGTTCTTTGGCATGTAGTCGAATCACTAAATGCACATGGCCTGCCTGGTTGATTATATGTCCCCAAAGGATCCTCATTCGCAATCGACTGATCTTCCTGAAAAGCAAGTATTTGCACATCTGGAGACCCTCCAAAAATCCCGATGGTTGGGAAATAGGTTGTGTCTCCCCCTTTAATTATATCTGCAGTAGTCAGAGGGTTATTTGTTCGAATCCAGACAGACAATGAATAAAGTTTTCCTGGGACGAGTCCCTCCCCTTTTGGATTAATTACTTGCGATAAAACCACAGGATTGCTGCCACTAGGAGGTAGTGTAACACTTAAAAATCCGTTGATATTTTCACCCGCAAGCTCTGTCACTGCATCCCCACCACCTGATGAAGTAACACTAAATAAGGAAGTCAAACTATTAGCCCCACTTACCTCCCATCCAGGAATTGTTAGGTTTGTAGCATTTGCAAACGTGCTGTTTGCAACTAAATTAGGAATATAATTGTTAGTAGGGTTTGTTGAAGGATCTGCAACTACCTCGCCTGTTGTTGTTACCTCAATTGAGAGTGGCTCTGAAGTATATCCAAGATTTGTAACAGGGTCTATTGCTGTCACAGTAAAAACACTATAATAGTAAGTTGTATTTGGCAAAAGCCCCATATCTGCTGTTCTTAATTCAGCTGTATTTTTAGCAAGCGGCATATCCCCAAAATAGGTATTTGTTCCAACATAAACAATCTGAGCTCCTACATCTGCTAATGATTGAGGTGCACTTATAGCTGATCTACAAACAACATACCCACACTCATAGTTTGACCGATTCAGTCCTCCGCCTGGTGGCGCCCATGATAAACTAACCCATGTACTTCCCGGATAAGCTGTTATACTTGTTGGCTGAGAAACCGGAGCAGATGGATTAGGCTTCCAAGTACTATCGTAAGTCGCGTAAGTATAAACTAATGGCGGAGCAGTTGAACCTAGTTTTAAATTCATAATTTTTATTTCTTTTTTATTTAATTAATTATTAAAATAAATATAACAAAAATTATATTATGATGTAAATTTCAACCACAGAATTAGAAGTTTACTGACTATGGCACTGTTACAAATGTCCTAGTGGTTTTAGTACAGCTACTTAGATGGTGTCTAATAACTAAAGATCGGAAAAGGTTAACTCTTGTCCAGTTAATCCATTTACAATATCCAAAACGAACGCGTTTTCTGTATAAAGCTTTGCTTGAGAGGATGTTAAATAGACGCGGATATTTTCTATATAAAGATTATACTCCTCTTCACTAATCGCTTGCAAAAAGCTATGCAATTCTTCGTAAGTATTGAATTTTCTTTTGTCGATAAAGCAGTTTGCAAACACCTCATTTTCAATATTCGAAGAGCCTAAATAAACAGGCACTACACCTGCTTGAAAACAATCAAAAATCTTTTCGGTTATATACCCCTGCATTCCAACCGTATTTTCATAACAAATAGAAAACTTATATTTTTTTAATGTATCTATTTTGTCACCTATTGAGCCCTTATATACGGAAAACTCTCTTTGATTCCAACCATGGCCATATAAATCAAATTCCTCAGGGAAGTGATTAAAATAGGCAATAGCTCTTCTTCTCTCCGAATAAATCTCACCCTTGTATGTCGAATTTTTATTCGCAGCAATTAGCGTACACAATTTCTTTTCACTAAAAGGAACTAATTCTGAAATCATCGGCATCATTACAGGATAGCGGAATTTAATAAACTTATCTCCATTCACTCTACTGTCATCCCAGGTAAATACTTTTGAAAAATAGGAATAGTAGGCATCGGTATGTTGCTTTAGAATAACTGAAGGCGGCTCCCAAATAATAGTTATTAGGTTTTCTTTCAAAGATTTTTCTAAAAACTCTTCAGGTAAATAATAGGGGGCATTTGAAATAATAAACTTTCTGTTTTCATTTTTTTCTAATTGCATAGCTCTATGCAACTTCATTCCATAAATATCATCACCCTGTCGATTTAAGAGGTATTTAATTTTATCCCACATCGAAGCTGCATGAAAATCAGGTACTTCCGTTTTTGAAAAAAGATCTTCAATTCCTACCTCGTAATCACATAAATAGACATACTCTATACTAGATAGATAAACGCTTTGGATAAAAAACAATAGACCTATAAAATAGCGCATACACCTCCTACATTATTTGCGTTGTAAATATGGATTGATTCATTTTTTTACACATCTCTAATTCTTTCCCATCTAATCGGGGGGCGAAAAAAAGACGGAGTAACTGCAAACATTTCTGCAAAAACGTTGCCGGCATCTTGTAAACTCCCATAGCATGCACATGCTTATGGTGCACGCCTTGTAATTTCTCCCCATTTCTTTCTACATAGAAAAGTGATTTGCAACCTCTAGCTAAAAAAGCCTGCATTACTTTTTGTGCGATCCTAAACATCTCTTGGCGCACAGTATTCGGAACAAAAGAGCCATCCACATGCCCATCCTCTTTTTGAGGAACAATCAATAAATGGGGATCTGTTTTTGCAACACCTTTAGGACTAATATCATACAAAATATCGTACACCCTACCTTGAGGAAAAACTTGCTGTGCTACGCGCTGTTTAAAAATTACTTCGTCTCTACAAAAGACATCGCTTCGAGCTCTTCTTTCAACAAGAGTTGGCATTTGGCATTCTTTTACAACAAGAGGTTGATAGAACCGTTCAATTTTTATCAATTCACTATTTTTTAATCTGTTAGCACCAAAAACAAAATCAATAGCACCTTTAATTTTTTCCCATAGATTACACTTTGGATAAGGAACTATATGAAATGCAAAACTTTCTTCATCTTGTTTCCCATAAATAAGAACATTCGGGATTGCTCTATTTGCAATAACGCGCAACACTTTGTTCACTAAAGAGCTTAAAATTTCAATATCCTCAAGAGTCCATTTTGTAAAACTAGTCCCTAATCTATGAGATAGAGTCAATGCTCCAACTGGGCCTCTGTACCCACCTATTGGCTGCAAATCAACTTTTACCTGAAAATTCCCTTCATGAAGAAGGACATTCGGTCTCAAGAGAGCGCTTTCTTGCAGAGAAGTTCTTCTAAAGCAACAATTCATCTACCACATCCTGTTCATCGATTTTAATCAATCCTATTAAAAGCAGCCAAATCTACCATACAATGTCTTTCTTGAAAAGTTGCAAAAAAAGATCGCTCACACTTAGAAAAATTCAATTTTTTCAAAAAAGCGCAACCCACTATTTACTCATGGATTGCGCAAATTAGGAAAAGCTATTTCTTACTCTAAAGTTTCGAAGACCTCTCTTCCAAGTTTATAGACGACAGCAAAAACAGCATTGCCTCGAGCCTTTCGTAAAGAGCCAAAGCTTAACTGTTTTACACTATCTACTGTCATCCCACTTTGCCAGCGAGTCAAAGCGGTATTACCAGCATGCCCCGCAAGACTACCAAGAGCGCCAGCAACACCTGATGCAAAATACTCGACAGCTTTGCTATCGCCAAGCTTTTCTTTCATCTCAGAAGAGACTAAATCAGCCGCTGCAAGACCTGCCACAAAGCCTGTCTCTTGCAAAGTGATTGCAGAAGCCTGTTTTAAAGAAAACCTAGATAGCGACTCTTTAACACTCCATGGAGGTGTCATAGTTTTCCCATTATATACCGCTAAAAAGGGCGAAGAAAGTGCTCCTACAACTGCAGAACTTCCTAGCATTAAGAGAGCTTTCCCTCCACTTGCATCGTCAGCTGAAAGCGTTGGAAAAGTTTTTGCAAACACTTTTTCTACTAGGTCTTGCAAAACCATTTGCCCTCCAACAATAGCGCCAACCGTGGGAGCTGCTCCAACTCCTCCTTTTACTCCTTGAAAAAGAGTTGCAGCGCTCATTTTCGGCGCCGGCATCCCCTTTTGCATAGCACTTTTAGCAACCATATCATAAAAGGCTGGGACGATTGCAAAAGATGCTGCAACTGGCGGCACCACATACGGCGCCAATTTTGGCCAAACCCCTTCTGATACGGGCGAATTTGATGATGTCATAAAATAACTCCTTAAAATCTTGTTAAAAATGAAAATTCTAAACTGAGATACTTTAGCACTGTTAACAAATTCATTTGAAAGTTAACACTGCCTTATCTCGGCTTTCAAAACAAAAAAATGTAAAATAAATTATGATGTGATTCGCCTACTGGCGAATCAGTGAAATAGGTAGAATAGCTACGAAACTTTGTGAAACAAAAGAGCTCATCAAGCAAGAATCAGCAACCTGCCCATGACCTAAAAGAACCTGATTGTTCATATCGTATGTTTTCATGCACTATATGATAGCTTCTCGTGTTTTTTATGTCAATAATTAATTGTTTATTACACACAGATCAAATTAGCTTATAATAAAGGCGGCTGAACAAAATCAAAAGAATTTAGACAACAAAAAACCGAAGACACTATCAATTGATAATATCTTCGGTTCGTGTGGCCAAGACTGGAATCGAACCAGCGACACAAGGATTTTCAGTCCTCTGCTCTACCGACTGAGCTACCTGGCCTTATTAGAAAATGATTGAGGACAATTCTAAACTGTTCTTTTATTTTTTGCAATCAGATTACTTGACAAATTTAATTTCTTAGAAATGAAACCCTATTTTCGCAGTTGGCACAGGGGCAACAGCATCATATCCAAGATCTTTTCCATCGATAGAAACAGGCACTAATGCGCCTCCTATATCAAAAAAAAGATGCCGTCCTTGGTATCCAACTGAAATAGGTAAATAAGGGACAATTGCATCAACTGGATTTTTTTTCTCCTTAAACAAAAGCCCTGGTTTAATTCCTGTAAATGCACCAAGCCCTAAAGTGAGATTCCATCCCCCCTTAACCCATTTTCCCGCCTGTTTTGCAAACGGGTAATAAATTGATGACGCAGAAACTCCTATAAAAGACTTTTCTAGCCCAAACGCCCCGCTCACATCTCCTTGCACACCTATGTTTCTCTTTTGATATCTATAAGAGACCCCAGAGCCTGGCTTAAGAAAAAAAATTTGCCCATAGGGAATTATTTCAAACGAGTCGTCTCTATCCTCTGCAAATAAAAGTGTAGAAGCAAAGAGTAAGTAAACCAATTTTTTCATAAAAAATTTTTCTTAAGTTAAAAACCAGCATCAAAAGATAAAAAAATCATATCTTTAATAATATTGATAGCCTCTTTTTTTTGCAAATCTTCAACCCCACATTGTGAGGCTTTGTCCCCGATTTCAATTGAAGGATCTTCTAAATTTTTACAAAAAAGATAGAGATTTTGATCATTTTTTTTTCGAAGATCACTATTTTTAGAAAGAGTTGGCACCATTTTTTTAAAGTTTAGCCTGCAAACCCTGAAGTTAGGAAAAACTATTTTTTTTAACTCTTCTGCCTCTATTTTTTTAGATCTCTCTTTTAAACTGTTTATTAAATAAGGCGCCCACTTTTCTTGCAAATCTAAACATGCATACTGAGTTGGAACGATAAGATCGGGAGATAATTCCTCATCAAAATCGCCTACAACTAAGGCAACCCCCTCCTGTTGAAGCATGCTGGCAACCATACGGGCAAAGGGGCCTGAAGTTTTTGAAAGGAGCACAAGAAAGGGCCCTCTATATAAAGAGGTAACAAGAGCCTCTTTTTGGAGAAAAAAATTTACAAGTTCAGAGCAACTACTAACAGGACTATCTCTATTTTCTCTCATGTCTAAAATAAGCCCGCTTAAAGGTGCCACAGCCTTTAACTCATAAAAAGCTTGCCTTAACTCTTTTGAAATATCTAACGATCTTCCCTCTTTATAAACTGAACAGAGTTCAATTGTCCCTATAACTCCGTCTCCAAAAAGCTCATAGTCTATTTTTAACGGCTCTTTGAAAACAGTGGAATGGAGAGTTTCTAAAAATCTTTTCCTGCCTCCGACTTTTACAAGACCTAAAGTCTCAGCGGGATTATCTGAGTCAAGACTTGGAATAAAAAAGTTTTTAATACTTTTTTTAAAAAAACTCCCCACACCACAAAATTCTTTAGCATCTACTGTTGTAAAAATTTTATTTTTATCGCAATAGACCCCCCCTATTAACAGAGGCAACATCACAAAACTAAAAAACACCTTTTTCAAGCTAACTCTCATTTTTTTGCACTCTATCACAGCCGCTTTTCTGAAAAAAGCGTAAAATTTTTTTTTGCAGCCAGATATTTTTTGCAAATAATACCGAGATCAGTTATATTCCCTTCTACTTTTTTAGAAACTTCTGCAGGAGAAGGCATAATGCCAACGATCAATCAACTCATTCATAAATCGAGACAACCTGTTAAGGCTAAGTCGAAATCTGGCGCCTTAAAAAAATGCGCTCAAAAACGTGGCGTCTGTTTACAGGTAAAGACCCAAACTCCAAAAAAGCCTAACTCAGCTTTAAGAAAAGTGACGCGTGTTCGCCTTTCTAACGGAACTGAAATTACAGCTTACATCGGCGGAGAAGGCCACAACTTACAAGAACACAGCATCGTTTTAGTACGTGGCGGCAGGGTAAAAGATTTACCCGGGGTACGTTATCACGTAGTTAGGGGCGCTTTAGATTGCGCTGCTGTAAAAGATCGTAAACAAGGCCGATCAAAATACGGCGCTAAAAAGCCTAAATAAAGAAACAGTGAAATAAGGTTTGTTATGTCAAGAAGACACAGAGCTACAGAAAGAAAAGTTGCACCTGATGCCAAATATGGCAACATTGAAGTTGCAAAATTTATTACAAAAGTGATGCAAGACGGTAAAAAAGCGGTTGCACGTCGTATTGTTTATGATGCAATTGAAAAATTTGCTTCGAAAATTGCAGCTGAAGATCACATCGAGGCATTTGAAAGAGCCTTGGAAAACGCAAAGCCTCAAGTAGAGGTAAAGTCAAGAAGAATTGGTGGTGCTACTTACCAAGTTCCTGTTGAAATCCCAGCTTCAAGGAAGCGTTCACTTGCTATGAAGTGGATCATTGCGTATGCAAAAGCAAAGCCAGGACGTAACATGGTTGATGCCCTTGCACAAGAGCTTCATGATTGCTTCAACTGTCAAGGTTCGACAATTAAAAAGCGCGATGACGTTCACCGTATGGCTGAAGCTAATAAAGCGTTTGCACATTATAAATGGTAAGAAAACAAATTAAGAAGCTAAGAGGGATATCTCATGCCAAGATCGGATAAAGATAAATTATCGAACGTGCGTAACATAGGAATTATGGCGCATATCGATGCGGGAAAGACTACTGTTACTGAGCGTATCCTCTTTTATGCAGGCCGCGTTCATAAAATCGGCGAAGTACACGAAGGTGCTGCTACGATGGACTGGATGGAACAAGAGCGTGAGCGTGGTATTACAATTACCTCAGCTTGCACAACTGTTTATTGGTCAGATTGCAAAATCAACATCATCGACACTCCGGGACACGTTGACTTTACTATTGAAGTTGAACGCTCTCTTCGTGTTCTAGATGGTGCGGTTGCTGTATTTAGTGCTGTAGACGGAGTTCAACCACAGTCTGAAACTGTATGGCGTCAGGCGGAAAGATATAAAGTTCCAAGAATTGCTTTCATCAACAAAATGGATAGAGTCGGAGCCGACTTTAGAATGTGCATCAGAACGATGAAAGAGAGACTTGGAGCCAATGCGGTTGCTGCTCAGTGTCCAATTGGATCGGAAGGCGAATTCAAGGGAATGGTTGATCTTGTTTCAATGAAAGCTATTATTTTTGAAACAGAGACTATGGGAGCTGCTTACAAAGTTGAAGAAATTCCTGCTGACTTAGCAGATACTTGCAAAGAGATGAGAGCTCACCTTTTAGAAGAGCTTGCCTCTCTAGACATTGCTGATGAAGCATTTGTTATGAAAGTATTAGATGCACCAGAGACTCTTACAGAAGATGAAATCCACGCAGAAATACGAAAAGGCGTTTGTAACAATAGAATATTCCCAGTACTTTGTGGAACTGCTTTCAAAAACAAAGGTCTACAACCCCTTCTTGATGCAGTTGTTAGATGGATGCCATCTCCTATTGATCGTGGCATCATCAATGCCCACGTAATGGATAGCGATGACATGATGCAACTTGAGCCAAAAGATAATGAAAAGTTAGCAGCTCTTGTTTTCAAAGTAATGACAGATCCGTTCGTTGGAAGATTGACATTCGTTAGAATTTACTCTGGAACAATGACAAAAGGTGTTGCTCTTTTAAATTCGACAAAAGATAAGAAAGAGAGACCTTCAAGACTGTTAGAGATGCATGCGAACCAAAGAACTGACAGAGATGAGTTCTATACTGGTGACATTCTTGGTGTAATTGGTCTTAAAAACTCTACAACAGGAGATACTCTCTGTCTTGAAGATGATAGCCTAGTTCTAGAGAAGATGCACTTCCCAGAGCCTGTTATCTCAATGGCGATTGAGCCTAAATCTAAAGCTGATCGTGAGAAGCTCTCTCAAGCGCTCTCTTCTCTATCAGAAGAAGATCCGACATTTAGAGTAACAAGTAATGAAGAGACAGGACAAACAATTATTGCAGGTATGGGTGAGCTTCACCTAGAAATTTTAAGAGACCGAATGGTTCGTGAATTTAAAGTTGAAGCGAATGTAGGTGCTCCTGAAGTTTCATACAGAGAGACTATTACTAAGCCGTCTGAAACAGAGACAAAATATGTTAAGCAGTCAGGTGGTCGTGGTCAGTATGCTCACGTTTGTCTTGAAATTGAACCAAACGAACCTGGAAAAGGGAATGAAGTTGTCAGCAAAATCGTTGGTGGGGTCATTCCAAAAGAGTACATTCCTGCTTGTATTAAGGGAATTAACGAAGGTCTTGCGACAGGAGTTGTTGCAGGGTACCCATTAGTAGACGTAAAAGTTGCGATCACTTTTGGATCATACCATGATGTTGACTCTAACGAAATGGCCTTCAAAATTTGTGCCTCAATGGCCGTAAAAGAAGCTGCACGTAAGGCTAATGCTATTATTCTAGAGCCTATCATGAAAGTGTGCGTAAGCACCCCTGATTCTGTTCTAGGAGATGTGATCGGCGACTTAAATAGAAGAAGAGGACGTGTCCAAGGTCAAAACACCAAAGGACCAGTTACAGAAATTGATTCTGAAGTGCCTCTTGCAGAAATGTTTGGGTATTCAACCGATGTAAGATCTATCTCTTCAGGAAGAGCTAGCTTTACAATGGAACCAAGCCACTTTGAGCAAGTACCTAAAAACATCCAAGAAGCAATTATGAAAAAATCTTAAAGCCGTAAGGAGCTACTTAAATTTTATGACAGCTGCAAAAAAACAAAAGATCCGCATTCGGTTAAAAGGATATGATTACCGAGTTGTTGATAGAGTTACAAAAGAAATTGTAGAGACAGCACAAAGAACTGGTGCAAGAGTTGTTGCAATCCCTCTACCGACAAGAATCGAAAGATTCACAGTACTCAGATCACCTCACGTTAACAAAAAGTCTCGTGAGCAGTTTGAAATGCGTACACATAAAAGACTTTTGGAAATTCAAGATCCAACAGCTAGCACAATTGACAAGCTAAAAAGCTACACAATCCCTTCAGCTGTTAACATCACAATTTCTGCTTAAGTTTTACTTTTCATGGGCGTAGCTTTTAAGTTGCGCCCTCTTTTTTTTTATCCACCAGGCAAATCGTTCATAAAGTCATAACCAGGCTGGTTACTAATCACCATTTGCTTATGAATGACTTTCTTATTTTTGATCGTAAAATAATACTTTCTGGCTTCAACGTATCTTTCAGACATGCCCATTTGAAAGCGTTCAACATATTCGTAAACAACTTCGCCGTTATCTTTATGGTAAACATTTAAAGGCTCCCCATAGATCTTTAAAAAAGCCTCTTCAGACATTCCGACATGAGTCTTATGAAAATTTTCACTCGTCATAACAGTTGCTGATTTAAAACTACAAGCTGACAAAAAAAGAAGAAAAAACAGAAAACAACTTCTCATTTTTTCACTATACAAAATATTTAAGAGGAAGGCAAATCAAAATCTTTCCAACAATTGGGGTCAGGCCTCACATTACAAATGTGAGGCCTGACCCCAATTTCAAATGTGAGGCCTGACCCCAATTTTTTGTAATGTGAGGCCTGACCCCAATTTTTTGTAATGTGAGGCCTGACCCCAATTGATTAGGCTGCTTTAGCTGGCTGGACACGATTTCGATAATAAAGGTTTGCGCTTGATTTCAATCCTTCTAACAGAGAGATTTTATTTCCTCTTGTAATTTGCGAAAAACAGGCAGCATAAAAATAGCTCTTATTACTTTCATTGCTCTTTTTAAAGCGATTTTTAAAATTACAAGCGTATGCGGCCTCTACAGTTAAAGCTAATAAAATATAGCCTAGCCTCATTGTGATTGCAAAAACTATCGGAAAGATAAGAGTAAATTTTAAAACCCGCTTTATTTTTCTTTGCGTGGTCATTGCTCTATAATCAGCTTCTAAACGTGTCTCTTCCGACTCATTATTGGAAATAACACAACGTGTATGCTTTTCGATCAGCGAAAGGGGTAATTTTTTTGGGTCTATAACATATTTTTTTCCAAAAAATCTCTTGCCACCGATTGTGTTTCCAGCTAAATCTCCTTTTACAGTACAAGAAGTCGCAGAGAATTTTTCCTCTCCCCCTAAAGATTCATACTTGGCTAATTCGCTTTTTGAAAGGCCTGGAGCATGAAATGTATAGAGCTTTTTCACATATTTGTAATTTTCCTTATCAATAGCAAAACTACTAGCTAGCTTTCCACCCAAGCTATGTCCCATTAAAATGAGCTTTCCATGCTCTTTGTGGACTTCTTTTAAAACATCTTCGATAAGCTTACCTTCTTTTTCAACAACAATTCGCCCCACATCAATCATAGGCACAATATCAGTTGATAAAAAGTTAGATGAAACTGCCTTTATCCCAAGATCTGCTCTTACTGTGCCAAACGCATGGTTTGCAACAGTTCCGCGAAAGGAGAGAATAGGTGCAATATCTTTTTCTTGCCTAGCCTCTGGAATAAAAACATATGCACCATTTCCATCCACTAAATTGATATAGATTGGTTCAAAATTATGTGCAACAAATTTCCCATTAACAAAAGCAGGAATTTTTATTTTTTCATTTGGACTTAGCAAGTCATAACTCAAAACTTTTGAAATGATTTCGTACACCATTAGATTGTATCTATTTTTAATTTTCTTAATAGCTATAGAGCCGCCTTGAGCCTCTTCTATTTTCTTGTTAGCAGATTCTAAAATTTGTTGAAAATCTTCCTGAATTTTTTTGAGTTCATCTTTTCTTGGTGCAAGAGAGGTAGCATCTGCTGAAGTGTAGCGAGTTGTATCTACTTGCGGGGTAGTCGCCTCTTCCGAATCATTTAAAATACGGCTCTCAAAAATAGAGGCTGTTCTTCTTCGGATAGAATCGCTAGAGCCTATTTGAGGACTTGCCTCCAGAGCCCTTTGATCAGAGTCATATAAAGGCCTAGAAAGAGCCAAAGTTGGCGTCATGTACCTAAGACCTAACATTATTACCGCTCTTGTTTACATTATAATATATAATTATATCAAAAAAATAATTATAAATATATAATTAATTATTTAAAATTTAAAGAAACCTTTATTCTGTAAATTGCAAGCCACTTAATATGATAGTTTTAAGTAATATCAACAGGCTGAAGGTCGATTTGATAAAAGAGATGGGATAAAAATTAAGACGTAGCTATTAAACTCATCTTACCGCGAGGCATCCAGGCCTCACCTTGCTCTGTAAAGCCTATTTTTCAAATTGAAAAGCTCCTTACATGAAATATTTTACTTCCCTTCTTAAAACGCAAATCGCCTAGCATAAATGCTTTGCAACAACCCTAGAGCTATCATTGTCGATAAAACGGAAGAGCCCCCATACGAGATTAAGACCAAAGGGACGCCCGTGATAGGCAAAAATCCACACATCATGCCGATATTAATAATCACATGCATCGCGAGGTAGACTGCAATTCCAGAGGCTAAAAGCTTTCCAAAATGGTCCCTTGCAACCTCAGCGACCTGAAAGCTAAAATAGATTAGCGAGAAAAAAAGACCAAGCAAAAAAAAAGCCCCAACTAAGCCAAATTCTTCAGTGAAAGCTGGGAAAACAGAGTCTGTGTAGCCGTAGGGAAGCCAATTATACCCTGTAAATTCACTTTTGCAAAAACCACTTCCAAAAAACTTTCCAAGCGCAATTGCCGTCTGACCAGCCTTTTGGTGGTAGGTATCTGGATTGAGCCTTTCATATTGATACTCTTTCATGAATTTAGTAAAAAATGGGCGCATCTCTTCGTGTGACAAAACCCCTAGAAATACCAGTAAAATAAACCCAAATAAAATCGATCCCACTATGACAAGTGATTTGATAATGCTTTTTTTCACTCCTCCAAAATAAAATATAACTAAAGCAATCGGCCCTAGAATAAGAGCCGTTCCTAGGTCGGGTTGTTTTAGAATCAAAACAAACGGAATGAAAACAATAAATGAGGCCTGAAGAAACGTTTTGACCTGTTTTGCAACCTGCATCTTTTTTTCCAAAAACCAGCTTAAGGTAAGAACAACAACAAGTTTTGCATACTCAGAAGGCTGGATATCAAATGGTAAAAAAGGGAATCTGTACCATCTTCTTACATTGTGGATAGCGGGAACAAAATAAAGCCCTATAAGCATGATGACTATGCCTAGGTAAAAAAACCATGTCCACTCACGAAGCATTCTGTAATCAAAACAAATCAGAAATAAATAGACAAATAGCCCAAGTCCAAACGCTCTTAATTGATTTTTTACAAGGGGTGAAAAAATAATCTCATCTTGCACCCCGTGAACAACAGAAGTTGTTGAAATAATGACAAGTATGGATATTGTCATTAAGATTAAAATGATCGGCAAGGTCCGAAAATCAATTCGTTTTAAATATCTAGGGTCCCACATAAATTCCTTTTTTGATAATATACGAATCTATGTTTAAAGAAATTCATTTTCCTACAATTGATTCAACTCATCTGTATGCTATTTCTCATGAAAGCACATATAGGGGGAGTTTTGTTTTTATTACAGCAGGGCATCAAACAACTGGTATTGGCAGAAAATCTGACCCTTGGCGCTCAAATGGAGAAAATTTGCTCGCCTCATTTGTTTTCCCATTACCTGAAAAAAACCACCCAAACTTGGCCCAACTTCTCTGTTACTCTGCGATAAAAGTTCTTGAAAAATGGGCGCTAGAACCATGTTTTAAATGGCCAAATGACATTTTAGTCTCTCATAAAAAAATTGGCGGCGTGATGGGTGAAATTAAAGAGACAAGTGCAATCGTCAGCATCGGTTTAAATGTTAATATGGAGAAAAAAGACCTAGATACAATTGATATTCCAGCAACCTCTCTTTTAGAAGAACTAAGACACTCTGTTTCATTGAAAACATTAAAACACGATCTAGCAACACAGTTTTTTACCGATCTTACCCTCTTTCAAAAAGATGGTTTTACTCCCTTTTTTTCTGCCTTTGCAGCAAAACTTGCTTTTAAAGGAAAACTTGCAAAAGCAGGGCCTCACCAAGGAAAAATAGAGGGTCTTCACACTGATGGTAGACTTATTTTAACAGCAAATCAAAAACAGACTTTTTTATCGGATAATTCTATTGAAATCATCGAATAAGTTAAAAAACCCTCCTCCTCCCGCTAAAAAAAGAAAGAAGATCAAAAAAAAAGTTAAATCCAAGACTTTTCTTCAAAAAGTTATCCATTGGCTTAAAACACACTAAAAATTGACCTAATTCTTCTCTATTTTAGCATCCAATCCCTCTCTACAAAAATTTATTTGTTTTGAGCAGACCCTAAATAGCAAACTTTACTTTCATATTAGTCAAAAATATTTTTTTATTTTCATAATTACTTTATTTATATTATAGTTATTGTATTGCTGATATAATTATTGAGAGATTATGCATAAATTGTCGCATTCACAAACTCTTATAAACCCATCTGCTTATGTTTCTCGATCTTTTGAAGAACGTGAAATTATATTACCTGTTACAATCCCACAATCAGTTGTAGATAGTTATCTATATAAACCCTCTTCAACAACCACGATCAAAAAACCAAGCTCAACTGAATCAATCAGCGATGATCTCTCAAATAAACGTCCTAGCTTTTTTTGAATTTGTTTCATTGTTGAAATCCCTTAATCAGTTATAACTTCGTTTTATCACTGCAGTTAAAAAGGCACTAATTTAGTGCCTTTTATTGATAACTTCTTTAAAATAGTTTTCAAATTTTTCGATTTAAAATATGTTTTGCATGTTCTTCATATCAAAAAAATTTAAAAAATCGACTTTATAAAACTAGAAGAACTCTTTTAGGAGAGCTTCTTAGGAGAGTGAATGCTTAAAGGCGGAGAACTTAATCGATCAAATACTTTTTGCTATAAAGCAGAAAGTATTCCTAAAATAGGGCCTAACACAACAGGTGTTGTTTTTCTAATTCCTTACTGGATAGCTCGTGAGGTTTTAAAACTCACACCAAAATCGGTATTCTTGCAAAAAATCGCAAAACTTGTGCTATCACTCTCACGAAAGGGCTTGAACCAATTAAACAAATATTTAATGAAACTACAGCTGCTAAAAACGCTTCAGATGCAAAAGCAGCTTAACATCTAAAAAAGGACTCATGTTACCCATTTCTCCATCTAAGCGCCAAATTTTTTCTGATGTTCATACAATCGCACCTTTAGCTAGAGCCATCTACAAAATTGAAATCCTAAGCAAAGGATGTTTTTATGGCTTTTTTGCGGGACTTTTCGCGGGAGCTTGTTATGAAATAACAACATCTAATTTTGATCACCAAGATGAGTTCACCCATCTAGTTCTATCTATACTTAAAACCTCGTCTTTATCCGGGCTTACAGGATCTTTTTTAGGAACTGCTGCTTCTTATTTGGTATTTACAATTCAGGGATGACTTCTATTTGGGGGTGTACCCTTATTCTCAAGATTTGTTGAATAGCGCTAAGAGTTGAGCCAGTTGCAGAAATACACGAGGTACAGTTTCCTTCATATTTAATAATCAGAGTAAGATTATTTTTCAGCTCTTTAATAACAACGCCCCCATCATCCAACTGGACATATGGCACAACCTCATGCGCTAAGACCTCCTGGATGATCCCGATTCTCTCTTCATGAGTAAGTGTATCCCAATTAGGGTACTCACCTTTTTTTAAATCACTAAGATCTAGGGGAGTTACTAAAAACTCTTCTGGCATAGGAAGCCCCTCACATTGACTTAGAGCTAAATCTACTACATCTAAGGCCAAATTAATCAGCGATGCATACCCTTCAGGAAACCCTTTTTTTAAATGCCTCTCTTCTACACTTTTTTCGATGAGCTCAGCTCCCATCCGCTTTGCTTGAGCATAATTTTTTTGGAGCATAAGCTCACAAATAATTTCTAAAGCGCCGATCAGAACAGTCTCTCCAAAAGCTTTAAATTTAGCGTCATGAATCACCCCGTCCTCTTTTCTTACTAAAAGAGAGACCCTTATTTGTCCCTTTTCCTCTCCAATACAGAGTCTATAACCCTCTTTTTCATCTTTAATAGTTCCTGCGTGAAGGGGTTTTTCAATCGCTTTGATTAATTTTGCACTGTAGATCGCCCACGGAAATTGACTAATCAAGCATCACCTCTCTTGCCTCATTCACTGTCTCGGCAATAACAGCTATTGTTTTTTTTATTTCACCCTCAGAGGTATCCATTGAAAGAGAGAGACTAACTCCGCAAAGCGCAAGCTCTTTTTCTATTTTCATCTCCTGTAAAATATGCGCAAATTTTTGGACTCTTCCTCCTCCATAAGAGATAATTAGATGTTTTCTCTCCAAAAGAAAGGTTAGATACTCTGCATGAATTCCAGGGACTGCAAATGCAGTAACATTAGGAAGTCTTTTTCCACTTTTTCCAAAAAAACAGATCTCTCCTATTAATTTAGCAAGACCATCTTCTAAAAATGAGCGAAGATAGGCTGTCTCTGTATTCATTCCGCACATAAAATCAAGCACCTCTCCTGCAGCAACTCCCATCCCAATAAGACCTGCCAAATTTGAAACTTTCGAAAAATCAAACTCTTTCACTCTCTTTTTTGTAAAAAGACCACCCACACCACTTGGGCCATGAATCAAATCTGCAGAAAATGAAAAATAATCAATGGGCATCTCTTCAAGCCTCATAAAAATCTTTGCAAACATTTCACTTCCTTGAACGTAAAGCAAAATTCCTTTTCTTTTGCAAAACTCTGCAATTTCTTCCATCGGGTGAATAACTCCGGTGAGAGGGTTTGCCCAAGACATCGCTAAAATTCCAGCTTTTGGTGTATAATGCTTTTCCAATATCTCACAAGTGAGCTCTCCATTTTCATTAACAGGCAAGTATTTACCAACGCAACCGACACTCTCCAAATCTTGTATTGCTTTTCTAATAGGGGCGTTTTCTGTCACTGGCGCAAGTAAAAAGTTTTTACCTTCCTTGTAGACTACTTCTTTAAAAACTTTAGAAAAAACAATCGATGCTGCCTCGTCTTCTCCTGATGTAACAAGAAATTCAGACTCTTTAAAAGCCCCTGTTAAGTCGTAGATATTACTGAGACCTCTTTCTAATTCATGGATAACATTTGTGTCATTAAAATAAGGCGCGCTAGCAGAGAGCCATGTGACTTGACTCATCGCCTCTTTAACTTTCGAAGTTGGTCTTGTTGCTCTATGATTATCAAGATAAATCATAAATAATTGGCTCTCCTGTAGGAATTTCAAGTTTTACAACTTCTTTGCTTGATAGTCTATTTAAATGCATAATTATGCCTCGAATCGAGTTGCCATGCGCACAAACTAAGACTGTCTCCCCTTTTCTAACCCTTGGAAAAATCTCTTTCTCGCAGTACGGCAAAGCTCTTTCAATCGTCATTTTTAAACTCTCGCCCTCTGGCGGAGCAGTATCATAACTTCTTCTCCATAAATGAAATTGCTCTTCACCAAACTCTTTTTTGACATCCTCTTTATTTTTCCCCTGAAGCAATCCGTAATACCTTTCATTTAAAGCTTCTGTTTCGATTACCTCGATAAAATCGCTCTCTCCGTAACTTTTTTCCCACTTGGAAGGGCCTTTAAATATAGCTGTTTTTGTCACCCTATTTTTTGCTAAAACTATTGCTACTGTCGTTTGTGTTCTGACGAGGCTTGAGACATAGATGGCATCAAAGGCTATATCTTTCATTTTTTCCCCCGCCTCTAGAGCCTCTTTAACCCCTTTTTCGCTAAGTCCTATATTAACCCAGCCGGTAAAAACACCTTTTTTGTTCCACACAGACTCGCCGTGCCTAAGAATAACTAGTTTTCCCATCGATTTTCTCTCCAAGATGTAGTATATTACATGATATGGAAATTATGCGTTTAAATAAATACCTAAGAAACTGTGGCATTGGCTCTCGGAGAAAGGTGGAAGAGCTTATTTTAAACGGAAGAGTCGAAATCAACGGCGTTATTCAAAAAAATCTTAGCACTCAAGTTTTGCCAGAAGATCACGTCACACTAGACGGCAAGCCTTTAGTAGAGATCAAAGAACTTGTCTACTATGTTTTAAATAAACCAGAGGGCCATGAATGCACACATAAATCGCATAAAAATGAAAAAACTATTTACGACCTTTTCCCAAAACACCCCCCACTTTTTTCTGCAGGCAGACTCGACAAAGATACTACAGGCCTTATAATTGTTACAAACGATGGGGAATTTGCAAATAGAGTGATTCACCCCTCTCAAAATATCATCAAAGAGTATGAAGCCTCAACCTTAGAAGAGATCCAAATTGCCCATTTATCCCGCCTAAAAAAAGGTGCCCTTGTCGAAAACAGTGAAGTAAAGCCTTGCCATGTTGAAAAATTATCTAAGCATGTTGTAAGAATTTGTGTAAAAGAGGGAAAAAAAAGAGAGGTTCGCATTCTTGTAGAAAAAGCTCACCTTACCCTCACTCACTTAAAACGGACAAAAATTGGAAGCCTTGCATTAGGAGATCTACCGTTAGGCTCATACAGAATTTTAATGAAAGATGAGATGGCAAAAATTTTTCAGTAGGAATAAATTGAACGATCCATCAAACTTAAGGCGCATATGCAATATTTTACAAAACTATTTTCAAGAGCCCCTTTCAATTTACTTGAACTCCATATGGAGAAAGTAATTGCCTGTCTTGTAAAATTAGATGATGTATTAAAAATTTTTGAAGGAACTGATTTAGCTAAACTCGAATCTTTGTCCGTGGGTGTCTCTGAACTTGAACATGAAGCTGATTTAATCAAAAACGACATCAGATCTACTCTCCCACAAAGTTTTCTTTTTTCTGTAGACAGGTCACATTTTTTAGAAATTTTATCGGTCCAAGACGATCTTGCAGATGTTGCTGAAGAGATTGCAAACCTTTTAACTGTAAAAGAGCTTGTGATTCCTTTCTCAATAAGAGCCGACCTGCATGCGTATAAAAATAAAAATATGGAAGCTGTATGGGATGTAAAAGAGATCGTATTTAGCTTTGAGGAGCTTTTGGAAGCCTCTTTTGGTGGGCCGATTGCAGAAAAAATTCAGGATAAAATCGACCAAACAGCCTATAAAGAGCATGAGGCTGACATTTTAAAACGGAAACTGTTAAAAAGTCTTTTTACTATATCAGACTCTCTTTCTACCCCCGATTTTTATCTTTGTATGCACCTCATTGAGGCGATAGGAAAAATTTCACTTTCAGCGGAAAAACTCGCTATAAGAATAGGGATGCTCTTAGACTTTAAATAGCCTTATGATCACATTTCTCATTATTTTTACTCTACTTATTGGCTTCTACATGCTCTGGAATATGGGAGCAAACGATGTTGCTAATTCAATGGGGACATCGATTGGATCTGGTGCAATTTCAATGCGACAAGCTCTAGTTATTGCAGCTTGCTTAGAATTTGCAGGAGCATTTCTACTAGGTTCAAATGTATCAGAAACGATTCAAAACGGGATCATTAATCCCCTTGCTTTCGAGCAAGAGCCGATGGTTTTAGTCCTTGGAATGCTCTCCGCCCTTTTAGCAACTGCTATCTGGCTGCAAATAGCAACGATTTGCAAATGGCCTGTTTCAACAACCCATGCAATTGTTGGGGCTGTTATTGGATTTGGCGCTGTCGTATCTGGAGTAAGTACTGTCAAGTGGCATGTTGTAGGGACAATTGCTATGAGCTGGGTACTCTCTCCAAGCTTGAGCGCGCTAGTATCTTATCTACTTTTTGCTTTTATTCAAAAAAGGGTGCTTCACGCATATAATCCCCTGCTTGCTACAAAAAAAATTGCCCCTATTTTAGTCTTTTTCGTTTTGCTTACATTTGTGATTAGCACCTTTGCAGACGGCCTTGAAAACTTTAACTTTTACCCCTCCCTACCGATTGTCATTACAATGGGGCTCCTTGTAGGTTTAATTGGGTATGTAATTTGCCATTTTGCATGCGAAAAAGTAAACGCTGATGCGAAACTAAATCCTGTAATTGCAGCAAAACAAGAGCAGCAGCTTTATAACTTAAATAAAGTGACTAAGCATCTTGTTAGAACAAAACTTGCCTCTTCTGGAAAATTAAAAACCCAAATTGATGAAGCCCTAGCACTTGTAAATGGAATCACCGAAGAGGTGCGAGATAAAACAAAATGGGAGAGCCACATTTCTGCTGATTACGCAGCTGTTGAAAAAATATTTGGTTTTTTACAAATTCTTTCCGCTTGCTTTGTAGCGTTTGCTCATGGCGCAAATGATGTCGCAAATGCAATAGGCCCTGTCTCTGCCATCTTAGAAATTCTCAAAAATCCTGAAAATATTTCAAAACTTGCAGCTAAAATTGATATTCCTGTTTGGCTTTTATTATTTGGTGGCACAAGTATTGTGATAGGCCTTATGACCTATGGATGGAGAGTGATTGAAACAATTGGGTCAAAAATCACAATGCTTACTCCTACAAGAGGCTTTTCTGCTGAATTCGGCGCATCGGTTACAATATTAATTGCATCAAAGCTTGGCCTACCCATATCAACAACACACGCAATTGTCGGCGCAGTTTTAGGAATAGGACTTGCAAGAGGAATTTCGGCACTTAATTTCCGTCTGATGCGAGATATTTTCCTCTCATGGGTCATTACAATTCCTTCAGCTGCTATAGGCTCAATTCTCCTCTTTTACCTCCTTAAACTCTTTTTTATTTAAAAAAAGAGAACTATCCCTCACAATAGCTTTTATGAAACTTTTTCATTTTATTGTTGTAGCGCTCACATTTTTGTGGCTATCTAGCTGCTCAAAATCTAAATCAATCGATTACCAAATCGGTATTGACCCAACGTTTTATCCACTTGCTTTAAACGAACAAGCAGCCTCTGTTTTTGCATTCTCTGATGAACTTTTAGCAGAAATTTCAAATGCTTCAAAAAAAGATTTTGTAAAAGTGAACTTAAGCTGGGACAATTTAATTGAGAGTCTATACCTAAAAAAAGTAGACGGTGTTTTCTCGTCTGCATCTTTGAACCTAATTAATCAGACGAAATATTCATTTTCAGACCCTATTCTTAAAACAGGACCTGTTTTAATTGTTCCGATGCAAACAGGAAAAATTTCTCTTACAGATCTCTCAGGACGAATAGTAGCGATGGGGAAAACCCAAGAAGAGCTTGACCTCATGAGAGCCTATCCAGATATTCAATTTGTTTTTTATGACTCGATTGTAGACGCTCTTGATAAGACTGTAAAAGGCAGCTTTGCAGCCTGCCTTATTCCTATTTTACCAGCCAATGCCTACGTAAAAGACCTCTATCAAAACGAGCTTCTCATCTCTTCAAGTCCCCTAACAGACCAAGGGCTCCGCCTTTTAACTCTAAAAGATGCCCATCCAAAACTTATCAAAACTTTTAATGAAGGGCTTTTAGACGTACAAAAAAATGGCCAAATAACTACCCTACTTACCAAGTGGTCGCTTTTCCAAAACTAAGCAAAAAAACATCTGTCGCTCTCTTTGAAGTCTTTGCGCACTCTTGCAAGCTCTTCAGGGTCGATTGCAATAGGTTTTAAGTCCCAAATATTTTCAGCATAGTGCCTTACCGATTCGTCAGAAGAGAATTGACCCATGGCTGCCATATTATGAATGGCAAACTCAGCCCACTTTCTAGGATTTGCGTACAACTCCTCAACTTTTTTTTGGGCATCATAATAGGGCCTTAAATCTTTTAATACAAAATACCTATCCCTATCATAACCTGTCACAAGTGAGTTATAAATTGCTTGCAACACCTCATGTTCAACTTCGTTATCAGCAAGTTCACCACTTTTTAGAAGGTCCATTGCCTCACGAATTTGTGTGTCTTTATGTAAAATATCTTCTGGGTGGTAGCTTTTCGATTCTGAAAGCTTTTTTAATTCATCTGAAGAGCTTCCGAAAGCAAAAGGCCACCATTTATCTGTGACAGCTTTTCGCATTTCTATGTTTGCCCCGTCATCTGTACCTATTGTCATAGCACCATTCATAGAAAATTTCATATTTCCAGTTCCAGATGCCTCTTGCCCAGCAGCAGATATTTGATTAGAAAGATCTGCTGCAGGAATAATAATCTCTGCTTTTGAAACATTGTAATTTTCAATGAAAGAGACTTTTAACTTTTGCCCTACAATAGGATCTGTATTGATTTTGTTTGATAAAATGTAAAAAAGCCTAATGATATTTTTTGCCATTTCATAGCCAGGAGCTGCCTTTCCTGCAATAATCACTTTCCTTTTAATCAAAACAGAATTTGGATCTTTTTTAATATCGTTATAGAGCATAATAACGTGCAACGCTTTCATCAGCTGTCTTTTATACTCATGAATTCGTTTTACAAGAACGTCAAACATTGCGTCTGCTTCCAGAAAAAATTCTTTCTTTAAATCGACATTTGGCCCGTATCGATCTTGCTTATATTTAACAAGTGCATTTACTAACCGTTTTTTATTTTCTAACTTGATCATATGAAAATGGTCTTGCACATCCCTATCTTGTGCAAATTCTGCAAGCTTTGTAATTTTAGGAAAATCTGTTATCCACTCTTTGCCTATTAAATCTGTAATCATCTTGGCAAGTTTAGGGTTGCAGCTTAAAAGCCATCTCCTTTGCGTTACCCCATTTGTTACATTTGTAAAAAGACCAGGTCTCATCTCTTCAAATTCAGGGAAAAGATCTCTTTTTAAAATTTCAGAATGAAGCTCTGCTACCCCATTAACTTTGTGTGACCCAACAATCGCAAGATTTGCCATCCGAACTTTTTGATTTTCAATGATCGACATCTTTCTTACTTTTTCTTCATTATTTGGAAATTTCGCACGCACTTGATTGCAAAACTCAAAATTAATTTTTTCAATTATTTTCATCTGACGGGGTAAAATTTCAGAAATAATTGATCGATCCCACTCTTCTAAAGACTCTTTCAAAACTGTATGATTTGTATAACTACAACAAGTTCTTACTATTTCAAAAGCCTTTCCCCAAGGAACATGATGCTCCTCTGTTAATATTCGCATCAATTCTGCAATGACAAGAGCTGGATGTGTGTCATTAATCTGTATTCGAATCAAATTAGGAAACTCATCTAATGTTTTGTGCATTAAAAAATATTGTCTAAAAATATCTTGTAGAGAGGATGTTACAAGCAAATACTCTTGTTTAATGCGCATAAAAAGCCCCAAACTATTCTTGTCATTTGGGTATAAAACGTCTGTAATCGAGACATTTTTATTCGCGTCACTTAAATCACCCGCATTAAATCTAGCTATTTGGAAATTTCTCGGCGATTCCTTGGTAGTCCAAAGCCTCAGTGTCAATGCTGAAAAATCTTGTTTTTCCCCATATCCTACAATCGGAATATCATATGGCAACGCCCTAACATCTTCATAATCAACTAAATGATGAATCTCTTCATTGTGTTCATTCAACTTAGTAACAACCCGTCCGCCATATTTGACCATCGTTGCGTAGGCATCTTTTCTAAGCTCCCAGGGAAATTCTGTTAAAAGCCAACAATCAGGTCTTTCTACCTGGACCCCAAACCAAAGCTCTTGTTCAAAAATTCCATATTGATATCTAAGTCCGTAACCCATAGCAGGATAGTTTTTTGTCGCAAGAGAATCAAGAAAGCAGGCAGCAAGCCTACCTAGACCCCCATTTCCAAGACCCGGCTCATGTTCTGCATTAATGACCCTCTGATATTCCCGGTTCATGTACTTTAAGAGCCTTTTAACCATATCGATAGAAGAGATGTTTGTGACATTATTGACAAATAACCTTCCAGGCAACCACTCAAGCGAAAAGTAGTAGAGCCTTTTTGCATTCTTCTGTATGTGAGTGTGGTAAGTTGCAGTCCAATTTACCATGACCTCTTCTCGAAGCACCCAAGAGAGCGCTCTATAAAACTCTTCGTCAGTTGCCTCGGTATCTGTTTTTCCAACAAGTGTAATTAAATAATGCTTAATTTGTTGCGCCATTTTCTTGACGACAACATCAAATTCTATAGTTTCCATAACTTTTTTGATACCATACAAAAAAATTCTTGAGAAACCTTTTCCTTTAGGTTAGTGTAAAAATATGAATAAAGCCTATTTGCCCCATCAAAATCTGTTTGACGAACTACAGATATCAATCATTCCTATAAGCAAAGAGTTACTTGTTACAAATTCTTTGTTAAAATGGATTAAATCGACTAGCGAACAAAACCTTACGCACAATTTTGCATGGATGTTATCTAAAGAACTTGCCGATTCCCCAAAAAAACAAATTGAGCTACTCACCAATTTACGAACTCATACAAAAGAGTATGGGAACCATTTAAAACAACTAATGCTCCACATCCTAGAATTTTCACATTTTAAACCAATTGAAAAAGCGCTCATCTCTCTTCACAAAACCTATCTGGAAGTTCCCTCAATTGATAAAGAGATGCACCTTCTTTACTTGGGAACAGATCTATTTGAAAATAAAGAGCTCTTAACTAAACTTCTTCTTTTTACAGAAAAGCTGTTAGAAGTAAAAGAGCTAAATCATCAGCTAAAAAAGTTATTAATTGACTCGCTTATCCAAAATCTCTCTTTTTCACTCAATAAATCTACAAAGATTGAATTTTAGTTAAGTCACCTTTTAAACTCTCTACTCGCCTTAGAAATTCTTCACCCAAACGCTCAAAATCGTACGCTGCTCTAGAACTCGGATAAGCATCAAAGACAGCCTCCCCTTTTAAAACAGCTCGAGAGACCATAATATCTCTTCTAATTTTTGCATCAAAAAGCTTTTCTGGGAAAGCGCTTTCAATTGCGTTCACATAGGCATTATTTGTAGATCCACGTATATCCCAAAATGAAAGAATTACGCCAAGAACGTCAAGTTTATGGTGCTCTTGAATTCTTTCGTGATACTCTTTCAAACGATTTAAGGCTAAAATACTGTAAGGCTCAGGAACTGCACAAATGATAGAGTAGTTTGCAGCAAAAAATGCACTCTGGGTAAGCCACCCAAGACTTGGAGGTGTATCGATAAAAACATAGTCGTAGGTAAGTCTCATAAGCGCTTTTTTTAACCGTTCGTGGCCGTATAAATCGTTAACAATTGGGTGAGTTGCCTCAACACCATCTAAAAAAACATTCGCCGCAATTACATCTAGGCCATTAATATAGGTGTGTTGAATCACCTCGGTCGCTTTTTTCTCGCCCTGCAAAACAGGAACCATAGTGTCTAAACTATCAGCACTTAATCCAAGCCCGGTACTTAAGTTTGCCTGCGCATCAAAATCGACAAGCAACACTTTTTTCCCTTTCTTGGCTAAATGCGCCCCCAAATGAAGAACAGTTGATGTTTTTGCTGTACCACCTTTAAAACTACAACACGCAATTGTTTCCACTCTAAGCCCCTTTATAAATACTACTCCATTCTAGCCGAAGAAAAGAGTAAATAACAAGAATGAAAAATTTGAATTCACCCTTTAAGCCGAATTGGCTACTTAGTAGCGATGAAGAGAAGGAAGGAGTCTTTGTAGGGAGGCCCACCTGAATAAGAGCGAAGAGTTTCGACTTTAGAAAACCCTACATTTTTTAAAAGGGCTATAAACTCCCCTTTAGAATACCAACGAAGGTGCATCTCTCTTTCTTCGAATTGGAGCAAATCTTTCCCATCCCAAAGTTCAAACCTTGTTTTTGCTAAAATGAGTTGCTCAACCGGGTCATGAAGTGTCGCCTCTCTCTCAACATACCTCTGATTTTTTATTTGAAGCTTTACATCTCGAATAATCTGCCACCCGTTTGTATCTAAATGATCATTTGTCCAGGGGAGAAAAAGAGCTATCACTGCTCTTCCATTAGGCTCTAGCATCTTATAGTATTTTGCAAGCAAAAGCTCTGCAACCTCACGGTCTCCTACGAGCTGAAACGATCCTAGAGGAATATAGATTAGCTTATAGGTTACATCATGAATTTCTATGGCGTCTAGCTTTTGATGGTACAAAGTGGGTGTAAGCCCCGCGTTTTGGGCTTTTCTCCGGACAAGATCGAGTAAAAAAAGAGATGAATCGACCCCATCTACCTTAAACCCCTCATAAATAAAGCGCAAAAGAAGCCTTCCCCCTCCACACGCAATCTCCAAGGCCCTCCCCTCTACTTCTCTTAACATCCTTCGATAAAATTCGGCCTCCTCTGCACTAACATGGGACCTCCAATAATTGCAGATTTTTGATATTAAGCCGCTTGCAACTTTATTCCGTTTCATCTTACCTCTATTTGCACAAAATACTCATTTTGACCCAACAGACTTTTTCAAATCTCAATTCTCTTAGCTAATATCGCTTTTATCAAAAGGCCTCTCTAAATTTCCTTTCCCAACCAAAATTTAATCGACATAAAGTCAAAAGAGTATATCAACAGCTTCATACTGAATTCAATTTGAATTGAATTCGGCAAAAAAAAGGTGTAAGCAAAACAGCTTACACCTTTTTTGTTGAAAAATGAGCTATTAGTTAGTCATCTTTCTTACTTGTCGGGCTTTTTGGCGTATGAAGAGCACTAATATGGGCACTACTCCCAACCTCTTGACTAATGTCTCTAACTTGTTTTCTTTTACCTAAGCAATCAATCACACCACAAGCAACCCAAAGGCCGATAAGCGGAATGAATCCAAGCGCCACGGTGCCAACCCAAGCTGCTAACCTAACAAGAAATAGACCTTTATCCCATTTTCTTAGGTCATAAACTGTTCCAAATGCGCTTCCAAAAGTAGTTTTTGACTTTTCAGCTAATCTCTTGCTTTCCCCTACATGAGAAAGATCAAGAACTCGACTCGTTAAAGTAGGGCTTGAAGGTTTTTTTTCAGATAGTGATTTTCCTCTAGAAGATGCTTTTGGATTATCAGATCCTCCCACCCGAACAGTGTATCCTTTAGGAAGTTCAAAACGTTCCCCAGTTCGTGGATTCTGAAGGAATCTTGTTCCACCTTTTATTCTAGCTGGTGTTTGGCTCGGATCTTGAGAAGTCGTGCCCTGCGAAGAGACCGGGGTCCCTTGAACGCTCCTCGCAGAACTATCAACTTCTGATACAGGCGATGGCTCACCACTTTCTCGTTCCGCAACAGAGGCTCGCCCAGAGGTTGGAGAAGTCGAACCGTGCACGCCTTCGGCACCTCGAGGGGCAGGCTGAGGAGAAAGATGAGGCTCTACCCTAGGCGAACCCCACACTCCTTGCTCTGCATCTTCTTCTAGTGGGGGAACAGATGAAGTAGCTCTCGCTCCTGATGCAGGCGATTGCTCACCACTTTCTCGTTCCGCAGGAGAGGCTCGCCCAGAGGGTGGAGGAGTCGAACCGTGCACGCCTTCGGCACCTTGAGGGGCAGGCTGAGGAGAAAGACGAGGCTCTACCCTAGGCAAATCCCACACTCCTTGCCCTTCAACTTGTTCTAGTGGGGGAAGAGATGAAGTAGAAGCAGGTCTCTCTCGTGTAACTATCGGTGAATGGGATAAGCCAGGGCCCGAGGGGTCAACTGGCACTCTTATTGGTGCTGGTCGCACTGGCAGGACTCCCTCCTCATCTCTAAGCATCGGATGAGCAACAGCAGGAGCTTGTCCTACTTGTATTGACTCTCTCTCAACACGATTTAGCCTTGTACCAGATAGAATAGAAATAATTTTTATAGATTTAGCTCCCTCAGCATCCATAGCTTGTTGCGCATTTCCAGCAGCTTCTTGATCTCTTAAGTCATACCGTGTACCGTTTATTTCAAGAATTGCAATATTGTATGGAAGTCCGTTAACATTGATTGCACCAATAACACTCGCTTTTAACATTCCCTCAAGTTGCTCGCAAATCTGATCTTCGACCTCTTCAAACTCACTAAGAACAATCTCAGCTACTCTCTGAGCTCCATTTATAAAATTATCAGCCGTTTGCCTAGGATGTAGAGCAACGTTTAGTACACCAGCCCCCACATTCCAAATACCCCTTGCTCCTGCACTAAAAAGACCCAAAGCTCCATCCATAAAACATATCCTTTTTTTAATTTTAACTTTTTTGTTATGCATAGATTATACATCGCAAAAGAATTTCAATGGGAGTTTAAAAAATAATTACTTAATAAAAAATAGACTAATTCTTAAAAAATACTAATTTAAATTTTAATTAAATATACTTCTCTTTTTTTAAAATAATCGACTAAAGCACAAACTGCCCAAAGACCTAGGAGTGGGGTAAAAGCAAGGGCTAGTGTAGTTACCCAAGCTCCTAATCTAAGAAGAAATAGACCTTTATCCCATTTCTCTAGATCGTAGACACCCCCAACTGCAATCTCAAAGGTCGATTCTGGCACCCTAAGCTTGGGAAGGCCCATAACTCTACCTTGTAGAGAAACTAGAGGTTTTTTAGGCTCGCTTTTCCTGACCGTATAGCCCTTAGGAAGCTTAACTCTTTCGCCTGTCGCTCTATTCTGAAGATAGTAGATAGACTCTAGTTTTTTAAAAGATCTTTTAAAATTCTCTGCCTTCCAATTAACATTAATAAAAGCTACCCTATATCTCTCACCAAACTTAAACCATCCAGTCGATCTATTCTCTTCTTCGATATTTAACCTCGAGGCCGCTTGCATCTCATCGATAAAAAGGCGAGATTCATTTTGATCAGGATCTAAAGCTTCATGCACACTGCTCTCCCCGATTATTGTTGTGACAATTCTAATCTCATTTCCAATAACTGAAAGGTAAATAGGCTCATCACCTATTGCCATTTTAATCGCCTGCAAACGCTGCGCAATATTTTCCACTAAAGCAGCATAATCAGGAATTTCTATTTCGCCATCTTCTAGAAAAACCTCCTTCATCAGCTCATTTGCTATATCGGTTGCAACACTCTCAGTTAGAAATATTCTACTAGGAATTTTTATAACGCTTACTGTATCTCCGACGTTTTGAAGCCACTCATCTATATCATCTTCTTTAATTCCAAAATCTTCTACAGCTTGATTTATACCTCTCTTTAAAATACACGCCTCATCAGGTGTTACAAAAAAGCTAATAAAAAAATAGCTAGATGAATGAAGGCCATCTGGACTTTTAAGATTAAAACTATTTTCAAAGAGATCTTGTTTCATTAAAGAAAATTCGTTTGGCAAGGCATCTGCAAATTTTTCCCCAACTATTTTAAGCTTATCACTCAGGTTATCAACGCTATTGCGTGTAAAAACAATCCGGATCATGTCACCCACAACCGCAATATACATAGGATTTGGCGCTATCTCATTTTGTAGCTCAGCAATAAAATTCATAATAACTTTTAAGAGCTGTACAATAGCGCTCTTATGAACATCTTCTAAGAAATATTTTATAGATTCTGTCATTGCCAAAAGAGTTAGAATTTGAGCAATTCTTCTTAATTCTGAATTTGCACTCCTGCCTTGTATAATTTCGCAAACCCGTCCACCTAAGAGACAGCTGATGAAAGATTCTTTCTCTTCTTGAGGAATCTCAAAAACTGCACACGCTTTTTCTCCTTCATAAAGAGGCACATCAGCCCTTAAAATAGAACTCTGGGGAAATTCTCTCTCCGGTTTCTCCGAAAATAATGACCTCTTAAAAATAGCGGCAGCTAACACAGAATTGGCAGCTACGGGATTACCTATCGGAGAGGCTCTTTTTGGATAAACCTGGGCGTCTAAGCCCCACTCTCGACTGCCTTGATGACTTAAGCACCCCTCCACTCTCTCCATAAAATATATCCCTTTATTAACTTTCGATAAATTATATAATTTATGAGAATTTGAATGAGAGGTTAAAAAATAATTACTTTGCAAAAAAACCTAAAGTCATCAAAAGTCTACTTTGTTTCCTAATTCAAAAAGGTCTACAAGCAGCGTGATTTTCATAGTTAGACGATTTATTTTGAGCAATTGACTTTATTTATTTTGTTTAATCTCAATGATTTAATATAAACTTCTGAGTCAATATTCTCATTAAATCTACTAGAAAGATCTTCCCCCAAAACTCGCTTCCACCTTGAGAATGCTCCTTCTACATGCGCCCTTTCAAAGACGTCCGGCTTTTTCAACAGGTTCCGCACGCCATTTTTTGATAGCATCACCTGAAAACCAAAAATTAATGCTTCCACGATTTTCGAGAGCCTTGTTATACTCAGAAGCTCTTCTAAAACCATGATTAGGATGCGTTTCTAGCGAATTTATAGCAGCAAAGCATCCAATCGAGGTTTTAGAAGAGCTTCTGAGACCAGTTACATTTCATGTAATCACCTCATTTTCATGCAGCCAAAGGCTACATGAAAATACCGGAATGGGAGGGGGACGCCCCCCCCTCAGCCGACCTAGAGACAATAAAGAAGCATGTTCGAGAGGTCGGCATTGAATATTACATACGAAGTAAGGTTCCTTTTTAAATAATTGAAAGCCCTAGATTATTAATTCTGTTGACTTGATCAAGAAATGCCTTATCGATCGGGTTTTTTAATAAGATCCCTGTCACATTCGCAGTTGCAAGCCTTGTTAAAATATCTTCCAAATTTGTTTGCTTCCACGCCTCTGAAAAAACGACAAGAATAGGCAACGGGTAAGAGAGCTCTTTTATCACTAAAAGCCTCTCCCATACCGCCTCATTAAGTGGCTCTGGCAATACAATTTCTAAAGCTGAAAAACTACTTTTAGCCGCCTCAAGCGCTTCATTTTCATCAAAACGTATTGAAATTAGCTCCATTTTTTCATATATACTTTGAATGTTTGAAAAGATCTAGATTTTTCAACTAGATTGAGTGTATCGTTGAAGCATGAAAGTTTATCTTATTGTTTTAAACTATAGAGGAAAAGAGGATACAAAAGAGTGCATTCTTTCTATCCTCGATTCATCTTATAAAAATTTTGAAATCGTCATAGTTGATAATCACTCTCAAGATCAGAGTATCAGCTACTTAAGAGAGGCTTTTCCTGGCATTACTTTGCTGGAAACCGAAAAAAATTTAGGGTATGCAGGCGGAAACAATGTTGGTATTCAATTCGCGCTAGATCAAGGGGCTGAGGCGATCCTTATTTTAAATAATGACACAACTCTTGACAAAGATTGCATAAAAAATTTTGTAGCCGAGAGCAAAACTTACCCAAATAGTATTTTAGGAGGCAGAGTTTACTATTTTGACACTCCCTCAGAAATGCAACATTTTGGAGGCGTTTGGAGTCATCGAAAAGGGAAATTTATCAATCAACCAGATCGCGATTTCGACACGAAAAGAGCTAGAAATCTTGATTTTATCACGGGGTGCGCACTTTTTGTTCCAAGACAAATTTTCCATAAGACAGGCCTTTTTGAAGAATCTTTTTTTCTCTATTATGAAGAAATAGATTGGTGCTTTCGAGCAAGAAAACTTGGTTTTTTTTGTACCTACGTACCATCGCCTATGATTTTTCATAAAGAGTCAAAGTCATTTGCTACACCAAAACCACCACAATCTTATTTCCAATGGAGAAACCGGATTTTTTTTATTGAGAGAAATTTTGAAAAAAGCCAATTTTATCTCTGGCTTTTTACAAAGTTTCCCAAACGACTCTTTCTACTTTTTATAAAAAGGTGGATCAAAGAGCTCGATATACTTTTTTTGGGAAATTCAGAAGAAAAACAGATCTCCAAACTCTCTTATAAAGCGAGCTTAAAAGGAATTTCTGACTACTTTAAACGCTCTTTTGGAAATGGTCCCTCTTGGATTTTTAAAAAGGTCGAACGCACTTCTTGAATTCTAGTAGGAGAATGTGCTAAGCTACTCATGCTGAAAAAACTTCATTTTTTTCTAGTGTTGCAATTCTCTTCATGTTAAAGAGAAGAAATGATGTCGTGGGGTATTATGAAATTGAGATCTTTGTTATGGATAGCCTTAGCGCTCTCTTTGTGTGGATGTGCCGATTACAAGTCGATTGTAACTGCAGTTGATGAAAGAGAAGCGAATGTAATTGTTGTATTTTTACAAAGCAAAGGGATCCAAGCGACAAAAGAGGCTGTCACTTCTCAGGGGGGAGTTGGTGGTGAGGGCCCTGCAATCGCTAGATTCAATATCAATGTGGAGGCCTCACAAGCAATCGATGCGATGTCGATCTTAAATAGTAATGGGTTACCTCGAAGACAGGGAACAAATCTTTTAGATCTTTTTGGAAAACCCGGGCTTATGTCAACTGACAAAGAGGAGACGATCCGCTACCAGGCAGGCCTTTCTCAACAGCTTGCTAATATGATTCTTCTAATAGACGGCGTGATTGATGCAACAGTTCAGCTCTCTTTTCCTGACCAAACAGCTGTTACTGAAGGGGCTACACCAAATAAAATCACTGCAGCAGTCTTTGTAAAACACCAAGGGATCATTGATGATCCAAACACACACTTAGAAAATAAGATCAAAAGGCTTGTTTCTGGAAGTATTAATGGATTAGATATAAATGATGTCACAGTTGTATCGGATAGATCTAGATTCACAGACGTTTCAATAAATCCATTCAATGAAACTGTTGCAAATGGCTCAAAAGAGTATATAAAAATCTGGTCGATGGTAATGAGCAAAGAGTCTGCCTTAACATTTAGAACTGTTTTCTTTTTTCTTCTTTTAATTGCCCTAGTTTTAGCAGTTGTATCAGGTTGGGTAATTTGGAAAATTTACCCCCTTCTTCGTAAAAATGGGGGTTTTAAAGAATTTTTAAGCCCGATCCCTTTTGTGACAAATGAAGTAAAAAAAGAGGCCCCACCTGAGGAATCCAATGAATTATGATAGTCCAAAAGAGTATAACAGTTCTAAATTCCCTTCTAAAAAGAGTGCCGGCAGAAAAAAAGAGCTATTATTTAACATTTTATGAAGATTTGTTACAAAAAGCTTTTACAGATAATTTCTCAACAGGAAAAACTCCTAAAGACTTATCTCTTAAAGAGCTTTTTGATAAAATCGACGAGAGTTGGTACATAGAAAAAATTTCTACTTTCTCAAAAAGCGACCTCCTATTTTTTACATCTCTTCTCTCTCATCAAAAAAGAGCTCACCTTCGAGAAAAACTTGGCATAGAGGGCCTGTTTTATACATTTTCTGAAAAATTTGAGCTCTACTGTCTAAACCTTTTCTTCAAAGAGCTATTTCCAAATGAACTTCCCCTCCCCTTTTCATTTTTAGAGGAGACCCCGCTTTATTTTCTGACCACTGGAAATACAGAAAAAATTCATAAATTGGCCTTTTATCTCGGGCTTTTTGATATCTCTTTAGAACTTAAGACTGTTTTAAAAGGCTCAATTTTAAAGCAGCTACAAATCACACTTTTCGCTGATGAAATCGCTTTTTGCAAAGAGATCTCTGAATTTAGACACCCTTTTTCATTAGGCCCTTTAGGTCTTGCTAATTGGAATGAAAATAGCGACTCATTAAGAAAAGCACTTTTTGAAAGAGGTCTCTACAGGCTAAGTATCGGTCTTAGTAACTCATCCCCTGATTTCATATGGTATATTCTTCACTTTTTAGACAAAGATATTGCAAAACGACTAGAAAAACAGCCAAAAGTAGAAATCGATACAAAAATATTCGAAATTGCTTTAAACCAAATTGAAATTGCATGGAAGGGCGTATGTACTGTTTTAAACTAATCAAAGAAGGGAAAGTTCATACCGGAAATGAAAAAATTATCCGAAAAGAGGAATTTGAAGAATTACTTTCAGCAAAAGAAATTTTAGAAAAGGCGCAAATCGAGAGTGGAAAAGCGTTAGAAGATGCTCATAATGAGAGTGTGTCAATAAAAAAAGCGGCCTATGATGAGGGGTTTAACGAGGGGTTAAACCGATTTAGTGAACAAATGCTTTTATTTGAAGACAAACTTAAAGTACTTAAGCACGAACTCCAAAAAGCAGTTCTCCCCCTTGTTTTAAAAGCGACAAAAAAAATCATCGGCGAAGAATTAAAGCAAAACCCGGAATCGATTTTATCGATTGTCATGCAATCGATAAAAAACGTGACCCAAGCCAAAGTAGTGAAATTATTTGTTTCGAAAGCAGATTTAGAGATTTTAGAATCTGCCAAAACGGAACTAAAGAAAAATTTTGAAAACTTAGAGAGCTTTCAAATAGAAGAACGAAGCGATATAGAACAAGGCAGCTGCATGATAGAGACTGAACGAGGTATTCTAAATGCAACCTTGGAAAATCAATATCGAGCTCTTGAACGCGCTTTAGAAGCGCATATGAAAAAAAGATGATTAGACGGTATTTTATTTTTTTATTTTTAGGCATCGCCTTATTTGGTGCGTTTGCAACAACAAAGGCGTATTGCGAAGATGTAAGCATTTCCCAGCAATATTCTCCCGATGATAAAGTTACACAACCCCCTTTGGTGCAAAAAGTCGCCCTTCTTGCAGCAATGTCGATTCTCCCGTTTGCAATCATGCTTCTCACCTCATTTATGAAAATGGTGGTTGTATTATCTTTGTTAAGGCAAGCTCTCGGCGTACAAAACTCTCCACCAAATCCTGTAATTAATGGAATTGCTTTGTTAATGGCAATTTATGTTATGTTTCCAACATGCATGGCAATGTATTCAGAGTCAGAAGATTACATAAAAAATAATGCGCCTAGTGCCTCTGAATCAACATTTTCTCCTGAGTCAGTCAACTATTTAGTTGGCATCATTGACCACGGAAAAGAGCCTATGCGAAAATTTTTGATTAAAAACTCGATCCAAAAACACAGAAACTATTTTTTCCAACTAGCCAAGCAAAAATTTCCTGCACCTTTTCGAAATGAATTAAAAGCTACAGATTTCATTATTGTCATCCCAGCATACCTCACAAGCCAAGTTAAAGGAGCTTTTGAAATCGGCGTTTTACTCTATCTCCCTTTTTTCGTTATTGATCTAGTCGTCTCCAATATTTTACTTGCGATGGGGATGATGATGTTATCCCCTTTAACAATAGCTCTCCCCTTAAAACTCCTACTTCTTGTTATGGTAGATGGGTGGACCTTACTCATTCAAGGAATTGTATTAACATATAGGTAATCATGTACGACTCAGAAATCTACCAACTCTCCTACCACGCCCTTTTTTTAATTCTTATTTTATCTGGGCCACCAATTCTCATTAGCATGATCTTCGGCCTAACAGTTGCTATATTTCAAGCAGCCACACAAATTCAAGAGCAAACCCTTTCATTTACTATCAAATTAGTCGCTGTAATAGTTACTCTACTTGCTATGGGAGGGTTTTTGTCTACTCAAATCATGCAGTATACAGAGACGATTTTTAAAAATTTTCATAAATGGAGTTCTTGAGCGAATTGGACTCTGGGTACCTGACGCTAATTGACCACATTAAAAATCTAAATTACGAATCGCTTTGGAGGGTAGTTTTACTCACCTTTATGCGTGTTGGCATTATTACAACCTTAGCTCCTTTTTTAGGAGCAAAAATTATTCCAGGCATCGCAAGAGTTGGCATGGCACTTAGTCTAACTCTTCTATTTTTACCAACCGTTTTATTTTATTCCCAAATGACCTACATCTCGGATGTAGCTTTTGTTGCCTATGCTGTAAAAGAGTGTGCAATTGGATTTGTTTTAGGCTTTATTGCATCAGCACCTTTTTATATCGTACAATCTAGCGGAATTTTGATCGACTATCTAAGAGGATCATCAATGATGATGGCTCAAGACCCAACCATGCAATCTCAATCCTCACCGATTGGTATCATGTTCAATAACTATTTGATTGTACTTTTTTACGCTCTAGATGGTCCTCTCCTCTTTTTTGATGCTGTCACAACCTCTTTTCAACTCTTTCCTGTTGACCAATTCATCAGCTCCAAATTTTTCGATCTAAATAACCCTTTTTGGAAAACAGCCCTTCTTTTAACAAGCGATATCTTCAACCTATCGATACAACTTGCAGCACCAGCGATTCTTGGAATATTGATGGCCGAAATGTTTTTAGGCATAGCAAATAGACTAGCTCCTCAGGTGCAAATCTCTTTTCTTGGCATGTCTTTAAAATCACTTCTAGGCCTACTTGTCCTTTGGTCCGGATGGTTTTTCTTCTTAAGACAGACCTCTCATATGTCAATTGATTGGATGCACACTCTTATGAAAACGATCAAAGAGATGATTCCTCTATCTTCACCCACATCATAAATCGCTAAAAAGCTCTCTTAAAAACCAGATTAGCTACTTACACGCATTACCAATTTAAAAAAATTGATCTATGTAAAAAGATTTATAATTTGCATATATTTCTACTGCCCTTTTCAAAAAATTCATTAAAAAATGAAATTTTTCAGTTTTTATGCTATGATAAATCCTAACACTTTCTTTATAAAAAAATTATATCAACAGTGCTACATATTAAACTATTAACAACTCTGATCATAACTATATAGCGACAACTATTGAAATCGTATTAGGCGCGTAACTAATCGAATAGGTATAACCGGATTTTTTATTCACTACATTTTTATTCGGATCAAATTGGAAGATTCCCGTGATTCCCCCTGCTGCTGTAAAGAGAGGATAAATCCCTGGTGTCATTGAGGAAGCATCCAATATTAGTGTGCTATTTGGTACAATCGGATTATGATTTTTATCATAATCCATTTCGAGCTGAAGCGCTCCTCCTATTTTTACTGCAGCTGTATTTGCTGAAGGGGCCAAACTAATCGTTGAATTTTGAAATGCTGCACCTAGCGTAATTTGCAACATTTCTAAAGAAGCGATTTCTATGCTTCCCCTATTTGTTATAGAGTGAATTGTATTACTATCTAGAATAGTCAAATTCCCATCATTGATTAAATCACAAGCGACTGGAAGGAGGTCCGGTGCATCAAAAGTAATTGCCCCTTCGTTATTAATTACGTTCACATTTTGAATCGGACCATTTAAGATAAGTTCTCCGCCACCGGCTACAGATAAATTGTCTGAAGAAATAGAGCCTTTATCGCCAATAACTAATTCGCTACCCTCATTAATAAAAATTGTATTGCATTCTACACTTGTGTTAAAAGTGGCACTCCCCTCAACACTCAGTTTATTTATAAGCAATTTCCCGCCTGTCAGAGTGTAACTTGTATTTTGTGTATCTATTTCCAAAGTTCCTACAGCGTAGGATCCAACCAGATTAATAGTTGCATTTGCGATATTATTCTGATCTTTAAGGAGAGCTGTATAATAAGAGCCCTGTGGATGATCATGCATCGGATTTGGAAGATTATTTAACCATTTTGTGTCATCACCCCAATTGCCCCCAGCACCACCTACCCAAGTAGTAGTCACAAATTGCCATTTTATGTAGAGAGTATTACCAACCTGAATCAATTTATAATCAACACCATATCCTGATTGAGTGACATTTATTTTAAAACTGCCTGTAAGACTTCCTGTTGCTTTTAAAACAGGCAACAATCGATTCGGATTATCCAGATTGAGTGAAACATTTAGAATTGCATTTTGTATGTCTGCCGAACCATTGATTGTTAAATAGTTGCCCTCTGAAAGATCTAGATTGATTTGTGAGCCTTTAGCAAACTGAGCTACAACGTCTAAACTACTCGTAGGAGATCCAATAGTAAGTCCGCCAGACCCTACAAAAAGTTCACCATTAAGACTTAAACTATGAACACTTGTATTTACCGTATTATTTAATTGAAGAAAGCCACCTGAATTAATGGTGATATCAGTGTTTGCAGAAGCACTATCCATATCGACACTACAATTAATTACGGTTGGGCCTGCATAACTATTGTTTCCGTGAAAAATTACTCTACCACTTTGATCTTCAGAACTATACCCTCCTAAAGTAAATCCACCATTTCCTGATATATTGCCGCTGATGACTAAGGTTGACCATTGACCCACAGAAACTTTAATTTCATTTCCGGCTAAAAAGATTGGAAGGTCAATTGTTTGAAAACTTGCATCATTGGGTATAGGACTATCAACCACAGTAATAGAATCATACAAATTTAAATTGGATGCTGATGATTCTAAAGAAAAATTTTCCTTTTGCCCTGTAAGGTAATAACTTGTTACAACTCCTTCAAATATCATAGAGCCTATGCTAAAATTTCCATCGACATAGAGAGGCAAATCGTCCACAGTAATAGTTTTTGACTCTCCATCATTACTAGCCTGGCAGCTTGAAAGTTCAGGGAATTTAACATTTACTGACATATCGTTTGGAGAACCGCTAGACCAGTTTGAAGAATCACTCCATTTAGGATTTCCTAACGAAGGCCCGCTAACATCATAACAATTAATCCACGAAGTTGAATTAATCGAATTATTTAATTTATTTTTCATTTTGATTTTCTGTTTTTTATTTTTATTATTTATAGTTTATTATGATTTAATAACCGTTGCAATCAATTTTTATTATGTTAAAAAGGAAATACACCTTTTATTTTGGCCAAGCACCTTGATAACAGTGTTATCTTGAATTCAACTCAAAGTGATCGTTCATTCTATCAAACTTCATATAGATTCTAATAAGAATTTTCGAGTGCAGAGTCGTTAATTCTGATTCACAAAATAGGTAAGCTGGAGTTGAATTTACGATAAGAGTTTTTTATTCTAAGAGAGGGCGTAGAAGCGAGTAAAAAAAGATGCAAGCGAACAAAGCTCTATCATTTGAAATTGAATTTACTATAATTTGTGTTGACACTATTTTTTTCAATCACTACTCTTAAACTTAAATTTTAAAAACATTAAACCTTTCAAACGGGAGAAAAAAGGGAATGGAAACTAACCTTAAGAAACTTTTACCGATTGTCGGAGCTTTTTGTCTCAGCATGACAAATCTTGTTGCAGCAGAATACGATTCGACGAAAAATTCACCACCAACACAGATGGCTGTTCCTCCTTCTCCGACACCAGGGGAATCGGGTCCAAACGTAATTTTATCTGCAGACTATACTCTTTGGACAGCAAGAGAATCAGGCCTTGCAATTGCAGCCTCTAATTACTATCCAACTCAAGGAAGCACAAGCTCTGAAGAAGGAAAAGTTTACTATCCTGAAATGAAACTCCGCTCTGGCTTTAAAGTTGACTTAGGTGTTTATCTTCCACACGATAATTGGGATATTCAAGCACAATACACTTGGTTTAACAACAATAACAACGGAATGCATGACGCTGATTTTACATCAGGTCAAGCTGTAAGCACATTCTTCGGTGATGCAATGACAGGTCCTATCAGACTTTCAGAGGCATCAAGCAGCTGGAATGTATGGTTCAATAGAATTGATCTCACAATGGGAAGAAGCTTTTTTGCTGGCCACTACCTCTCTGTTAGACCATTTATGGGTCTTGTAGGTGCTTGGGACAACCAAAAACTTCATATTGATTACACTGACTCCACAGGTGAGTCCAACTATGATCTTCACAACACACAAAAATGGTGGGGAATTGGAGCTTATGGCGGGATGAATGCAACATTTACATTTGTGAGTGATTCATCAAATCAGTGGAGTCTTTTTCTAGATGCAGGAACAGCTCTTCCTTGGTCTAAATTCAAAGGAACACAGAGTGTAGAAAATGGTAATGTAGAAGATAGCTATCTATTCACTCTACATAACACATTTTACACAGTAGCTCCTATGCTTGAAACAGCTCTTGGTATTCGTTGGGAAACATGGTGGGCAGATGGCTCATGGATGTTTCTTCTCCAAGCTGCTTGGGAAGAGCAAGTATGGTTTAACCACAACAACTTCATTGTTCCAGGCGATGCAACAATTGGTGCAGGCGGTGGTGCATACACAATGCAAGGTCTAACAGTTAAAGCAGCAATTGCTTTCTAATTGTAGAATAGCCTTACTTAAAGTGCTAAACCGGATGGTAACCCCATCCGGTTTTTTTATTATTGACACGTTAATAGTGATATATTATTAAAATGCATATTACGATTTTAAGAAACATTGGAGCTCTGATGAAAAAACCTTTTCTCATTTTAGGAACTTTTTTACTAAGCGCTTCGTCTGTTCATGGATTTTCATGGCTACCAAAACCCCCTGAACCGAAATCTGCTGAAATTATTCCAGAGATTCTATATCCGCATGGGTGGTCTCTTACACACGGCACATATTTATTCGGCGTTAGCTATTTAGGTGGTGCGGTAGGTCAAATTGAAAAAAGAGTTGCAACGTCAGGTGTTGTATCACCAAGAGTTTCTAAAAGACCTACAAGTGGGAGTATAATTAGCGCCTCAAATGAATGGGTAAATGGATTTCAACTAGATTTTTGTGGGACAACTTCTGGTCTTGGGGAAGACTCTTTTGGTTTAAACTACAGTTTTTTTTCTGGAGGTGGCATCTCGACAACAACCCTTAGCCAAACTCCAGGAAATGAAGACATTTTACCCTCATTTGCTTTAAACAATGTAACTGGTGCTACAGCACTTGTTGACTCAGTTACTTCAAAGTACAGTGTTCCCTCCTTTCAAGACGGCTTTTTTAGCTACAGCAAATCACTTTTTGTAAATCCTTGGATATCTCTAATGGTTACAGGTGGTATTCATGGGTTTTCAGTAGTACATAAGCTTCTTATCGATTACAAGCAACTTTCAGGAGCAGTGACAACACTAAAAATGAAAGAAAACACATTTGGCGCAGGACCTTTAATTGGGTTTATTGGGACAAAAAAAGTGACAGATGACTTTGCTCTTCGAGGAACTTTTTTAGCATCCGCCCCTCTTTCTAACCACACACTCCAGCAATCTGATGAGTATAGAGTTGGATCTGAGACAACATATGGATACAGTGCAAACAGTACAAATCAGCTAAGACAACATTTCGTAGCTCATATGGATCTGGAGGCTGTTTTTAGACGCGGCTTTTTAAACCAAAATGCTCTTGAATTAATCATTGCCTGGCATGTAAAACAGTACTTAAATCAATCGTTTTTAACAGCGATGTCAAACAATCAAAATACCCCGCCATCGACACTCCAAGTGAATGCACTTAGAGTCGGTCTATCGACAATTTTCTAATCTGTTATGGCACTGTTTATAAAGTGCCATAGCCCCCTTTTTGCACTTAATGTTATCTCATTTCTGATCTTGAGTCGGTGCAGTCGGTGGAGTCGGATTTTTGATACACTTTGCACACGATTTTGTCACATCTTGCTGCAGTTTTGTATACGCATCTGCCTCTACAGACTGAATTTTTGTGACAACATCTGTTACAAGAGTATGAATTTTTTCCTGCACATCTGTTACAAGAGTACTTAAATCTTTTGTCGCATCTTGCAATAACTCTGATGCAATTTTTGTTAAATCACAAACAGCGCAAGATCCTAGATCTTGCATATTCGGATCTGCATCGAACCAATTTGCTATCGCTCGAAAGATCTTCGAAATATCTTTTTTTAAACTCATACACCCTCCTATACCTCATCATCTTCTATAAAAACAGGAATCAACGTGATAATAAATAGCGCCGCTAGCAAAATCCCAAAATAGATATGTATCATTGTCATTTCCTGCACTACCCCTCATCTTCTAACTCTTCCATACGCTCTAAGAGCAAATAGGTTAAACTACACGAGAGTCCCATCATTGAAAACAATAATAAGTATCCCAGACATCCTCCTATTTTTTCCTTATTATACAAAAGCTTTTTTTTTCCATAACACACTTACAATTAAAAACATAAAAAAATCTATGTTAAACATCCTCCAAACGAAATGTGAGGCCTGACCCCAATTGTTCCAAACGAAATGTGAGGCCTGACCCCAATTGGGAGGTTTTGCTATAAAAAATATTGATAATAAACAAAAATTTAGATATAATTACACCTTAATTGTTGAGGTTTTTATGTCACACATGAGTATTTCTCTTCAAAAAAGCCCTAGCCTAGCTGGAGAATCTCCTGTCCTTTCGGAGGCAACAAAGGCGCCCTCTCCTCTTTCAAAAAATGCTCTTATGATTACTTCAATTGCGCTAGGAGTTCTTTTTGCCCTATTTTTTACAGGGGTAGTTGTAGCTTCGGTTCTGGCAACCCACGGGGTTGCCATCCCCGTATTTGCATTTTTAGCTGTAAAAATGGCTGCCCTAACATCAGTTGGCTCTGTCATAGGGTCAAAAATTCTCTACGGTCTATTTTTCGGGGGAATCCTAAACTTTGCTGGGGCAATCGTTGGAAAAATTTACAAATTGGGTGAGACAAGATCGATGGAAAAATTTCTTCTTACGAAGATTTTTCCAAACGGTGACAAATCTCAATTAATCACCCCTCTTTCGGAAAAAAGACTTAATCAGTACAAATTAAAAAGACATGGCACAATTTTTTCTTGTCAGAGCGGGCATAATTTTAGAAAACTAGACATTACAAAAGATTGGATGTGCGGAAGGGGCTTAACAAATAAGATAAAAAACATTTTCACTTTCATAGGCCACATGTTCATTCTTGACCCCTATGAATCATTTAAATCGCTTTTAAATTTTAAAAAATACCTTCTTTATAAAAATACAGTTTTAGAGGAAAAAAGATTAAAAGAAGAATTAACACCAGATAGCGCACAAGCTCTCGATAAGCTATTTTCTTCTCGAATTGAAGAGCTCATCCTTTCAAAATCAATCCCTTGTCATAATCAATACCTGATAAATCCTGAGCTAACTGTATTAGATAGATTTATCGCAATTTCAGAAGCTGCTTTAGATTCTAAAGATCATAAGGAAGATGAATCGATAATTAAAGAAAGAATTGCTCGATTAAAAGCAAAAAAACAAGAGATCTTGGGAAATTCTTCAAAAGCTGATGGTTTTTCGGCAAAAGACAAAAAAGAGGGAAGCCTTTTTTACGCATCCAACTTACTGGAAATTAATGAAAAAATCGATGCCCTTACATTGAGCTCTGAATATAAAATGCAAATACGCGAAGCTGTTTCGATTTTGCTTACTCATCCTAAGATGACAATCGACGATGTAAACCTAGTAGTAGGTAAATTAGTTAAAGAGTTTAGTGAAAATATTGCTCATAATTCATCTAATCAGTGGCAAACACGTGAGAGTTCAATTAATTATGCAGTAGCACGCTATGATGAAAAACATCGTCATGAAGGTGTACCTCTTGGACAGACCCATTTTACTCTTTACACCAGTTTAAATAAATCTCCAATGTCTGTAGACAGTAAAACTCTTCCTCGAAAAATCGCGCGCTCCTTTTTAACTGACTTAGCTATCTGCTTACTCCCTGGCGCCCCTATTGCAGCATTTCTTTGGACATCTCTTGCCATATCTTTTTCAAAGCATGTTGATAAACTCAATACAAAACCAGTAAGTCCTCGCAACCATAGATATACACCTATAGATCAAGCATAGATAACAGAAATTGTCTCTTCAAGAGCGTTTGCAAAAAGATCGATCTCTTCTTCTGTATTGTAGAGGCCAAATGAAATTCTAGCAGCAGACTGAAGCCCAAAGTGATGAAGTGTTGGATTTGCACACATTACCCCTGTTCTAAGCGCAATTCCTTTCAACCCAATCAAGACACCTAAATCGAGCGGGTGTATGCCTTTAATACTAAATGTGATAAGACTTGACTTTTCTCTGCTACTTCCATAAATGGTAAGCCCTTCTATTTGTTTTAATCTATCGGTTGCAAGATGTAACAATCTTTCCTCGTGGGCAAAAATTTGGTCTCTATTAAATTTTCTCATGTATGAAATCGCGCAGCCTAATCCGATTACCTCAGCAATAGGAGGGGTTCCCGCTTCAAATTTTAAAGGCGATTTTTGGTATGTGGTTTTTGCAAAAGTTACCTCCTGAATCATATCTCCCCCACCGTGATAGGGCCTCATTTTTTCAAGAAGCTCTCTTTTCCCATACAAGACACCAATTCCTGTAGGTCCATATATTTTGTGTCCCGAAAACGCAAAAAAATCGACACCCAATGAGACAACATCAATTTCTAAGTGTGCCGCACTTTGTGCTCCATCAACAACAACAACTGCGCCAACAGCGTGCGCAAGCTCTGTCAGCTTTTTTATCGGATTAATTGTTCCTAACACATTTGAAATATGACAAATAGAGACAATCTTTGTACGGGGGGATAGTTTTTTTGCAAACTCCTCTAAACAAATTTCTCCCACGTCATTAAAAGGTGCCACAACCAAATGAGCGCCTATTTCTTCACAAATCATTTGCCAAGGGACAATATTTGAATGGTGCTCCATTTCGCTGATAAGAATTTCATCCCCGCCCTGTAAAAACTCTCTTGCATAACACAAAGCTACTATGTTGATAGACTCGGTGGTACCTCTTGTAAAAATGATCTCCTCTTCCTCTTTCGCATGCAAAAAATTTTGCACCATTCTTCTTACTTCTGCATATCTCTCTGTTGCTACGACCGCATGCTCATAAATTCCCCTATGAACTGTTGCATATCCATCAGAGTAGAATGAACTTATTCCATCTATAACGCATTTAGGCTTTTGTGAAGTCGCCGCTGTGTCCAAATAGATAAATGGCTTGCCGCACATCTCTTTTAAAAGCATCGGGAAATCTTTTTTTACTACATTTGGGTCGTACTGCACAAAGACGCATCCTTTATAATTTCATCTAAAAAGCCTTTAGCTAAGGTTTCACTTGCTACCTTTTTAGAAATCCCCCGTGCTTGAAAATAAAAGAGCTCTTCTTCTGAAAGATTTGAAACTGTGGCACCGTGAGACGCTTTTACATCATCTGCAAAAATCTCTAAATTAGGCTTACTAAAAGCAAAACTCTTACTTCCCAATAACAAATTGTTGTTTAATTGATAAGCCTCTGTTTTCTGAGCCTCAGGAATTACGTAAATTTTTCCTTCGAACGTAGAACTGCTCTGATCGTTCATAACAGCTTTAAAGTGTTGGTTTGATTTTGCATGAGGCGCTCTATGCTCGACTAAGACTTCTGTATGAGAGACATTTTTTTCTTCTAAGTATGTAGCTCCTTTTAAACAGACCTCACTCTCTTCTTCAAGCAATTCGACCTTAAAACTTTGCTTAAAAAAATGAGACCCTTTTGAAAGACTCCAATAATTTAGACGACTTTTTCTTTTAAGGGTTGCTCTAACATGCTGAATATAAAAAGCATCTTCTGGAAGTGTTGTACTATCGACAAAATTGACAGATGCCTCTTTATCCAAATATATGTCAATTAGCTGAGAAATCAATCCCTTTTGAAACTCTTTATACACTGGTTCGAACGCAAAAGATACATTTGCATTTCTTCCGGCAAATATCTCGATGTGAGGCAAAAAGTATGCATGTTTCCCTGTATAGTTCATCTTTAAAGAGATCGGCTCTTCTACTACGACATTTGCTGGAATGTAAAAAAAATAGCCGTTTTCAAAAACTTCTTCGTGAAGAGCTAGAAAAAAATCTCTCTCTTTTAACACTCTTTCTTTTTTTCGATTTTCTAAAAATAGGCCATACGTCTTTTTTGCTTCACTCATCGGAAGAGCAATAATTTCTCTTGGAAGATGAGAAAGATCTAAAACCTCTCTTCCTTTTTCTAAAAGATCTAATGAAGAGATCTCTTTTAGAGAAATTTTTCTATACGCCTCTACTTTTCTATCAGGAAAGCCAATTTTCCACGCTTTTGTATGGTGTAAGTTTTTTTCTGGGTAAAGCGCCTCTATTTGCTTTTGGAACATGCCTCATATCCTCTTTCTTCAAGCTCTAAAGCAAGCTCTTTACCGCCCGATTCAACAATTTTTCCATCCATCATCACATGAACAAAATCTGGCTTAATATGATTAAGAAGTCTTTGATAGTGTGTAATCAAAACAATCATCTTCTCTTTATTCATAAAATGATTAACACCCTCTCCAACAATTTTTAGCGCATCTATATCAAGACCTGAGTCTGTTTCATCTAAAATAGCAACTTTTGGTTGCAAAACAAGCATTTGTAAAATCTCGTTTCTCTTCTTTTCTCCTCCAGAAAATCCATCATTTAAATCTCGATCTAAAAAATGAGGTTTGATTCTCATTTTTTCCATCACAGGATCTATGATCTTTTTAAACTCTTCATTTTCTAGCTTTACGTCGTAAATCGAATTGTAGGCATGTTTTAAAAACTCAAAATTAGAGATTCCTCTAATTTCTAACGGGTATTGAAAACTCATAAAGAGGCCAAGTTTTGCTCGCTCTTCAGGATCAAGCTCTAAAATTTCAACCCCGTCAAGAGAAACAGTTCCACCTATTACCTCATAAAAAGGGTGCCCTGCTAAAACTTTTGCAAGTGTTGACTTACCCGCCCCATTTGGGCCCATGATTGCATGAATTTCAAAAGGTTTTACACAAAGTGAAAAATTATTTAAAATCTTTTTGCCCTCTATTTGCACTGTCAATTCTTTAATCTCTAACATTACCCGACAGACCCTTCTAATTTTAAGGTTAATAATTTTTGCGCTTCTACGGCAAACTCTAAGGGGAGCTCTTTAATCACCTCTTTACAAAATCCATTTACAATCAAATTGATTGCATCTTCTCTTGAAATCCCTCTAGCTTGCAAATAGAAAAGCTGCTCTTCATTCATCTTAGAAGTCGATGCTTCGTGCTCAATGCTAGCTGTTTGATGGTGGACATCAATGTAGGGAAACGTATTTGCTGAGCATCTATTTCCAACAAGCATCGAATCGCACTGAGTATAATTTCTAGCCCCCTCTGCACTTGATGCAACAAAAACTAATCCTCTGTAACTATTGTGCGATTCATCAGCAGAAATTCCTTTTGAAATGATTGTCGATTTTGTACGCTTGCCCTTATGAATCATTTTAGTTCCTGTATCAGCTTGCATTTTTCCATTTGTAAGCGCTACAGAATAAAACTCTCCAACAGAATCATCCCCTTCTAAGACACAACTTGGATATTTCCATGTAATTGCAGATCCAGCCTCGACTTGCGTCCAACTAATCTTTGATGCCACCCCCTGACATCTACCTCTTTTTGTTACAAAATTATACACTCCTCCAAGCCCTGTTTTAGGATCTCCAGAGTACCAATTTTGTACAGTTGAATACTTAATTTCTGCCCGATCTAAAGCAACAAGCTCAACAACCGCAGCGTGCAATTGATTTGTGTCAAAAGCTGGAGCTGTACACCCTTCTAAATAACTCACATAAGAATCTGGCTCAGCAATAATAAGTGTTCTTTCAAACTGGCCTGTCTCTTTTTCATTGATACGAAAATAGGTCGATAACTCTATAGGAGATCTCACACCTTTTGGGACATAGACAAAAGAGCCGTCTGAAAAGACAGCAGAATTAAGCGCTGCGTAAAAATTATCGCCTATTGGCACAACACTGCCTAGATATTTTTTTAAAAGCTCTGGATACCTTTTAGCAGCCTCACCCATAGAACAAAGAACAACACCCGCCTCTTTCAATTTTGCTTTGAAGGTGGTGCCGAGTGAAACCGAATCAAAAATAACATCGACAGCAACCCCTGTTAATCTTTTCTGTTCATCTAAAGGGATGCCGAGTTTTTCAAATGTTTCAAGTAATTTAGGATCCACTTGGTCTAGACTATCAATTGTTTGTTTTACTTTAGGCTCTGCAAAATACCGAATGTCGTTAAAATCAATCTTAGGATAGGTCAGATTCGGCCATTTAGGCTCCTCCATCGTCTTCCATTTCCTAAATGCTGCCAGTCGAAACTCTCTTAAAAAGTCTGGCTCCTCTTTTTTTCGAGAAATTTCTATAACAATCTCTTCTGTCAATCCTTTAGGAAAGACTTCCGTCTCAATATCGGTAACAAACCCGTATTTATACTCTGTGTGGTTATACATAGTCCAAATATTCTACTAAACAGAACCTCCCTTGTCAAAAGATAATAATCAAAACCTCGTTGGCTACGGCCACATTGGAGAGTTGCCGTAGAATAAGTGGAAATCCAATTTAAAGAGTCTTTTGAAAAAAAGAGTTTACGCGATGGAGGTCGTTTACAGTGTCAACCCCTATTGATTCGTGAAGTGTTTCATGGACATGAATAGAGAGCCCATTTTCTAAGAAGGCAAGCTGCTCTAGCTTTTCTAGTTCTGAAAGAGGGGAAGGGGGAAGGGCTTTAATCTTTAAAAGTGCATCTAATGAGTATGCATATAGCCCGATATGTTTGTAAATCGCTCCACCGACCCCATCTCGATCGAACGGAATCTGACTTCTTGAAAAATAAAGCGCTTTTCCAAACCGATCAGTGACAACCTTTACAACATTTGGATTAACAACCTCCTCTTTTTTTGCCTCTTTTTTTAAGGTCCAAATCGACTCACTCTTTAAGTCAATGCCCTCTAGCAAATCTTTAATCATTTCAGAAGAGATAAGAGGCTCATCTGCTTGCCAATTGACAAACACATCTGCTTTTATTTGGGTCTTTTCGACAAACTCAATTAGTCTATGCGTTCCTGTAGGACAAGAAACAGATGTCATAACATAACGCCCCCCAAACTTTTCTATCTCTTTTGCCGCCTCTTCACTATCGACTGCAAAATAGATGTCAAAAAATTCAGGACACTTTAAAGCCGCCAAATAGACCCTTTCTAACATCGTTTTATCGCCGATTTTTGCAAGAATCTTTTTGGGAAATCTAGTAGATGCAAGTCTTGCAGGAATAACAGCAATAACTTTCATTTCTACACCTTAGCTGTTTGAAGAACGCTAACAATTGCTTTTTTTAACCCCACATCAAAATCAGTTTTAGGGATCCACCCAAGCTCTTTTTTAATTTTAGCAATGTCCATGGCATAACGAAAATCGTGACCTGGTCTATCTGCAACGTGAATTATTCTTTTTCGATAGATGTCAGGATCTGTTCCTTGGAGCTCAGACAACCGTTCAATTATGTGATCAATTACCTCAAGATTTGTCTTCTCATTCTCGCCACCTACATTGTAAACTTGCCCTTTTTTTCCCCGAGTCAAAATGAAGTAGATCGCTTCTGAGTGATCTTCTACAAAAAGCCAATCTCTGACTTGCTCGCCTGATCCATAAACTGTTAAATCCTCTCCTGTAAGGCACCTTTGAATCATTCGAGGAATTAGTTTTTCAGGGTGTTGATGCCCCCCGTAGTTATTACTTGCGTGCGACACTGTTACTGATAAATCATACGTTCTTGCATACGAGAGAGCCAAATGATCGGCTGCAGCTTTTGATGCAGCGTAAGGAGAGCTTGGCGCATAAGGGGATTGCTCAGTAAAAGTTCCCTCCCTAGTAGGCAAATCGCCATACACTTCATCTGTTGAAATCAGATGCAAATGAATCTGTCTATGCCTTCTTAAAGCCTCTAAAAGGGTGTAGGTCCCTAAAATATTTGTTTCGATAAATGTTTTAGGCTGATCAATACTTCGATCAACATGAGTCTCTGCAGCAAAATGAACAATCATGTCAAATGAGTGTTTAATAAAAAGCTCTTCTATTAGCTTAGCATCGCTTACATCCCCTTTGACAAACGTGTACCTTGGGTCATTTTCCACTTCTGTTAAATTATCCAAATTCCCTGCATATGTCAAAAGGTCTAAATTGACGATTTTCCCTGCAAACTTCGTTTTTAATAAGACGTGCCGGATAAAATCAGATCCCATGAACCCAGCTCCACCTGTTACTAATAATCGTTTATTCGTTAGCATATCTCTTCCACATACTCCCTTAATGCCTCTTCCCACTTTCGTATTGGCTTTTGTAAAAACTTCTCTATTTTTTTATTAGATAAAACCGATCTTAGAGGTCTTTTCGCAGCCCTTGAACAATCTTTTTGCAAAACAGCCTTAACTTCCCTACATTTTACATCAAGGCCAAGCTCTTTTACAAGATGCCAAACATAGAGCAAAAGCTCATATCTACTGACGCTACCCTCATTTGTAAAATGAAATAGACCACTTTGATCCCTTATTTGAAAAATTGCCTCTGCCAAATCTTTTGCATATGTAGGTGTACTAATTTGATCTGAAATATGTTGGACAACTTCTTTTGATTTAACTGCATCAATCATTCCAGAAATGATTCCTGGTTTGCTCTTTCCGTAAATAGAAGCCGTTCTAAGACAAAGCCCTTTTTCATAACAAATTACTTCTCTCTCCCCTAAAAGTTTTGTTCTTCCATATTCATTAATCGGATTTGTCTCATCTGTTTCCGTATAATCTGTTTTTTTCTCTCCATCAAATACGTAGTCAGTCCCAATGTGAAGCAAACGTATCTCTTCTTTTTTGGCAAGTCTTGTTAAATTTTTAGGCCCCTCTACATTTAACAAATAGGCTAACTCTTTTCCTTTTCCCTCTGCTTCATCGACATTTACATAGGCTGCGCAATTAACAATGTGTGACGGTTTATGCTTATTATAAAATGCCAGAAGAGCTTTTTCATCCAAAATATCTGCCCCGCCGTGCGAACTTGCAACAAAATAGACCCCGTTTTTATCAAAAAAATCACACATCTCACGCCCTAAAAGCCCATCTTTCCCAACCACCCAAAACTTCATACAACCTCTCTCATTAAAGGCGCAGACTTGTCTCTTTCTGATAAAATTGGCTCTTTAATCGGCCAGTTGATTCTAACTTCTGGGTCGTTGAATAAAAACCCTTTTTCTAATTGCTTGTCGTAATAGGTACTCACTTTATACATAACATGTGCCTCTTGAGACAAAACGGCAAAACCATGAGCAAATCCATCAGGAATAAAAAGTTGTTTGTGATTCTCTCCACTTAGATAAAAACCTTGCCAATTTCCATACGTCTTCGACTCTTTTCGTATGTCTACGACAACATCAAATATTTCACCCTTAGGACAATAAATAAATTTTGCTTGCCCTTTCTGAAAATGCATCCCACGAATGACCCCTTTTTTAGAAAATGAGTGGTTATCTTGGACGAATTTTACAAAAACCCCTAATTCTCTGTATCTTGCCTCTTGGTAGCTTTCGAGAAAAAAACCCCTTACATCACTTACCACCTTAGGCTCTATCTCTATCAAACCATCTAACACCATACTCTCTTAGTCTACCTTAACTCTCTTCCACAAGTAAATTGAATTCCACTTTTTCACACCCGCCTAAACTATTTAGCTACCTCATAAAAAACCTTGTAACAACCCTTCTATCTAGTCAACCAGAATTAAGAAAGGGCTGCAACCGTAACATTACGGTTTACAGTTTTATCTCTCCTATAGGAATAAAAATCTTTACAATTTCCATATGTTCCTATTTCAGCAACTTCGATATTCCGTAAAGGCACGCCAAGCTCCCTTAGTTGAAATTTTGCTATGTCCCATAAATTAAAATAGTTAGGCTTTACCTGAAATCTCCAGAAAGATTTAGGAAACTCTTGTTTGTAATGAATAAATTCTGAGTGATTTGGCTCTAGACTTGGCCCAATACAGACAACGAGGTTATCCTTATCGACACAAAACTCTTTGACCATTTTCTCAACTGTCTCTCGGTAAATATTTTGAACAAGCCCTCGCCACCCTGCATGGACATTTGCTAACACATTTTGCACCGGATCATAAAAAATAGCCGCTTGGCAATCAGCATGCTTAATTGCAAGGGGAATTTCCTTCATTTTTGTAATCCCTCCATCGGCTCGAAGGATCTCTCCCCTCTTCTCAATGAGTGCAATTTCTTTTCCATGAACCTGATTAAAGTAGACAATTTCTTCAAACCAATCAAATTTTGTCACCTCTGAAGATTGTTTCAAAAAAACTGCATGCTTGACTTTAGCCTTTTGTAATAACTCAAATTCAAGCCAACTAATTTCTCCTCGATTTTTTCGAATCATTTTTCTATCCTAACATCTATGATTGAGTTTTTTTTCAAACATCCGATTGGCGCAATCGGATACGCATTTCTTAGTGTAGCTATTTTTTCAATTTGGATCCATCGCAAGATCTGGGTGTGGGCAAGCCTATTTGGTGTCTCTCTTGCATTCGCTACTTATGGAAATGTGATCACACTACAAGGATTTATCCCGCTAGGAATTCTTGCAGGGTGTTATTTTTTTGCCAAAGAGGATATTTCTCAGTTTTGGAGACTGTTTGCCTCAATGAGCGCAGCCATCATTACAATCGCTCTCTACACACACTTTATCAAAGGATTTAATAACATTTTATTATTTCAAGGCTTTCGCTCTAGCCCTTCTGCAATCGCTATGAACATTTATGCAAACTACGACAAGGCGGCAGCCTCTTTGCTGATTTTAGGAATCTACTTAAAAGTTATTAAGTCAAAAAAAGAGCTCAGCCACATGCTTCTTGTGACAGTTCCTTGGATGATTTTATCTACAATTTTGATTATATCCCTTTCTCAATATCTTCAAATCGTTACCTGGGATCCGAAATTGCCAACAATTTCACTACCATGGCTCTTTGTACAACTTTTTTTTGTGGTGGTTCCTGAAGAGGTGTTTTATAGAGGTTTTATTCAAAAAGAAATTAGAAAAAACTTAAATAACCGCTTTAGCGGACTTTTTGCAGTGCTTGCAACTTCACTTCTTTTCTCTCTTATTCACCTTTTTTTCATCCCAAACCTTGCATTCATAGCGTGCACATTTGTGATGAGCCTTTTCTATGGGGGTATTTATGAAATCACTCAAAAAATTGAGAGCGCAATTATCACGCACTACGCTACAAACATCTGCCACTTTTTCTTCTTCACTTACCCGATGCTTGCCTAAGCTCTTTTTCGACACTTTTTAATTCCTCTTTAAGCTCTTTTAAATGCTCTAGCACCGGCTTTTCTGGGAATATGTAGTAAAAAAGAGCTTCAAGACTCCTAACATGAATTTTATAAAAATTTCCCCTATCTCTTTTCAAGTGGGGAATTATATAACATTTCCCAACAACCCCTATTGTACGAATTCCTAAAAAATTAATTATCCAATCAATTAATCTCAAAGGGGTTATAGGAGCACTTGCAAAATCACCCTCAACTGAAAATTGTGTCACCAACTCAGTTGCTCTTCTAAGCCTATCGCGCCCAATGTTCCACATAATGCCCGGGCCAATCCCAAGTGAATTAAGACAGTGGACCTCTCGCCCCTCTTTTAACCCTACATAAGTAGCAAGGGACCCCCCTAAACAGACACCCGAAAATATAATTTGTTTATTTTCAAAAAATTGCGGATATTGCCTTGTTGCTTCCAAATACATGCTATGCGCCCTCTCATAGATCTTAGGCCTCCCCCCAACCACGTTCCAAACAGCATCTCTTAAATTTTGTTTCCAGCTCCCTTTCTCAGCGGCACCTAACGCTCCATAAACAACTTGAATCGTATCTCCTTCTTCAAAAATCCTAAACTTTAACCCGTCTTCTTCATAGTCAATTAAAGATCTAGAACCCTCAGGTAGCCAGTTTTCATCCCTTCTTTGGGTTGTTGCATAATATCTTGCATATTTAAAAGCCTCTTTTGCCCTCTCTTTAGATGGCTTTTCTGCTACAAGCTCAAAACTTGCACCAAAAACCTCTTTCTTAAAAGAGTCTCTTGATTCACTCAGGATAACTTTTTTTGCATAAATGGCTATACGAACTACAACTTCCGGGAGAGTAATAAATTTAGAACCTATAAATTGGAGTGGAATTTGCAAAATTTGAATAATCGTATCGCCAAGAAAAGAAATTGCAGCAAGACAACAATTAAGCGATCTATGAACAAACAAAGAGCCCCTCTCAAAGCTTAGAGAAATGGGCCTATCAAAAAAATGACATGTAAGATTGGTTTTGAAAGAGACAGACATAAGAGCACCTATTTTAGCATCTATTTTACCAAAAAGGTGGGTAAATGACTATCTCAATAAATTTCTTGACTATTCTCTTTATAGGTTTGAAACCGTTCGGTTGGTTTTACCGGTCTATTTTCCTCTAGATTCGGTGTCCCATGAAATTTACGCTCTTCTCTTCGTAAAATAATGTTTATAGCTTCAAAACAAGAGACGCCTCGTCTTACATAAACGACGACTCTATGCCTCTCTTCGTCATTTAACGCATAGAGATAGATCTTTTGATAAAGTGGACCAAGCTGATGATATACCTGTATTTGATCTGAGGGGAGATTTTCATAGGGATTTTTTTGCAAATCCTCTATGTAAAAAAAATCCACCTCATTACACTTAGCTCTCTCTATCATCTCGGAATGAGCTGACATGAGAGCGCAGGGTACCATTAGCAAGGTCCAAACAGATTTCACTAATCCTCTTCGCTATCAACTTCCTCTTCCGTAGAGGTGCCATCGCCTTGAGAGCTTCCGTCAGATGCCGGAGTTTTTGGTTTTCCAGCTCTTCCTGCAGGGGTATTAGGCGTTGTGCCATCATCTTGAGTGGGTGCTTGAGGATCTTGGCTATCAGCTAGCATGCTCGCTAAAAAACTACCATTCACTTGGGCGATGTTTTTTTCTACCCCCCCTACGCTTGCATTGCAAATGCTTAAAGCTAAAACACCTAAACTTATAACATACATTTTTTTCATTTCTTTATCCTACTTTTAATTACCTCTAGACATAACGACTAACAATAAAGCCAATTTTAAGAAACTATTTTTATAAATAAAAAATTAATTAATTTAGTTGATATTATTAATGAGCTAAAAATAAATAAGGATATAGCGAGAGTCGTTTTAAAACAGGAAATTTTAGGAAAGAAGTCTCTACTGCACTATTAAAGAGTGTCTAAGAATTAAATCTCGCTTCATGCACAGCCAAAATCTTAAGAGGTTGCAATGGAAGAAAAACCGATTGAATGTACGGGATGTAATCGAAAAGCTAGCATCGTCTACAAAAAAATCAAATGCGGACAGATTTATTCGTCTAAAATGTGTTCCTCCTGCCCTATTTTAGAGTCAAATATTGGTCGGCCATGCAATGACAACTCATTTACCAGCAGGGAGTTTGACGAAACAAAAAAATGCCTTGCGTGTGGTGCTACTTTTGAGCAAATTGCAAGAGAGGGCAAAGTTAGCTGCTCTTTATGTTACCAAACATTTGAAGAGTTTCTCTTATATAAGCTCTCGGAATCTGACGCAATGCCTATAAAATTAGACTCTGACATCGTGAGAAAAAAAACTATTCCGATACATCTTGGCAGTAGCCCAAATAGTTTAAAGGGGGACGAGATGAGAAAAAAACTGGAATCACTCAAGCGTGCTTTAGAAGAGTCTCTATCCTCTGAAAACTTTGAAAGAGCCGCACTTTTACGCGATGAAATCAAAAACCTTGAGAAAAAAATGTATGGCAAACAGCAAAAAGCTTCCTAACTCTTTTACTTCAAAAATGCCCTGGTCAGATGCAAAACATCCGATTTGGCCTGCGACATTGTTTCAATTACGAAGAAACTTAGAAAATCGCCTCTTTCCTGAAAAATTATCTCTTACCGATGCAACTGCCGTCCTGGAAGAGATTAAAAACTTGTTTTCTAATTACTTAACAATCCCTTTGGACTCTTTAACACCTGATGAAAAAGAGCTTTTTTTTGAGCGCTTTTTGCTTACTGAGCAGTTTGAAAAATTAGAAGAGGCAAGAGCGTTTATAGTTAGTGAGGCATCTAATTTTCTCGGAATTATAAACCTAGAAGACCATCTCCACCTCCATTTAACCTCTTTTGAAAATGAGTTTCAGACACCTTTCAACATGTTGCAAACGATTGAAAAAACGGTCGCTAAACACCTTAGGTTTTCTTACTCTTCTAGGTTCGGATACCTTACAAAAGACCCTTTTTTTTGTGGAACTGGTTTTGTTGTCCAAGCAATACTTCATTTACCAACTCTTCTCCATTTAGAAAAGTTTAGCCAAATCATTGAAACACTTCCTAGAGACATTACTTTAAAAGGGTTATCAGCTGATGAGACCTATCTGGCAGATTTTGTTATTGTCCAAAATAAATATACTCTCGGCGTTACAGAAGAGTCTATTCTAGACTCTGTTTATAACACAGCTCTCATTCTTAGCGAAAAAGAGCTAGAGACAAGAAATAATTTAAAAAAAGAGGATATTGCTTATTTCAAAAACAAAATTGCAAGAGGGTATGGCCTTTTAAAACAGTCGTATGCCATCGAAACAAGCGAAGCGTTAAACCAATTAAGTATGTTGCATTTAGGAATTTCTTTAGGCCTTTTAGAGTCAGAAAAACCGTTTAACTACTTTGATCTATTTTTCTCCTCAGCAAGAGCCCATTTAAAAAAGTGTTCTAAAAATAAAAAGGATTTAAAAGATAATCTTTGCAAAAAACGTGCAGAATTTCTTCGAAATCAAATTTCTTCACTAGACATCTCTTTAAAAAACCTTTATAATTAAGAGAAAAAAAAGGTCATCTATGACAATTTGTTTACCCTGCCAAGGAAAATTTGAAGCAAGAGGCGCACACACAGTTGATACTAAGACTGAAGAGCGCTATGATGATGACCCTCCCTGGTTGCTAAGGTATAAATTTACACTGATAGCCCTATTTGGTAATGCCCTAACATTCCCCCTTATGCTTGTTCACCGTATCGTTGATGTCGCAAGCTTAAATTTCATTAAAAGAGGAACTGAAAAAGCAGAACACCTCTTCTTAATTCGGCTAAAAACAGACTCATCCCTTAAGGAAAGAGTTGTTACTTATGAAGAGATTAAAAGGGAATCTAAAAAAGAGCTTCTAGACTCTATAAAAAAAATAGCATTACTCCCATTAGGATTTATTGCAAAAGAAGTAATCTCTGTTTTTGGCCTCCTATTTCCCTTTCAAGGACGAAAATACTTTGCCAAAGTCGATCAATTTTTCTATGTACGCCCTCTTGACATGTTTGAACTTGAAAACTCTTTCCTTCTTTTTAAAAATTTTACAGCCCCTTGCATGCAAACTTCTGAATTTAGGAGCCAAGAAAATCTATTTCGATTTTACAGTGATAACCGTGGGATAGCATCTTACCATCTAGAGTTTTCAAAACTTATAGATTATGGACAAGAATTTTACCCGTATGATTTATCAAGCCTCAAAGACCGTAGCTTAATTGATACACACGATCCTGACCAAGCAATAAGACTTATCCGGGCTATCGCTTCTCTAAAAGAGGTGCTTTCAAACTATATTGCAAATCGATGGGCAAATGAAACCGACGATATACAAAAAATCCAGAATAGTTTAACTAAAAAGTCATGAGCAAAATTGCAGCTATTCTCCTTTTAGGGGGAGAGGGGCTTCGAATGGAGCAGCACTTTTCTGAAAAAAAATGTCCTAAACAATTTCTTCCTCTTGGTAAGAAAAAAGTGTACGAGTGGGCATTAGAGACTTTTGAAAAAAGTGGCCTCTTTTCAGAAATCATTCTCGTATCTTTAGGTGGACACCCTTTGAAAAATTGCATTCTTGGGGGAAAAACAAGACAAGAATCTTCATTTAATGGGATTAAAGCGTGTCAAAGTGATACTGATTTTGTATTGATCCATGATGCTGTTCGCCCTTTTGTCTCTCCTGAAATTTTGCAAAGGCATGCTGAAGCACTAAAAACTTATTCGGCTGTAAATACTTGCATACCGACTTATGACACTATCAACTTAGTTGAAAACAAAACTGTTCTCTCTATTCCTAAAAGAAGTCTTTGTATGAGAGGGCAAACCCCCCAAAGTTTTTCCTATTCATTAATCAAAGAGGCGCATGGAAAAACTTTGCAAACAAATGCGCCTGATGACTGCTCTCTTCTCTTAGAGCTTGGCTATCCCGTGCACGTAGTTCAGGGTAGTGAAGAAAACTTTAAAATCACAACTAAACACGACTACGATTTCGCCCTCTTTCAAATAAATCAGAAAATATAATATGCTTAGCTTTGTCAAACAAGTAGGTCCCAATGGCAAAGCTATACTTTTATTACTCTGCGATGAATGCTGGAAAAAGCACTACACTATTACAGGCAAGCTATAACTACCAAGAAAGAGGCATGCAGACAATTTTGTTTGCCCCTAAGTTCGATCAAAGATTTGGATCGACAATTATCTACTCAAGAATTGGGTTAAAACAAGAGGCTGTGCCGTTTGATGAGGGGTTTAATTTTTTTGAATATGTCGAAGAGCGAAAAAATGTCATGAGCAACCTGAAGTGTATTTTAGTTGATGAGGCCCACTTTTTGGATAAAAAACAGGTAAAAGAGCTTTCCGATATTGCAACTGAACTAGGGATTGCTGTTTTGTGCTACGGCTTACGATCCGACTTTTTAGCAGAGCCTTTCGAAGGGAGCAAATACCTTCTTGCATGGGCAGAAGAGTTATTAGAGATTAAAACTATCTGCCACTGCGGGCGAAAAGGCATTATGAACATGCGCATTGATCAAGATGGCAACCCCGTAACTGAAGGGGCCCAAGTCCAAATTGGTGGCAATGAGAGTTATGTCTCTTTATGCATGAAGTGCTACAAAAACAAAGTTAAAGAGTTTAAGCCCTTTACTAAGGAGGAAGTAACTTTATGACAGCTTATATCAAACCAAATCCCTCTAGCACATTTTCAAAGCTCCTCCCCTATCTTGTCTGTTTCTCTGCCTCTTTGTTTTTCGCCTATGAGCTTGTTCAGTTTCATATGATGAATGCCATCTCTTCTTATTTGATGAAAGATCTGCAAATGAATGCAACCTCTTTTGGCAAGCTCTGCGCTACTTATCTTTTAGCAGATGTGATTTTCCTTCTTCCTGCGGGTATCATTTTAGACAGATTTTCCACAAGGAAAGTGATTTTATCAGCTCTTTTGATCTGCATTGTTGGCACAATTGGCTTTTCTCAGGCTAAGAGTTTTGAAACAGCAGCTTTTTGCCATTTTCTTTCAGGGATCGGAAACGCATTTTGTTTTCTCTCTTGCATGATGTTAATAGCAAGATGGTTTTCAAAAGAAAAGCAGGCTCTTATTATTGGGCTTGTTATTACAGTTGGCATGCTAGGAGCTGTATTTGCCCAGTACCCAGTCTCTTTAATTGCAGAGAGTTTTTCTTGGAGAGGCGCTCTTATCGCTGATGCCGTAGCAGGCCTTTTGATTTTTGGCCTAATTTTTCTCTTTGTCCAAGACGGTCCTAAACAAGTGAGCAACTCTTCATCTCTTCCGTTTTTGGAGGGACTTAAAAAAAGCCTTTTCAACAGACAAAATATTTTATGCGGTTTTTACACATGCTTTATGAACATGCCTCTTATGGTACTCAGTGCTGTTTGGGGAAGTCTATTCTTACACCAAGTGCATACTATTTCCCTTGCTAAATCCTCTTTTATAGCCTCAATGATTGGTGTTGGTACAATTATTGGATCTCCTCTTTTTGGTTACCTCTCTAATAAATTTGGAGCCAAAAAACCGTATATGCTCTGGGGAAGCATTCTCTCTATTTTCATAATGGCTATAATTATGTTCCTCCCTCATCCAACAGAGCCTCTTCTTACATCGCTTTTTTTCCTTTTAGGCTTAGCTTCTAGCTCGCAAGTACTCGGCTATCCGCTTATTACGGAAAATAGCCCAAAAGAGCTAACTGGCACATCTATGGGAGTTGCAGCTGTAATTATCATGGGACTGCCGATGATCATGCAACCTCTATCGGGATTTTTACTAGATTTTAACTGGGATGGAACAATGCTCCATGGCGCTCCTTTTTACTCTCACTTAAACTTTATATGGGCTTTTGCACTCTTTCCGATTGGTTTTTTCTTCTCATTTCTTGCTACCTATTTTATTAATGAGCCGGCAAAACAGCTTGCGACAGATTAAAAAATACGGTCATCGAGGAGCTAGAGCCTTATTTCCGGAAAACACCCTGCCTGGGTATGCTTTTGCTGTTAAGTCAAATTGTGATTTTCTCGATGTCGATGTAGGCGTTACGTCTGACGGCATTTTAGTTGCAGCCCACGATCTTTGGTTAAATCCAGACATTACACAAAAAAATGGAAAGTTTTTAGATAAAAAAGAGTTTAGAAAGCGGTTGATTCATCAGCTTCCCCTAAAAGAGCTTAAAGAGTATGACGTGGGGAGAATAAACCCTCACTCTCTTTATGGAAGGCTTTTTCCAAATCAAATTCCTATTCCTCAAACACCGATGCCAACTCTCCAAGAAATCATTGATTTTACCCAAAAAGAAAAACCGCAAAACTTTCAAATTGAAATGAAAACAGATCCAAGAATGCCCCATGCAACAGTTAGTCCAAAAGTTTTTGCAGAAATTTTGCACACTTTTTTAGAGAAAAATAACTTAACTAAACGAGTAGAAATTCAAGCATTTGATTGGAGATGTCTCTTTGAAATAAATAAGATAGATCCTCAAATTAGAACTGCATTCCTAGTTTACAAGAAAAAACCTTTTTTCTCTGAAGATAGAGAAATTGCAGGTCTTTGGTCTGGAGGAAATCTTATTAAAGATTTTAACAACTCCTTTCCCCAAATGGTAAAAGAGCTTGGCGGATCGCTTTATGAGCCTCTCGATCGACTCTTAACTAAAGATGAAGTTACTACATCTCACGCTCTTGGCTTAGAGGTTGTAACATGGTCTCACCCTCACCTAAATAAAAAAACTCTCGAAAAACTTCTCTCCTTTGGCATCGATGGAATTATTCTTGATGACCCAAATTCTCTCTAGATTAAAATATTTTTTTTGTTTATTCTATTAAGATTTAAAAAAGGAATTGAATGAGTATTTCCATCGTAGAGAGGGCAAATGCGCTTTTTGCAGAAGTTGCCCCACCAAAAAAATATGCAGAGAGTCATAGGCGAGAAATTTGTGAGGCACAAAAAAGATCTATAGAAAAAATTCGGGTCGTTTCATTTAATATTTTATTTAAATTGATGGAGCATAAAACTGATCCGAAATTATCTTGGGATAAACGACTTCCTCTTGTTATTCAAACAATTAAAGATATAAATCCCGATATACTAGGCGTCCAGGAGTGTTATCAAGATCAACTTAAAGACATTTTTGAACATCTCGGGGGAGTATACGCCTATTTTACAGGAGATATTTCAGAGGGAGAATTAAATGCTATTTTTTATAAAAAAGAGCTTTTTGAAATTGTATTAGGAGGTGAATTCCCAACCTCTTTTCATGAGTTACCACTTGACCCAAAAGATGATGAGATCGTCTCTACTGTACCAGACTATTTGCCTCCCACATTAGAGCCTGGCAGAAGGCTTACTCTTGTCAATTTAGTATATAAACATACGGGGCGCTGTTTTTGTGTGATGAATACCCATTTAACATTTCATAGAATTAATTCAAGAGAGTTACAAGCTCTCTACATTGAAAATTTAGCTAAAAGAATCTTTATTCCAGTTATTCTTCTTGGCGACTTTAACACCTTTCCAAACTTGCCTGAAACCTCCCTCCCTTTCTACGATGGAGATCGAATCGGATCGATTTTTAAGAGATCTCTTCTCTACACAAGAGAGACCTCTCTTTTAGGACATCTTGGCCCTATCGCAACAGGCATCAAAGATTTTTTTAGACCCCTCCCTAGCGGACCTGATGCAAGAGAGCCTTTAGTTGTTCTTGACCAAATTTATGTCTCTAGATCAATTCAGGTTATTCTAACAGCGACAATTCCCTCTGAAAGACCCCACCCATCAGATCACTACCCCGTATTAGCAGACATTCTCTTAGACACAGCTTAGAAGTTGTACCCAAGACCTGCTCCAAAGGAAAACGTACTCACTTGGGTGTGATTACCATAGATGTTATCGCTGGAATTTGAAAATGAAATTGGCTCGTAGGCATATTCTCCAAAAACATCGATTAGCATATGGGGTCAGGCCTCACAATTCAACCTAAAAAAGCCTCTTTTCAAAAATATACTTATGATTTTAGACAAAAAAAACCCGCTTTGGTAAGCGGGTTTTTCCTATGAGGCTTGATGGGGTCGAACCATCGACACCCTCCTTAAAAGGGAGGTGCTCTACCACTGAGCTAAAGCCCCATATCGGGTTTGACTATACTACTCAGGTCTTTTGTGGCTGCCTGAGAGCAGTCTTTCTAACGTAGCTATTGACCCCAAGGGGATTCGAACCCCTGTTGCAAGAATGAAAATCTTGTGTCCTAGGCCAGACTAGACGATGGGGCCTTACATTTAGTAAGGCTAAAAGCCTTGTCTACGTTAATATGGCCTCAGATTATATATTAGAGGCATATTTTTTTGCAATACCTAAACAGTTAGAATTTCTTTTTCTTTTACAACATATGTTTCATCAAGCACTTTGCAATACTTGTCGGTCAATTCTTGGATTTTTTTCTCAAGTCCTTTCATCATATCTTCAGTGATTGTACCGTTTTTCTTCTCTTCGCGTACAGTGTCATTCCCCTGTTTTCTGATATCTCTCACCGCAGTTTTTGACTGTTCCATCTTTTGCTTTGCTTGCTTCGCAATATCTTTTCTAAGCTCTTCATTTAATGGAGGAACTGGGACTCTAATTACACTCTTATCTTGTATCGGATTTAACTTTAGGGGAGATGTCTGTATTCCCTTTACAATCGCAGTTGCTGTACTTGGATCAAACGGCGTAACAATCAAATTCCTCTCTTGTACGGTGATTGAACCAAGCGATTTAATCGGAGTCATTGATCCATACACTTCTACTTTTACATCATCGAGCATTTGCGGATTTACCCGATTTGTTCTTAAGGCCTGATACTCTTTTTTAAGATGGTCTACTGCTAGAGTCATCTTTTTTTCCACATCTTTTAAAATATCGCTCATCTTTTTTTTCTCCTACGTGCATCTGCTTGTATGCTTTTGCTTTTAGAAATAAGCGTTCCGCCCACTCTTTTTGTAATCGTTTTAAGTACATCCTCTCTTGAAAAAAGATCTACCACTCTTATCTCTATTTCATTCTCTCTACAAAGAGCTACTGCCGCTGCATCCATTACTTTTAAATCTAATCCAAGTGCATCGTCATACGAAAGTCTTTCAAATTTCTTTGCATCATCATATTTGTTTGGATCTTTATCGTAAACCCCATCAACTTTTGTAGCTTTTATCACAACTTCTGCTCCAATCTCACTTGCTCTTAAAGCAGCTGCTGTATCAGTTGTAAAATAGGGATTTCCAGTTCCGCCAACAAAAATTACAATGACACCTTTCATTAGATACCAGTTTGCTTGACTCCAATTGTATGGCTCAATAATTCCATCAAAATTTCTGGAACTCATCACTCGAACTTTAGCCCCCATTGAGAGCAAAACTTGATGCAAAGCAAGGCCATTGATGCAAGTTGCAAGTATTCCTATATGATCAGCAGGTGTTCTTTCAAATCCAAATTGAGTTGCATGCGATCCTCGGAAAATATTTCCTCCGCCAATCACAATCCCAACTTCTATTCCTAAATCTTGAATTTCTTTGATTGTATCACAGATCTCTTGGCAGGCAGGGTAATCAATTCCGTAACCCTGCTTACCAACTAAAGCTTCCCCTGAGAGCTTGAGGAGAATTCGTCTATACGATGGCTCGCTCTTGCTCTTCATAGAAGATTAATTTCCTACTTGAAAACGAATGAATTTAACAATTGTTAAATTTACTCCTGCCTCTTTACCTTTTTTGGTAACTAAATCGGCAATTGTAATCGCATTATCCTTGATGTATTTTTGATTCAAAAGACAGACTTGATCATAAAAAGCTTTCAATTTGCCTTGCACAATCTTTTCAAGCACTTGTGGTGGTCTATCTTTAGGAGCTTGGCTAAGAGCGATCTCTTCTTCTTTCTTTTTCAAATCTTCTGGCACATCTTCCATTTTTAGAAACTCTGGAGATTCCGCTGCAATGTGCATACCGATATCTCTTGCAAAATCAGACTCTTTTCCTGAACCATCTAATTCAACAGCTACAAAAATTTTCCCGTTCATGTGTGAGTAGATTCCAAGCGATCTTGTAGGTAATTTAGGGACTACTGAAAGTCTCGAAATCACAATATTTTCGCCAAGAACTGAAATCAACTCTTTTCTTAAATCATCAACAGTTTTAGACGGATCTTTAGGAAGTTTAACTTCTAAAAATTCAGCAACTGTTTTTGATTTCTCTTTTGCAAGAAGCTCAACTAACTGCTTATGAAGCTGACGGAATCTATCGTTATTAACAACAAAGTCAGTCTCTGCATTTAATTCAATGATAGCAAGAGTTTCAGGCGTTTCAAAAAATTCAACTCTACCCTCTTTTGTCTCTCTTGACTCTTTTTTTACAGCTGAAGCAATTCCTGCTTTTCTTAAAGCTTCGATCGCTTTTTCAACATCGCCACCCGCTTCATCTAGAGCAGACTTACACTTAGCAAGACCTACACCAGTTCTCTCTCTTAGTTGTTTAACAAGTTCCGCAGTAACCGTACTCATTATTCCTTGCCTCCAACGTGCGCTTCTTCTTTCTCTCTTTTCTTAAACGGCGCTTTTTTTCTCTCTTCTCTTGGCTTTTCTTCCTCTTCCATCGTCTCTTCTACAATCCCAACTGGAATGCCAAGCTCTTCTTTTTTATCAATGATTGTTTGCATAAGCGCTTGCAAGATAATTTGATTGCTCTTTAGAGCGTCATCATTACCAGCAATTACATAGTCGATTAAATCTGGATCACAATTTGTATCTACAATTGCCATCACAGGAATACCCAATTTCTTCGCTTCTAATACAGCAATATGCTCTTTCACTGAGTCAACAATGATTAAAAGCCCAGGAGGCTTTCTCATAGCTCTAATACCTGAGAGGTTTTTGCTCAATTTGTCTTGCGCCTTTGTCATTAAAGAGAGCTCTTTCTTTGTAACACCCTCTCTTCCTGCCGCAACTTTCTTTTCAATTCTTTCAAGCTTTTTTACAGACTGTCTTAGTGTTGTTAAATTTGTAAGCATTCCACCAAGCCATCTTTCAGCCACGTAAAATTCACCACAATCTTCTGCACATTTTTTTACAACAATTTTAGCCTGTTTTTTTGTACCAACAAATAAAATGCTCTGATGCTTTTGGACAACTTTTTCTACTATGTCACATGCAGCACGAATTTGGTGCATTGTCTTAGAAAGATCTAAGATATGTATGCCACCTCTTTCGCCAAAGATATATTTTTTCATCTTCGGGTTCCAACGCTGTGTTTGGTGCCCAAAATGCACCCCAGCCTCTAGAAGATCTTTAATGGTGATCTTTAATTCTCTCTGTTTCGTAGTCAAAGTAGCCTCTCACTTGTATGAAAAATTTTTAAATAGCGCCTGATCAGAATCGAACTGACACTCACAGCTTGGAAGGCTGTTGTTCTACCATTGAACCACAGGCGCGTGGTAATTGGTTTAACATAATCTCACATCATAGGTATTTTTGCCAAGCCCCTTATTAATTTCTTTCAAAAACTTATCATTTTCCTCTTTTTTCAATTAATTTATATAATTTAATCAAGCTCTTGATCCTGTCTGAAAGAGCGATCTAAGCGTTTAAAACCAGGATGTAACAATTTATCTATACACTCTTATTTGATACTGTTAACAAATTCGTGTGGAAGCTAAATTTTTCTCTTTGGCTAAAAGATCGCTACAAATTTTGATCACGCTGCAAGCAGATGAAGCCCGCGCTCCTCAGTTCATAAGTAGAATAAACGTAGCGCAAAAGATGAAGATGATCTTTTTACCCAAATTGAAATTTATGATTTAAAAGACTATAACAGTGCCTTAAAAACATTTTTTATTATACTGAAGGTCGTATGAAAGATGTCTCTTCAAAATCGATTCGTGTATTAAATGTGATTCTACTCACCTTTGTTTTAATTGGTATTAGAGTTTGGTATTTGGCAGCTTTAAAGCACGAAGAGCACAAAGAGCTTGCAATGAAACCAAGGCAAAAGGTTGTGATTGAAGTGCCAAATAGAGGAACGATTAGAGACCGCTTCAATATTCCTCTTGCTGTAAATAAAATTCAATACAACGCCTCTGTTTTATTTGATCCTATAAGAACTTTACCAAGAGTCAAATATGAAAAAGACGAATCTGGAAAGAGAAAAAAAATCTATTTTCGTAAAGAGTACATCACAAAACTTTCGAATTTTCTTGGAAAAGAGCTTAATCTCGACCCTGTCTATATAGAAGATTTGATTCATAGCAAAGTCTCGTTATTTCCAAACACCCCCTTTATTTTAAAAGAAAACTTGAGCGAGGAGGAGTACTATAGACTCCATTTTAAGGAAAAAGAGATGCCCGGCCTGCTAATGCAAATCTCTTCTAGAAGGCATTATCCAAAAGGACCTATTGGCGCAAACGTCTTAGGTTTTTTAGGAGTGATTAGCGAATCTGAATTTTTAAAAATTGGCCAAGAGCTCTCTTCTTTAGACTCATTTTTAAAAGAGCGTGCTCTTGGCCTTCCTACGATTTTACCAAAAGGGTACTCCTCATTTAAAGAGGTGAAAGAGCGGTATTGTGAACTAAAAAATAAATCGTACTCTCTACAGTCAAAGATTGGAAAATCTGGGATAGAGAGAACTTTTGACGATCAACTTCGTGGAATTGCAGGGAAAAAGAAATATGAAATTGATGTAAAAGGAAATATTTTGACAGAACTTCCTGAATCTTACTCTGCTACACCTGGAAGGCGGTTTATTCTCTCCATTTCATCAGAGCTTCAGGAATTTGCTGAAAAACTCCTCATGGAGAGCGAACTTACAAGACACGACCGTTTCCACACAGCTGGAAAAGACCACTCTCTTCTCTTTTCCCCTTGGATCAAAGGGGGATCAATTGTTGCCATGATTCCCTCAACGGGAGAAATTGTAGCACTTGCATCCTACCCTAGATTTAATCCAAACGACTTTTCTTTAAAATCGACCTCCTCTGCCGCCATCAAATGGCTTGAATCCCCCTCTTACATAGGGCAAATCTGGGATGGCATTAGACCTCTTGAAAGGGAGTTTGAAGGCGTTACAAAACCAGACCGTATCAAAGAGAGTCAACCACTCTCATTAGATCTTTTTCTAGATATGATTCTCTCTTCAAAATCAGAGGTAAAAAAAGCAATTGAACAAATCAGCAATTTGCAAACAGCTATCTATTTACAAAACATTGTCGAAACTCTTTTATCTTTATCTGAAGAGAGGTCAATTCACCACCTAATCGATACACTTTTTCCTCCAGAAAATGGGCACGGAATCACACTATTTCAGACTTCAAAAGAAAAAAGAGAATCACTTCTACAAAAAATATCTCAAAAAACAACTCTTTTTAGAGAACTTACAAAAGAGCTTACCCACTACTTAAGCAAGGTGTATGAAAATGATGATAAAATTTTAGTTATCGACTTAATTCGTCTAATTGCCCCTGGCCACCTTTTTGATGACTCTCTACTGACCCAGACAGGGAATGAATCGCTATTTGCCTACAGAGAATTTAATCAAGCTGTGATGTGTGTTCAAAGCGAAATAAAAAAAACTGCCAAAGAGGTCTTTCACAAAAACGATTTCTCTGAGTGGAGAAAAACTTATTTTACTGCCTACTTGAAGGGAAAAAGAGAGGAAGAAAAAGCAAACAAGCTTTATCAAAAGCCTTATATTGATTATCTTACAGAAATGGAAGAGCTTTTATTTGAAACATTTTTTAATAAGCATAGGTTTAATTTTTTGGCCGCATTTATTTTAGACAATGCGCCGATCGATCATCTAGATCCCTGTTTTATTTACTACGATGCACTCATTAATAAAAGCATGCAAAACAAATTATCTTCAAAAGTCTTACTCAAAAACCATTTACTTACCCTAGATCCAAAATATGTTATCCCCTATCTAAAAACAATGCGCTCTTTTAGTGAACTCGGTAGACCTCTTTTAGGCAGATATTTCTTTCCAGCAAAAGCTGGCAAAGAGGCTACTGAAAAAGATTTAGCAAGACATTTTTATCCGACGCCAGGATTCGGCTATGCAAGATCTTTTGCCTTTCAAGAGACCTCTCCCCTAGGATCAATTTTTAAGCTAGTTACAGGTTATGAAGGACTTAGACAGCACTATTTAAAAAATAGAGAGAAAGCACAATTTTCTTTAAACCCTCTTACTCTAATTGACCAATCGCCCTCATACACAGAAAAGCTCACCCCCTCAACAGTTCTTGGCTATACCCTATCTGGCACTCCTATCACAAGATCTTATAAGGGGGGAAGAATTCCAAGAGGACACTTAAACATTGGGAAAATTGGCCTAAAAGAGGCACTTGAGCGCTCGAGTAACATCTATTTTTCTCTTCTTGCCACAGATGTGATTGACCACCCTGCTGATCTTACGCAAACGACAAAAATGTTAGGTTTTGGGCGAAAAACAGGGATCGATCTGCCAGGCGAGGTAAAAGGGTATGTCCCAATTGATATTGGAACAAATCAAACAGCTCTCTACGCATTTTCTATCGGTCAACACTCTCTGACTGTAACGCCCCTACAAACAGCTGCTTGTCTTTCTGCATTTGCAAATGGCGGGAAAATTCTAAAACCGCAAATAGTACATACAATCGCAAATTATGAACCCGATTTATCAATCGATGGTATGTTTGAAAAAAGTGACTATCTTTATAAAGAGAGTCTTTCCTTAGCTGGGATCTATTTTCCCTTTTTTACAGAGGCTGAAAATAAAAGAGATCTACCTTTTATTTGGCGCTCTTATCCAGAAACTACAGGAGAAATATTTCTTCCAGATGATGTCAGAACATATTTATTAGAAAGTCTTTTTTCTGTTTTTAATGGACCAAGAGGGACTGCAAAAACATCAAACATAAGAACTCTTTGGGAAAAACCTTATTTGAAAAAAGAGTACGACGAAATTAGACCCTACATGGCAGGAAAAACATCGACTGCAGAGATTCTCTATCGCCCTTTTTTAAATCGAGAAATAGACCCAATCATTTGTAAACACATCTGGTTCGGGGGTATCTCTTTCAAAGAAAAAGAGTCTTTTGATGAAAGTGACCTTGTTGTAATTGTCTCACTTCGTTTTGCAGACCATGGAAAAGAATCGGCACCCCTTGCAACCCGGATCATCAAAAAGTGGCGAGAAATATTAGCCGCCCATAAGCAATAACTATTTACGAATCCAAATGCCAGAATGTCGTGCCTGACACCAATTTTTTAAGTTTTTCTGCAAATGGAAGAATTGTTTTATGTTGTACGTACATGTAAAAATACTTAAATGTTCTGTAATCAGATTGATGAAATAAAACCACAATAGTCATCATTTCAGGAATAGTCATTAGTGGATCCGGACCTCTATTATTTTTTTTACGATCAATGAGATGAGCATCCCATTTTGATTTAAATGTTTTCCAAAAATCGTCGATAGAGCAAAATAGTTCAACTAAATCATGCATGTTAGACCTCTTTTGTAGATTGTTTTTTCCAAAGAAATATCTTACACAAATAGAGGTCTTTTTTCACTCAGTTTCAAAGCTTAACTTCTTAGAAAATTCCGACTTCTCAACTTGCTGTCGCATGGTTTCGAAATCAGGGAAGGGAGGTATGGGCAGATATTTTTTTTGCAAAAAAATATCTGCCCATACCTCCCCATGACGGTTCTTTCGTGAAGCCTTTGGCTGCAAGAAAGGAACGGTTTTATATTGCACGTAAGTAGCACCCGATAGAATATTCTGCCATCGACCGAAGGTTCGGGGCAAACTATAGCCGATTATCGCTAGGAAGAAATCGAAGTTTGCGAGTCCACAGGATCTCTAGAGGTGAGAGTGTACTGTGTACCCGAACCCGAGCAAAATTCGATTTATTTCAGCGAGAAGTCGGCTGTTTAATAGTAAGAAATAAAATTTATCCTTATCAAGTTGATTTAGAAATCGATAAATCCATTATTCAGGTTACTAGAGAATTGTTTTGTAAGGAGCGTTCGGGATTTCTTGTACATAACGGGGAGTTGCGTAGCCTGGGAGAATTTTTCGAAGTTCATCGATAAGAAATAGGCCTTTTTTAATCGGGGTATAGAAATGAGTTGTTCCCTCTACTTGATCTAGTTGATGTAGATAGTAGGGGAAAATACCATTTGCAGAAACTGTTAAAAAAAGATTTTTTAGTGAGGTGAGATCATCGTTTATCCCCTTTAATAAGACAGTGTGCATAAGCATTTGAACATTATGTAAACGAAGAGATTTGAGAGCTTGAAAAATATCTTGATCGAATTCGTTTGCGTGGTTTGCATGAATCACGAAAATAATCTGTTTTTTAAGTCTGCTTAAAATTTCTAAAAATGAAGGGGTGATTCTTTCTGGAATACCGATCGGAAATCTTGTGTGAAAGCGGATGATTTGGATGTGATCGATGGCATCTAAAGCTTGTAATATCTTTTGAAGGGTTTCATCAGATAGGCTTAAAGGGTCTCCACCACTTAAAATCACTTCGTGAAGAGAGCTTTCTTGTTTGATGTATGCTAATTCTCTTTCAAAGATCGGTTTTGTTTGAGGGTAAGAAAAATTTTGTCTAAAACAAAATCTGCAATTCATTGCACAAGCGCCAGTAGTAATTAATAAAAGCCTGCCTTGGTATTTGTGGAGTATTTTTTCTTCTTTTTGAAAAATCGCATCGCATGTTGGATCGGAGATAAACCCTTGTTTTTTGATGAGTTCCTCTTTTAAAGGGAGAAACTGCTTAGATAAAGGGCAGCTTAAATTATTTTTTGGAATTTTCTCTGCGATTCTTCTAGGGAGCAAAAATCTAAAACTCGGTTTTTCTAACAGCTTTTTGTTATTAGACTCGTCTAGTTGCAAAAAATCAGATATCTCTGAAATTTTACTAAAGCTTTCTTTTTGAATTTTTCGCCAAAGAGGTATATCCATAGTCGAAGATTATATAGCGATTCTCCTCAAATGTCTAGGAGCACTTAGACCTGATAGTAGGGGTTTTTTGAAAAAATTCAATTATTCGAAAAAAGCGACTATGGGAGTGCTAACAAAATGTTTTCAAATGAATTTGCAAAGAGAGCCGTATTTGTGAGATGGGGAGAAATTAGCCTCTTTAAGAGGATCTCTATTCTTGTCTAATTAACTATTCTAAATAGTTAAAGGCTAGTAATTTATATAAATTTAAAAAAATCTTCATTTGTAAATAAAAATTTGGCGGTGTATAAATAGTTAGGTTAAATTTTATTTGATAAGCTAAAATGTTTGACCAATCACTCTGAGGAGGTCAAACATATGAGAACTTGCTGTCCTTCGTGCGGTTCATTCGCTTTTAAAAAAAATGGAATAAATCAACATGGAGATCAAAACCATAAGTGCTTAGATTGTAGCCGAC
>VGMD01000002.1 GCA_016866545.1 Chlamydiota bacterium | reverse complement strand
CGAATTTTTTGATTAATTTACTATCAGGACTTGTAGCATATACACGTCAACCAAAAAAGCCTTCTTTAAAATTTAAAAATTTCTCAGAAGCCTTTTGTCTTGCGGTTTAAAACCCGAAACTCAGGTTCTTAGAAAAAGATAGAGTTTTTCTAACTAATCTGGAACATCGCTGTCTAAGCGTACAATTAAGTCTTTCAATATAAGATGTTTTTCCAGATTCTTTACCGACAGGCTTATGTTGTCTATGCGGGATTGTTTCATAGTACACATTGAAGAAGTCAGTATGACAGAGGGCTTTTTTTTTTAATGGTTCCGGTAGTTTAAAAAATAGCTTTTCGGCTGTTGCTTTATTTCGAGGCCCTACTTGCATAGCCACTACCTGTCGTGTTCTTGAATGCATTACCAGCCACAACCATTGCTGATTGCGCTTAGATCCGACGTAGCTCCATAATTCATCAGCTTCAAGAATAACTACCTCAATCTCATCATCATCCTGAACCACCTCTGCATTTAAATCTTGAGGAAGTTTAGCTATTAAACTATCTATAAATCCCAAAAGCCACGGTATGCTTACGTCAAATACTCTGCAGACGCCTTCTAAAGATATTCTTTCAAGAAGAACTCTTCTTATAAGACCTTGAGTGTGTTCATCAACAATCTTTTGAGTGGGATTTAAGACAAACTGTTTACCACAACCAAGGCAACGATAATTTTGTTTACCATTGTGAATATGACCATTTTTTTTTGATTAGACCTGATGAACAGGAGGGACACTTACATTCCATATTGTGAGCTCCATTGTATATAAGCCCAACTATTATATGGATTGCTAAATTTTTTTTGAAGCCTCCAGCATTACATGTTTAGGACTACCCAAAATGCATATATATCGGAATTAAGAGCGATTCTAGACTCTGTTGAAATCGGTATATCTTTACGCTCTCTTGAAAATTCTGCTTATGATTTGCTTTTAGGAGCACTTGAAAGACTTATTAAAAAGTTAGTTACTTGCATCAGGCTTCCGATCTATATTGCTGTTAAAGATAGTGAAGTTAGAATTATTATTTCATCAGCGATGATAAAAAAAGCATCGCCTACAGATCTTAAATCTATCTCAAACTCCTTTATAGAGGAGTTGCCAGAGGCATTCCACCGTGCTAATTTATGGAGATTTCAAAAAGACGACGGCTTTGTCTTTTCTTATTTAGAAAATGACCTCGAAATGTGTTATAAGTGCCTTACTTTTTATCCAGTTCCTAATCATTTAGCCATAGGAGAATTTGATTTACCCGCTGCACCAGAAGAATGTAAGATTGAAAAAAGACTTATACCTAAGTGGCTTACATCTGTTGGAAAATCAAAAACTGTTAAATTGATTCCTCCAGGCAGATTTTTGAGTGACAATTTAGCAAAAGAGCTTGCTTTAGAGTTAATTAGTGACACTTTGTTAGCCCAGAATCTAAAAAAAACTACAGAAGAGATTCCGCATCAAAAAGAGTTAGCCTTAGATATCGCTACCCGTTTACAAGCTATTAGTAAGGTTATAGGAGATGAGCCTATTTATCTGTCTGTAGTTGGAAATCAGATTAGAATTACAACAACACCAAAGGGAATGGAAAATACTTCCGATCTTTTATATACTACTAGCAAGGAGAGCATTCGTTTTATTGAAGATATGCCAGAGATGTATAGGCAATTTAATCTTCAAGAGACAGATGAGAGTGGATGGTGGGGGGTCAACAATAAATTTTTCTTAACTTTTATTCATCTTGGGCTCGATTAACCTATTATCATCTAAAAATTAATTATACAATTCAAGAATTTCAATTTCGTGTAAAATTAAATAAAAATAATTATTTATTAATTAAATATGCGAAATTCAATAAAAAGCTTAAGACCCAAAGCAAACTCCCTTGTTAATTTACCAGCGTTTATCCAATACGAAGATGTTACTAAAAGCAAAGAGCTTGGGAATGCACTATCCGAACTTATTGAAAAAGAATCTTTTCCACTGGCAATTCAAAAATTTTTGGAATTACCTAAATTTAAAGAGCTTGTGGAAAGATTGAAAGAAGGCACTCTAGAGGGGGGATCTCTAAATTCAAAAGAGATCCACTCTCTTCAACTGCTTTTAGAATCTTTTCATAAATTAGTCCACCTTGACTATGACTTTGAAGAAATAGAGCACCCTGTTGTGCAAGCTAAAGTCTTGGAAAAAAACATTCAAGACTACTTAGCCTGCATTGACCTTTTTTTTCCGTATGAGGGAACAATTATCAATGACATTCTCTCTGATCTTTTTCAAACAGTTCATTTTTTTACAGGCAAACTAAAAAGTACGATTTTAGAAGACTCACATTTTTTCAGCTTGGAATTAACTAATTTAATGAACTCCGAAATTGTTTCTCTTCTTTTACATTTAGATAGAAATAGTTTTCCGAATTTTTCAATGAGCAACTGGTATAAAATAGCAATCGAGCTAAACATTGAACCAAACCTATCAATAAAGAAAAAAGAGCTTAGTTTAATTGCAAAAGGAAATGCCCACAAACTACTAAATCAGCTTCAAACAGTTCTCTCTGATATTAGTCGAGTCTATTTAAAAACTCCTCCTGAAGAGATCGCTTTTTCTCTTAAAGAAACCATCTTATCTCTTCTTACAGAAAAGCACCTCTCTGGTCAAAAAGTAAACGAGCTTTTCTATCTCGAATTTTGGAAAGAATCCAACGCTATTTTACTTACAAAAGAGACGGGGATGTTAACAAAACTTTCCTCTCTTACAAATCAGCTCTACCCTTTGAAAATGAGTTTAGAAAGACTCATCGAAGAGTATGAATTTGCTCTCCCTCAAACATTTTGTACCTACACAAATAGACTTATAGTCACCTCTTCTCAATTGCTTGAAATTTTAGGTAGCCCTAATTTACTAGGGGCACAATTTTCTATAGGCTTCCATAATAGCGAATATGAATATCTAAATGAAATACTTAGCACTGATGATCACGCAAAAATTTCAGATAGTGCAATCAATAAATTAACAATCATACTTCCAACTCTTATCTCCTTTTTAGAAACCTATCAAAAAGCAAAACCTCTTATCTCCCTTCATGTCTTGAAAGAGAAATTCGAACACCTTTTCTCTCCCACTGACTCTTTTAATACTTTTACAAATAAGGAAATTAAAGAAAAAATTGAAGAGGAGTTTACATTCTATCTTGGAAGCACTTCGATCGACTTTTCTCTTCTAGAAGCAGCTCATCATAAGATTGTAGAAGGCCTTGAGCATATCTTAAATGAAATCGATCCCATAACTACTGAATACCGCATTCTGCAAGAAAAACTCTTCTCTTTTAAAAAAATAGATCTCCCCTCTTTTGCACAAACTTGGCACACATTAGGAGAAATCTTTGGTGTTTTATTTATCTATCTTTCTCAAGCAGAAAAAGATTTAGCTCACATCAAAACAAAAATTTCCCCTCAACTTAAAAGCACACTAAATTTAGACTAGATAATTATTTTCGAGCTCTATTTTTTTCTTTTTAGTCTAAATTAAATCTCTCTAACGCCCCCCAAATCAAGCGGGACATTTTTCCTATTTTTCACAAGAAAAAAAGAGTTTTTTTTCTTCTAGACTTTTAGGTTGCAAATACAATATGTAGTGTCATAAAATAGCAGATAACACAACCTATAGTATTTTTAAGAGGAGAGCAACTAATGAAATCTAATCCAAATGAAACAATTGCCTTAGAGTTACTTGACTCTATTGAGATGGACCGATCTCTTGTTAAATTAACTCTTGTTAAACGAAACGGAAGCATTGTTCCGTTTGACAGCAGCCGGATAAAAAAAGCAATCGAACTTGCGTTTCGCGACACGAAAAAAGTAAGTCCCCCAAACGCTCTTCCTCAAGCACTCTCTCAAACAATTGACAGATTGTCTTTATCTGTCATTGAAAGAGCATTAGAACTAGGTTCAAAAGGGGTATCTTTAACTGTTGAGGGAATTCAAGATATTGTTGAAGTCACTTTAATGAAAAATGGATATCACGATGTAGCAAGAGACTATATTATTTATAGAGACCAACACAAAGCAGTAAGAGAATCTCAACCTTCTAATATTCGAATTTTTAGAAACGATAGCAGCACAAAGGTTCGCTTTAATCCTATTAAAATTTCATCATCCTTTGAAAGAATTTTTAGAGAAACTGCAAACATTCCAGATGGTCCTCTAACTCTCCATTTGATTTCTTCTATTAATGATCTTACAGGTCAAGTAATCAATAAAGTTCTAGAGGCTCATGTTTCGTCTAAAACACTATCATTAAAAGATTTGCAAGATCTTTTTGAAGAAGTTTTAATGAAAAATGGATTTTATCAAGAGTCTAAGTTTTTTATTCTTACAAGAAAAGAGAAAGAGGATAAATACAAGGCAACCTTTAGTCACCACCTAGGACAAAAAGGTGCTAGAACAGTTTTAGTTGTCTCTGATGAAGGGAAAACAGAGAGTATCTCTGAAGATGAAATTAGAAAAAAATTGTCATACGCCTGTAGAAATTTGACAAATGTCTCTTTGGAAGACTTAATCGATGCAACACTTAAAAACTTTTATGAGGGTATTAAAGAGAGCGAAATTGATACAGCTATGATTATGGCAGCAAGATCACTTGTTGAAGTCGATCCCGCTTACTCTTATGTCTCATCGAGACTATTGTTAGACAAACTGTACAGAGAGGCCCTAGAAGTTTCTGCACTCGATGCCTCATTAGAAAAAAGACACAAAGCCTATTTTATTTCTTATATTAAAAAAGGAATCTCTTTAGAAAGGCTCTCTCCGGAACTACTAAATTTTGATTTAGAAGCCCTTAGTTCTGCTTTAGTCTTGTCAAGAGATGATAAGTTCCAATACCTAGGTCTACAAACTCTTTATGACAGATATTTTATCCATCAGTCTGAAAAAAGACTCGAAACTCCCCAAATTTTTTGGATGAGAGTTGCAATGGGTCTTTGTATCAAAGAAGATAATAAAACCGAGAAAGCGATTCAATTTTACAACACCCTTTCTGAATTTACTTATACCCCAGGTACACCTACCCTCTTTAATTCAGGCACAATGCATTCTCAATTAAGTTCTTGTTACCTCTCTACTGTAAATGATGATTTAAGCCATATATTCAAAGTTATCTCAGATGATGCACAGCTATCTAAATGGGCGGGTGGACTCGGAAACGACTGGACATCGGTAAGAGCAACCGGCTCTTTAATTAAAGGAACAAACGGAAAATCACAAGGGGTTATTCCTTTCTTAAAAGTTGCAAATGATACAGCTGTTGCTGTTAATCAGGGAGGTAAAAGAAAAGGTGCTCTTTGTTCTTACCTAGAGACTTGGCATCTTGATATTGAAGACTTTTTAGAGCTTCGAAAAAACACAGGTGATGAGAGACGACGAACACACGATATGAATACAGCTAACTGGATCCCTGACTTATTCATGAAAAGGGTAAAAGAGAATGGGATGTGGACTCTATTTACTCCAAGTGAAACTCCTGACCTTCATGATCTTTATGGAGAGGCTTTTGAAAAAAGGTACGTCGAATATGAAAAATTAGCGGCAGAAGGAAAGCAGTTTTTACATAAAAAAGTAGAAGCTGTACCTCTTTGGAGAAAAATGATTAGCATGCTCTTTGAAACAGGTCATCCTTGGATCACCTTCAAAGACCCATCGAACATTAGATCGCCACAAGATCATGCAGGTGTTGTTCATAGTTCAAACCTCTGCACAGAAATTCTTCTAAATACATCCAGAGAAGAAGTGGCTGTTTGCAACATTGGATCTGTTAACTTATGCGCTCATTTTGATGGAAATCAAATTGATGAAGTGAAACTTGCAAAAACAGTCCGAACTGCCATTCGGATGCTTGATAACGTAATTGATGTAAACTTCTACCCGATTCCAGAAGCAGAAGCTGCAAATAAAAAGCATAGAGCTATAGGTATTGGACTAATGGGCTTTCAAGACATTCTCTATATGAAAGGCATCAGCTATGCAAGCCACGAAGCAATTGAACTTGCAGATAAAACGATGGAAATGATTTCCTACTATGCAATCTTAGCCTCTTCAGAGCTTGCAAAAGAGCGCGGAACTTATCCTTCCTATGAAGGATCTAAGTGGTCTAGAGGTCTTTTGCCAATCGATACAATTGATCTTTTAGAAAAAGAGCGTGGCATGCCAGTAGAAATGGATAGATCTTCTACTATGAACTGGCAAGTTGTTAGAGACCATGTAAAAGCGCATGGAATGAGAAATTGCAACACAATGGCAATTGCACCAACTGCAACAATTGCAAATATTATTGGTGTTACCTCTTCTATTGAGCCGACTTATAAAAACTTATTTGTAAAATCAAATCTATCAGGCGAATTTACCGTTCCCAATTCATATCTCATCCAAAAACTTAAAGAATTAGGCCTTTGGAATCCTGATATGTTAGATGATTTGAAATATTACGACGGCTCTTTAGCTGAAATTGAAACTATTCCAAAATACATTAAGGATCAGTTTCTTACAGCATTCGAAGTCGATCCCGATTGGATCATTGAGTGCGGATCGAGAAGACAAAAATGGATCGATATGGGTCAGTCTTTGAATCTCTATCTTGCAGAACCAAGCGGCAAAAAACTTCACGATATGTACATGAAGGCTTGGGCAAAAGGATTAAAAACAACCTACTACTTAAGAACGCTAAGTGCCACACAAATTGAAAAATCAACAACAGATATCAATAAACGTGGCCTACAACCAAGATGGATGAAAAACGCTTCAGCATCGAGCAATATTCAAGTTAATAGAGATTCTCCAAAACCGAAAGCTTGTAGTATCGGTGGCGAGGGTTGCGAAAGTTGTCAATAAAAGGAAAGGGTGAATATATGACAGAAGTTTTAGATGAAAAAACGCAAAAAAGAGTCAATGTCCAACAAAAAAGACTCATTAATTGCACAAAAGTAGATGTCAACCAACTTATGCCCTTAAAATATAAATGGGCATGGGAGCACTACCTAAATGGTTGTGCAAACCATTGGATGCCAACAGAAGTTCCTATGGCAAAAGATATTGAGCTATGGAAATCAAATACTCTTTCAGAAGCTGAAAGACTTGTAATTATGAGAAATTTAGGGTTTTTTGCCACGGCAGAAAGTTTAGTTGGAAATAACATTGTTTTAGCAATTTTTAAACATGTAACAAATCCTGAAGCTAGACAGTATCTATTAAGACAAGCCTTTGAAGAGGCTATTCACACTCATACGTTTCACTATATTGTTGAATCTTTAGCTTTAGACCCTGGCGAAGTGTTTAACATGTACAATGAAATTGAAGTCATTCATGAAAAAGATGAATTTCAAATGAATTTAACAAAATCTCTTCTTGAAGAGGGATTTTCAACAGAAACATTTGAAGGTGCTCAAAAGTTTTTAGAAAATTTGATCGGATATTACATCATTATGGAAGGTATTTTCTTCTATAGCGGTTTTGCAATGATCCTATCTTTGCAAAGGCAAAACAAGATGACTGGAATTGGAGAACAATTTCAATACATTTTACGTGATGAGACGATCCACCTCAATTTTGGTATCGATCTTATCAATACGATTAAAGAAGAAAACCCTCAACTTTGGACAAAAGAATTTCAAGATCATATCATCGATCTTATCGACCAGGCAACAAAGCTTGAATACGACTATGCAAAATCGTGCCTACCAAAAGGAATACTAGGACTTACAGCTCCTATGTTTGAAGATTACGTGGGTTATATTGCAGATAGAAGACTTGAAAGAATAGGTCTTTCAGCTCGTTATAACAAGAAAAACCCCTTCCCTTGGATGAGTGAAGTAATTGACCTTGGCAAAGAAAAAAACTTCTTTGAAACAAGGGTTAATGAATACCAATCTTCTTCCAACCTTACCTGGTAATAGCGTAGGGCCAAGAAAGAATCTTTTCTTGGCCTTACTTTTATAAATAAAGATGTGAACAATCCTCTAACGAAAGCTCTTCTAAAAGATCTGCCTCTGTAGCAAGAGGTGTAAATTCACTTTCTTCTAATTCTTTTTTAATGAACTCCGCTTGTTTTTGATAATCACTAATAGCTTTTTGCAAAGAGGGATGTTTTAATAGCTCAAGGTAATTAGTGCCAGGTGGGCTCTTTATTCTTAAAATACCATTTACAAACAAAACGATTTCTTTATAACGCCCTTCTAATGCAAGTTTTCGTATATCGGGAAAATTTTTTGTTGGAGAACTAAGCTCCATAAACTCTTGCAGCATATGAATAGGAATGCCAGAAAGAGCTCTAGCTTCTTTTAAGTGATCAACGACCACCTTTTTATAAGGGAGAATATCGCTTCTCGGCACCCATGTTGATTTAACAGATCTTGGTCGATTCTCTACAGGAACGCGAACCGCAATAGCCAAAGCCGTCATAAAAACTCCTTAATTAAATAAACATTTTTTAATTATAACATAATTAAAATTAAAAATATATTTTATTAATTTAATCAATCTTAATATTCTTATTTTTAGTGATTTACAAAAATATGTCCGGATGTCATGCCTGACACCTTTTGTGGGTTCTCCCTAGAGGTCTTTTTAAAATGGATAAAATGTAAAATAATAGCCAAAAAAGTTTGAATTTCCGATACTGTAAGATCGTCTATTAAGATTGAGGATTTTTTATGAAAAAAGGAGACCATTATAGAGGTTTTCGCTTAGAGCAAATCTACAATATTAAAGAAATAGGTGTAGAGCTTTTCCATCTAATTCATGAAAAAACAGGAGCTGAAGTAGTCCATATTGCAGCAGATGACGACGAAAATGCGTTTGCACTTACTTTTAAGACCTACCCTTACGATAGCACAGGTGTTGCCCACATTTTAGAACACACAACTCTTTGTGGATCAAAAAAATTTTCAATTCACGATCCATTTTTTTCAATGCTTAGAAGAAGCAGCAATACGTATATGAATGCGCTTACTTCAAAACTTTGGACAGCCTATCCAGCTGCTTCAAAAATTCGAAACGACTTTTACAATCTTTTAGATGTTTATATTGATGCCACCTTCCATCCCCTTTTAAATAAAACAAGCTTTTCCCAAGAGGGGTACCGATTTACTTTTCAAGAACCTCAAGACCCTAAATCACCTCTTACGATTCAAGGTATTGTTTTTAATGAAATGAAAGGTGTTTTTTCAAATCCTGAATCTCTTCTTTGGAGAAAATTAGCTGAAGGACTTTGTCCAGACACACCTTACGGACATGATTCGGGTGGTGTTCCTAAAGAAATTCCAAATCTCACTCACGAAGACTTAGTTAATTTTCATAAAACTTACTACCATCCAAGTAGATGCATATTCTACTTTTATGGAGATATTCCTTTAAAAAACCATCTTGATTTTATTGGAGAAAAAATTTTAGATAGTGCAGAAAGGCTTTCACCAATCCCCCCGATCAGTAAGCAAAAAAGATTTCTACACCCTAAAAAAGAAGAACTTTTTTATCCAACTCACGAAAGCGACCTCTCGCAAAAAACATTTGTAGGATTTTCGTGGCTCACAACAGATATAAAAGATCAAGATGAGTTATTGGCCTTTACTCTTCTTGATTCAATTTTAATGGACACTGATGCCTCTTTGTTAAAACATAAACTACTAGAATCCGGTTTATGCGTCGATGCAGGATCAGTGTTAGATAGTGAAGCGAGAGACACCCCTTTTGCAGTTATTTTAAGAGGATGTTGCACTGAAAATGTCGACGCTTTAGAAGAACTATTATTTCGCTCACTTAAAGAAATCGCATCAAAACCTATTCCAAAAGAACTAATTGAGTCCTCACTGCATCAGTTAAAATTTTCTCGAAGCGAAATTAGCAGTGATAGTGGGCCTTATGGGTTAGAGCTATTTGGAAGAAGTGTAATTCCCTACCTCCAAGGAGGCTCATTAGTCGAAGAGCTTAAAGTCCATTCTGCCTTTGAGAAACTAGAAATACTTATTTATGAAGACAATCTTCTAGCAAAACTTATCCAAAAACATTTAATCGATAACCCACATTTTTATAGATTAACACTTGCTCCAAGTTCTACGCTTTTAAAAACGATGCAAGAAGAAGAGCTTGAATTTTTGAAAAAAAGACAAGACAGTCTTTCAAAAACTGAAATTGAATCCATCTTAAAAGATGCACAAGATCTTGAAGAGTATATTGACTCTAAAGAAGAGGAGGATAAATCTTGTCTTCCCATTCTTTTATTAGATGAAATTCCGAATGAAGTCTCTTATTTTTCTATAAAAAAAGAGACGTACAATCAATTGGCAGTCTATCATCACGAATGTTTTACAAACGGGATCATCTATGCTGATATCGTATTTGATATTCCCCAAGTTGCAGAAGAAGATCTTTTTTATTTAAGACTTTTCTCCTCTCTTTTAACAGACCTTGGAGCTGGTGGCAGGTCTTATATTGAAAACTTAAAGTATATTCATGAAAAAGTAGGCGGAATCTGGACCTCTCTTTCACTAAATGTTCAGAAAGACAATAAAGAGACTTGTTACCCGACGATCTCTATTTCTGGAAAAGCTTTAAAAGAAAACAGTAAAGATCTTCTAAAATTGATGAAAGATTTTATTATCCATCCAGATCTTAAAGACCGTGAACGAATCAAAGAGCTTGTCTTGCAATCATACACCTACTTAGAGCAAAAATTAAATAGCCATGCGATACAATACGCTTTAAAAGAGTCTGCTTCTGGATTTTCTCCGTGGAGTTTTGTAAGCAATCTTTGGCACGGCCTTCCTTACTATAAATTTATGCAAGATTTAGCAAAAAATTTAGATCAATCGCTAGACAAAGTTATAGAAAAATTTGAAAAGTTAAGCAAATCGCTTTTTCATCTCAATAACCTTCACTTTGTTGTCTCATGTGACGCAGAATCTTTTGCAAATTTAGAAAAAAATGAATTTTTCTCTTTAAAAACATTTGCTGACGCCTCGCTCTCTTTCTGTCCTTGGGTTGAGCTAGCTATTCCTAAACAAGTTATAAGTTCTGCAAAAGCAATCGCTTACCCAATCGCCCACAATGCCAAGTCGATTGAAACTGTAACAATCTCATCTAGATTTGCAGCACACCTCAAACTTGCAAGCTACCTTTTTGAAAACTTGGAATTACATAGCAAAATACGTGAGGAGGGTGGCGCTTACCACTGCGGAGCAAAATACAATATTCTTACTGGAATTTACCAGTTTTATAGTTCAAGAGATCCAAATATTTCATCTACATATGAGGCATTTAATTCTGCTGTTGAAGCTATTGCTAATGGGGAATTCTCAGAGCAAGACCTTCTTGAAGCAAAATTAAGCTATATTCAAGATGTCGATGGTGTTGTTCCTCCTGGTTCAAGAGCCTCAATCACCTACTTTCAACACAAAGTAGGGCTTACAAAAGAGGTAAGGCAAAAATTTAGAGACCAAATCTTACACGCTACAAAACATGATGTAATGAATGCAGTCAAAGAGTGCCTAATTCCTCAAATGGCCTCCAATTCTGTTCTGATTACGTATGCAAGCGAAGATCTCATTAAAAAGGAATTACCTCTTTTTTCTGAAAAAGGGCTTACACCCTTGGAATTTATCCCTCTTTGATACACCTTTCTTAAAACTAAAGGGTTTGTGATCTCTCTAAAAAAAAGGCTTTTTGTATATAAAAAGATGTAGCCCTTAAAATTAAGGGCTACTTAATCTATTAGATCTAGCTATTTGGATGGGGAATGCTATGAAATGTTGCTCTTCCCTGATTATGCATTAAGATCACCAAACGATCTTTTGGATTTGCACTCTCTAAAGACTTTTTAAATTCACCAACAGAAGATATTTTTTGTCCATTAACAACTAAAATCACACACCCAGGTCCCCATCCAAGAAGAGATGCTATAGTTCCTGGCAAGACTTTTGTAACAACAACACCTTTTTCTTCTGACTTAATGCCGTATTTGCCTGCATTTTCAGGAGTAATTTGCTCAACAAACAGGCCGAGCTTATGAATGATATCACCTTCTGAAGACGCCTCTTTTGCTTTTGATCCGAGTGCTAAAGAGATTTTTTTATGTTTCCCATCACGAATAATTGTCATATCACATTTTGTTCCGGAAGGAAGCTTTCCTAAAGCTGTATATAGCTGTTTTGACGACTTAATTGCTTCACCATTAAAGTCAACGACAACATCGCCTGCTTTAAGCCCACCTACTGCCGCTGCAGAATCTGGCACTACTTCTGCTATAAGAGCTCCGTTTGTTCCTTTTTTGAGCTTAAACCCTGCGCACAAATCATCATTTAAATCTTGAATTTGTACTCCAAGAAACGCCCTATCTACAGATCCAGTTTCCTGAATTTGCAAATAAACCATTTTTGCAATATTACTTGGAACTGCAAATCCAACACCTATATTCCCCCCTGTTTTTGAAAGAATAGCTGTATTGACACCGATTACATGACCATTAAGATCAACAAGTGGTCCACCAGAATGTCCAGGATTAATAGCTGCGTCAGTTTGTATAAAATCTTCTAATTGAGAGATTTGCAAATCGCCTCTATGGGTTGCAGAAATCACACCCGCCGAAACTGAATCGCGTAGTTTAAACGGATGACCAATCGCCATGGTCCACTGTCCAACTTCAATTTGATCAGAGTTTGAAAACTCTAAAAATGCTAGGTTATCTGCATCTATCTTTAAAACTGCTAAATCGGTATTAGGATCGCAGCCAACTAATTTTGCCTCATATTGTTTTTCTACTTCATCATACTTTTCAACAATGATTTTACTACCATCTTTGATGACATGATAATTCGTCACAATGTACCCGTCAGAAGATACAATAAAACCTGATCCATTACTTACAGGGTAAGAATTTTGCGACTGCCCTCTTGAACCGCCACCTGAAAAGCCGAAAAATCTATTAAAAAGCTCATCTTGAAATTGTTCAAATGGATTAGTACTGTCTTGGAAGTTGCCCATTTGTGACCCGCCAGCCTCTACTCTAATATGAACCACTGCAGGTCGACATTTTTTTGCCACATTTATAAAAGCTTGTGACAAACTTTGCCCACATTGTTCACAAACATTAGGTTCTTTTACAGCCCCGACTACTTGGTTCAGAGCCAAAATTAAAGGCAATCCAAACAACACCATTTTTTTCATACCCATTATCTCCTTTGAAATAAGATTTCATCCTAGCAAAACCTAATTTTTAAATAAAGAATTGAACATTAATTTCTCATTTTGTTAGTGCTCGGTATATATGGAGAGTACTAGAGCATTACATTTTCTAACTCAATTTGTTACAGATGAACTACCCCCATCTATAACACCCTTGCAAAAATGTCAGCTTACAGAAATTGTAAATGAAGCACTTACAAAATTACCCCAGGAAGATGGTAAATATACATCCTTAATTGATAGGGTTCGAGTAAAAAAAGAAGAAACTCTTAACCCATTACAAATATTAGATGAGGTAACAATTGCTGATGATCGTGTAGCCCTCGATCCTACCATCCTAAAAGTAATGGTAGATTACATTCTATCTGGAAAAACTCATCTACATGAAGCCCACTTAAAGTTACTCTGTTCAATATTAGAAAGTCCTTTATATCTAACACCTTCTTTTCCAAAATCTCTATTTTTAGAAAAAGTCTTTTCCTCGTTAGGATTAGCTCATGAGGGAATTGCTATTTTAGCCCTAGAAAACTTTCTTAAAACCGTTGTAACATCACAAGATCTTTTTCATTTTATTAAAATGCAGGAAGTTAGCAATCAATACCAATTCATAGATGCTTTGCCTTCTTTACAAAAAGAGCTTGGAGAATCTCACCCATCTTATCTTATAAAACTATTTAGTTATTTTATATCTCTAAGTGCTTTTAATGAAGATGATAAACAAATGGCGTGGAGCTTATTTTCCTCATCTTTAACAAAAATTTCCGAAGAGAGAAAAGATAGCTTTATTGACTCTCTTCTATTAAAAAACCCAACTGATCTAGAAGAGCAGTTTTATACGAATTTGGGATTAGAAGATATTTATAGAAAGGAAGATATTTCACTCGATCATGCAAATTTTTTATCACGTCTTTTTTTAGATGCTCTCTACAAAGGGATAGATCGCAAAATAGTTGAAGATCTAATATCTTCTGGAGTTCAAAACCCCGATTTTATTAATCAAAGTTTTTTCTTTGAATTAGACAAACTAGATAAAGAGGTTTTTTCTTGTCTCATAAAATACATCCCTCTTTTTCTTCAAATCGACAATCCAAAGAATCTGATTCCAGAAATAGTCTCTCTAAAACCACCCCATCATGCAGAGCAAATATTCCAAATCTTGAATCGAGAATTAGCTAAAAATGATAGACTTAAGTCAATCTCTGCTGTTTTAGAGGCTAAATTTAAAGAATCCTATTTTACAGATGATACAAAATTGGAGTTTTTGACTACTTGCTTAAATGCTAGTGAACCTCAAAAAAATGCTCTTATAGAGCTTAGTAAATACCCTTTTTTTACAACTTTTTCTAAAGATAACTTGCATATTTTTCTTTCAAGATTCACCCATTCAGTAGATCAAGATAGATTAAAAGACGCCTTCAAAATTGGATATTCTCTTGCAACTTCTCCAGAAGAGTTTATAGAAATTACATCGACACTTTGTCAAAATCCGCTACGCATAAATGAACCTCTTCTTACTAATTTATTTAATTTTATGTTGACCGTTCCGACAGAAACTAATTTTTCCCCTTTTACTTTTAATTTATTCTTTGAAGTTATGAATCGCTTATCTCAATCGCGAGATAGTTCAGAACTTCATCTCATGCTAATCAATAATTTTTGCAGTCAAGGAATTGATGCAAATGAGACATCGTTTGAAACAATTTGGTTTTTAGCAAACTATTGCAACGCATCGTTAGAGCTTTTGATGTTTATAAAAACTTCAAAAATAGAGGAGCAAAAAAAAATCTTCGAGCTTCCTTCTTTCACATGGCAACATGTTGTTAAATACCCTCCATCAGAGTGGAAAAATTTAATTAGCTGCTATGAACTATTCAAGTCTAAACTACCTCTTGAGGAGCTTGGAGAATTATGGAAAACATTTACTGAAAGTCTATCAAAACTACCTCAAAACAAAAAAGAACTTTTACCTAAACTTTTAATCCCTCTTATAAAAGAGTTTGAACCCTCGCAAATACAAGCAATTGTACAGTTTTCTTCAAATAAAGAGCTCTCTCCCATCGCCATCGAAAAAATTATTTTTCAATTAAATCAAATTCAAACAGTTGCGATGACAACTCCAATTGTAGACTATTTTCTAGCAGCAGCAGACATTTATAAAGGACCTCTGAATCAAGACCTCATAGCAGCGTTATTAACAATGGCCCCTCCTTTAAGAAACGCGTGCCTAACTCATTTAAGCCTTCTTGTTTTTTTACCAGACTTTTCAAAATTTGTAGAATTTCTCAGTTTAGAAACGAGCATGGATCCGGATGAAAAAATTTTTCAAGCCTATCTAAAAACAACTACAAATACCCCATCGCTTGCCTCTATTTCAGAAGCCTTTCTAAGAAAAGAAGAGAGTGAATCAGATGACCCGCTTGTAAAGTTGTCTACTATATTTTCTTTAACTAAGATTCATATCAAAGACAAAAATGCACTTGCTATTTTAACAAAACATCCAAATTTTCGAACGCTTTCACAATCATTTTTGTTATCACTAGAGTCTCACAATCATGAAATTCCTGAAAAAAAGAGAGCTACATTTTTTGAGCAAGCCTTCAAACTAACAACTAGCGCTAATGTAATGAAAGAACTTTTTTCTGCCTATCCTGCAATTGAAGTAAGAGATGATCTCATAGAAAAACTAAAAGATCTTTCTGAAGAAGATCTTATCAAAGCTATAAAACTTCTTGTCTTTATTCCAAAAAATCTCCAGGCAGATCGTTGTCACCCCCCATTCAACTTAGAAACCTTAACCTCTCTTCCTCCTGAAGTTCTTGAAAATTTTTATTTTCCTCACTTTGTACGCTTACTTGAATCGACTAATTTGGCTTTAGTTTGTAACGTAACAGAATTTTTATTTACCCATTTTATGCAAGCTCTCCCACCAAAAATTTTAGAAGATTCCCCTCTCGGTAAACTTATTATCAATATGCACATTCTTTCTCATGATCCAGATATAAAAAATCCATTCCGGATCTTTTCTCTCCTTAAAACAGATAGAGAAAAAACAGTGAGGGTATCACTGCCTTATGAAATTGTAGAGGGAAAAGCTGTATCAATTAATCTTGATGAAATTACAAAAACTGCCAATGAGGCAATGATCAACTGGACATATAGCGATTTAGCTAGAGCAATTGGTAGAGAACCAATTAAAACAGAAGAAATTAGAGCTATCTTTCAACACTTAAAAGCTCGAAACGGACCCCAAATTAATCAAAGACTAAATGAGTCCGGACTCAGATCTTTAGAAGAACTTGAAGCCTCTATCTGTGATGATGCAGAAAGCTCTAAATGGCATAGAGTTTTTGAATTAGATGAAAAAGTATCAGAGACGACTTTGATGTTTAACGCCTGCATGAATTTTTATCTCTCTCAATTAGAAGCTCCTTCGACAGATAGTCTATTATCTGACTCAGAGTTTTCCCTACTTGGATTTTTGAATGTTTTTATTCACTGCCCAACAGGTAGAGTTGAACAACTAAGGACAATGTATACAGTCCTCAAAAGAGTTTTACCAAAAGATTTTCAAGAGACGTCAACAAGCGTTGACTATCTTAAAGATTACTTAAATCAAATCTACCGAAGTGAACTTACTAATTTTTTAAGAGAAAATCCCAATTTATTTGCAAAACTACATAAGGGCCCGTCAAATGTTCACGAAAGTGAATATCTTATTAACATTTTAGGAAGAAGACTTGGGCTATTAAATGGCGAAATAATTTTTGATCCTAATACAGGTACTATCCCCGATGAAACTGTAAATGCAACCTCAGAAACTCTTTTGCAATTTATTTTAGACAATTTTACACCTCAAGTTTTAATTGCAAAAATGCAAGCAAGAATCGCCTTAGATTTAGCAGAAGATAGCCCAATCAAAGACACCCTCGGAACATCTTTTCAATCATTTTTAACAGGCCCTGAAATGGGCTGGTTTTACAATAGAGTTATGCTTTTTGATGATCCAGATCCCTCCAAAGAACTTGTTTCAAAACTCTTTGTAAGAAATCTTTTGGTCTCTAAAAAAATTATGGAAGAGAGAGCTCCATTGGAGAGTATTGCAAAAGAGCACGTATCCGTTGGGGTAGATGAAAGAGGAAAATTATATTAGACTTCTTTCCAAACTCCATTCACTTGTTAAAATTGGTCTTTTTTTTGAAGTAAAGCGAGTTTCGAAAAAAGTGTAATAAAAAATACCAACCAAAATTTAATCGACCCTATACAATCCCATAATTGGCTAACAGCATACGATCCTCATCAAAAAAAAATCGGCTGGTATCTCTACCAACCGATCCTAACTTTCTAAAAAAGTTATAGCTTTTTGCTATTAATTAACAGCTTCTCTTAAAGCTTTACCTGGGCGGAATGCAGGAACTTTCTTGGCTGGTATTTTTAAAACTTTACCAGTTTGTGGGTTTCTTCCTGTTCTTGCTTTTCTCTTAGCAACTCTGAACGTACCAAAACCTACTAGTTGTACATCCTTTCCTTTCTTTAATGATTTTGAAACTGCATCAATATATGCATTCACAAACTTTAATGTATCAGCTTTTGTAAAGCCTGTCTTTTCTGATACTTCATTGATAAGTTCGTTTTTATTCATGAGATACCTCCGTATTGGTTAATATATACTTTCCAGCTTATGCTAATTGACCAATACTGCACAAGGGGTCTTGACACTTTTTTTTCTAAACTCGGTCGTCTTGGCTTATAAATCTTAAAAAGAGTTCATCATTTCTAATAAGATCAAAAGCCCGTCCATTAACGATTTCTGAAAGATTTATTGAACCGAAAGATTTAGCTGTCTTTAGCCATTCAATACTTCTTTGAATATCTTTCAACATAGCATGAGATGAAGCTGCTGTGAGTGCTATGTCAACTGTTTGGCTCTCTTGAAAACAAATTCCAGATAGATCTACAACTCTTTTGTAATCGCCAATTTCAAAAGCTGAAAGATATAGAATCAGCTTAGCTTCTTTCGAAATATATCTTTCTACAGGGATCAAATAGTCATACGCTTCTTGGTAATTTCTTTTTTCATAACAAATTTTTGCCATATATTCAGAAACTAATGTATGAATCATCCCCGCTTTTGTCTTATCTCTTAATTGTTTCAACCGGACCATAGCAGCATCATAGTGGCCAAGTCCGATCATTTTTTCACTCTCTTTAAGCTCATCTCGATTCTCTTTTCTATCATCTGAAGCAGAAAAGTTTTGCACCCTTCTAAGACCGTCAATACTTTGAAATGCAAAGAGCAAAAATATGCCCCCTATTAAAAAAAGACCTATAAGAAAAGCTGCAACACTAAACAAAGCTGCAAAGAAAAACGATACATATAAAGAGGCCTTTAACGATTTTGCCCCGAATATCCAATTTAATGTAACTCTAACAAGCTGCCCCCCGTCTAGTGGAAGAATGGGCAATAAATTGACAAATGTCCAAAAAAGATTTACATATCTAAATTTTTCTAAAACACCTCTTAAAAACAGATCCCCATAAGGGAATTGCAAAAGAATACTTGCTCCTACAAAAATGGCAAATCCAAATAACGGTCCCATCAAAATAACAACAAATTCTTTCGGCGGAGAAAGCTCTTTTCCGTACGGTATTGTAAGACCTCCAAATGGAGTTAACTCTATTCTTGGATGTTGCCCAAACCCTCTTGCAGCCAAAGCGTGCCCAAGCTCATGAAAAAGAACTGAGACAAAAATGATGCCGATCCAAACAATTGTCTCAAAAAAGTTATATGAATTTAAAAACCCAATTAATCCAGCTGTCAGAAAAAAAGCTGGCGACACCTTCAAAGGTATTTTTCTCATTTTAACGCTTCCTGCATGATTTTTCCCATGTCTGCTGGAGAAAGTGCAACATTTACCCCAGCTTTTTGTAAAGCGTCTATTTTATCCTTTGCACCACCTTTTCCACCAGAAATAATTGCACCCGCATGTCCCATTCTTTTTCCAGAAGGCGCTGTTTGCCCTGCTATAAAAGCCGCTACAGGTTTTTTACAGTGTGATTTTATCCATTCTGCTGCCTCCTCTTCAGCAGTTCCACCAATCTCACCTATCAACAAAATTCCCTCTGTTTCAGGATCTTTTTCAAATTCTTTTAGCACATCTATAAAATTTGTTCCATTTGTTGGATCTCCCCCAATACCGACGCATGTCGTCTGTCCAAGACCAATTTTAGAAGTTTGCCATACAGCTTCATAGGTAAGTGTCCCTGATCTAGAAACAATCCCTATTTTGCCAGGTTTATGAATGTAGCCAGGCATAATTCCTATTTTACACTGTCCTGGTGTAATAATTCCTGGGCAGTTAGGTCCTATCAGTCTCGACGCACTCTTATTCATAATTTGCTTAACTTTAAGCATATCAAAAATAGGAATCCCTTCTGTAATACAAATGATTAAAGGAATGCCAGCCTCTTCAGCCTCAATAATTGCATCTTTTGCAAACTTAGGGGGAACAAAAATCATCGTTGCATCGGGCTTGACTGCATCTACACACTCTTTAACATTATTAAAGATAGGAATGCCAAGCTCTGTCTCTCTCCCCCCTTTTCCAGGAGTTACCCCTCCAACAACTTTTGTTCCATACTCATAACACTGCTCAGTATGAAAACTACCCGCACTTCCTGTAATTCCCTGACAAATAAGTTTTGTATTTTTATTTACTAGAATTGGCATGAGCAACCACCTTTTTTGCAGCATCTGTTAGATCATCTGCAGCTATAATTGAAAGCTGCGATTTTTTTAAAAGTTCTTTTCCTTTTTCAACATTCGTTCCTTCAAGTCTCACAATCAAAGGAACTTTAATTTGAAGCTCTTTAGCTGCATCTATTATCCCCTCAGCAATCACATCGCAGCGCATAATTCCACCAAAAATGTTCACTAAAATCGCCTTCACATTTGCATCACTTAAAATAATTCCAAAACTTTTTGCAACTTTTTCTTTATTGGCCCCGCCTCCTACATCTAAAAAATTAGCAGGAGCTCCCCCATGATATTTAATTAGGTCCATAGTAGCCATTGCAAGACCTGCTCCGTTTACCATGCATCCAATATTTCCGTCTAATGCAATATAGGCAAGATCCATCTCATGGGCAATTACCTCTTGCGCATTTGACTGACTTGGGTCGTACATCTCTTTGATTTCAGCTCTTCTAAATAAAGCGTTGTCATCTACTGAAAATTTGGCGTCAAGGGCCCATAAAACCCCCTCTTTATCCTCAATCAAGGGATTAATCTCTAACATCTCCCCATCATTTTCTACAAAGGCCTTACATAAATTTTTAATAAAAATTTTCCCAGCTTCGCCTGTTTTTTCAGTCCAATCCATAAATCTACACACTTTGTTTAAAGCCTCTTCATCAATTGATCCGTCAATTCCAAAATGCACTTTCAAAATCTTATGTGGAGTTTTTTCGGCAACCTCCTCAATTTCTGTACCCCCTTCAGGTGATACCATTAAAAGAGGTTTCGCATGAGCTCTATCTACTAAAAGACCGACATAGTACTCTTTTGCAATATCTGCAAGCTCTGAAATCATCACCTGATGACATATAACACCATCAGGACCAGTTTGTTTAGTTACAATCTTCATTCCCAAAAGCTCATTTGCCTTTTGGATAATAGCCTCTCTTGTCTTTGCTATCTTAACACCACCTGCTTTCCCTCGTCCGCCTGCGTGAATCTGAACTTTTATGACCGCTTCCGTAACACCTAAAGAATCAATAGCCTCTTCAATATCAGTTGCTCTTGAAACTACCCTAAAGTCCTGACATGGAATTCCATACTCTCTTAAAATATGCTTTGCTTGATATTCATGTATATTCATAATTTCCCCTCTAATACAGTTATGTGTTACGATAGAGAGAAAATTCAAGGGTTAATTTATGTTTGGTCTTTTTAAGACTGGTTTTCAAAAGATTAAGAAGGCTTTAATAAAAACAAGCTCATTTTTGAAAACAGAGCTTAAGGCCATATTTGCTAAGCCGTTAGACGATGAAACGTTAGAAAATATCGAAAAGATTCTTTACGAAGCAGACCTAGGCTCTCTGATTGTTTCGGATTTCATTGATAAAATTCAAAGATTTCATAAATTAAACCCAAAAGCTCAACCCAGAGACTACTTATTTGAACTCCAAAAAAGGTCTTTGGAAATTTTACAAGAGCCTCCACTTGTCTCAACATCTTACCCCCCAATTGGTTATTCCAAAGTTATCTTCATCGTAGGGGTAAATGGTGCGGGTAAAACAACTACGTTAGCAAAACTTGCAAATCTTTTAAAAGAGGATGGAGAAAAGGTTTTAATTGCAGCAGGTGATACATTTAGAGCAGCAGCTATAGAGCAAATAGAAATTTGGACGAAAAAAATCGGTGTTGACCTTGTTAAAACTCATAAAGGAGCCGATTCATCTGGTGTTTTATTTGATGCACTTATGAAAGGAAAAGCTAAAAACTACTCAACTATTCTTCTTGATACAGCAGGTAGACTCGAATCAAAAACAGACCTTATGCACGAGCTTGAAAAACTTAACAGAATTTCTAAAAAATTTGACGAAACAGCCCCTCATGAAACTTATCTGATAGTAGATGCAAGCCTTGGACAAACAGCTTTGGAGCAAGCAAAAATTTTTCATAAATTCACCCCCCTTACAGGAATCATTTTAACTAAAATTGATGGTTCCGCAAAAGGAGGAATTGCTCTTTCAATCTACCGCGAACTAAAAATCCCTATTCGGTTTATCACTTTTGGCGAAAAAATTGACGACATAGCCCCCTTCGATGCCGAAACCTATACAAAAGCTCTTTTCATAGATTAATTTGAGTCATATTGAACAAGCACTCCTTATCTATAGGGCCACTAAGTAATGGGTTAACTACGGCACTCTTAACAAATTCCTTTCAAAGTTGAATTTTGTCTTTTTTACATAGGCAAACAGCTTTTGTTTATGCTATGGTAATAGATGATGGAAGAGCTTATTAAGGATCTTAAAACTTATTTACTTGAAAATTTTACTGATAAAAAAGACCTTCTTTTTCTAAAAAGCATCCCTTTTTTAGAACCGGTAAAAAAAACCCAGGCCCCACCTGTTAAAAAATTTATAACCCCCTCCTACATAAAAAAAGAAAAACCTCTAAACGAAACTGTTATCATTGAAGAACCAATCGCTCAAGACGTCGTAGTACCTCCACCCTCTTTTATTGCTGAAAAGCCAAAAGTAGCTCTACTCTCGCAGGATAAAGAGATGCACGCTCTCTACACAAAAATTGCTCCTTCATTAAAGCTATTCGATAAGCCTTTAGATGATGCTGTGGCAAAACAAATTAGAATCGCTTCAAATAAACGATCAGACATTCCTGAAATACCTGTTTTTTTTGACCACTCTATTCAAGAGCATCTCGATTTTTTAACTAATCTTGCAAAAGCGATCAATACCTCTTTTGGTAAATCTTCGGTTGTAAACATCCATGAATTCGAAGAAAAAAATTTATGGAAACCCCTTCTAGCACACTCCCAAATTCGCCTCATCATCACTCCCTCATCCTTGTTAAAACACTCGCCTAACTTGCAGACAATCACAAAAGAATACCCTGGAAGACTTCTCAAATCTGTATTAAAAATCCCACTTTTTGCTCTAACTGATATTCAAAACACTTCGATTCGCAAAAAGGAGATCTGGGGTATACTTACAAAATTCTTCTCTAAACAAAAATCTTAAGAAGAAAGTGTTGTCAACCTTCTTCTTTTCATATCTTGTTTAGCCTCCTCTAAAAGTTCTGGATTTTTTGTCCCTACATATTCAAGTATAGATTGGAACCTAAGATTTTGCAGTTTTAAAGGAATCACTCTTGAGACCAAATGCCCCGATTTACGAGCATGTACATGAATAATTTCTTTTAACCTAGTCACTTCTTCTTCAAGACGCTTTAATAATTCAGCCTCCCTTTCACCAAATGCGGCTTCTTGAATCGCCAACTCTTTAAACTGCTGGACAATTTTTTCTTGCTCTTTCTGCAATAACTCCTCTTTTTCTAAATAAATTTTTTCTAAATCAGTACCTTGAGTAAGTGATGACAGAATCCCTTGTAATCCTACCTGCATTTTTTCCAATTTATCAACCTGTCCTTTTAACTCTAAAGATAGATCTATAAAAAGAGAAAATTTTGTTTCTATCAATTCTAGTCGATCTACACTTAAGTCAATTGCGCTCACTTTATCACCTAATGTTGCAATCTGCCTTGTAAGAGCCTCTTCAAATTTATTTAAAATTGCCTCTTGCCTTTGAATTAACTCATTTAATTTCTGGTTTTCACTTCTTAAAACTTCTACCTGGACTGTTTGAACTCCAACCAAATCTCTTACTCTACCCAAATCAGCCTCTAAAGCTGAAGCGGCAAGTTTAACACGATCTACTTCAGCTTTTGATTCTTGCAGTGTTGTTTCTAAGCCTAAAGCAGTTTGTCTCAAACCGGTTTCAATCGGAACTAGTCTATTTATCTCCTCTGATAATCGATGATTTTGCGCTTTAAATCTTTTATTCTGTAAATCATAACCCCCTAACTCAATTTTACTTTGCAAAGAGATCGCATTCTGAGCTCCTAAAAGAAAGACTACAACACAAAACCCATACGTTTCTGCAGAAAGGGGTGCAACTCCTGTTGACATAAGAACAACTGAGATAAGGGCAATCGAAGCAAACAAGATAGAGGCAACCTGACTTACTCTTGAAAAGGTATTACTATGAAAACAGGCGCACTTTTTTTTAGGAGAAACAATCGGAGGAAGAGTTGCTAAAACCATATCTGTTGGACTCGGTAACACATCTAATACAACACTCATTTAACTCTCCTTAAAAATTTCTTTACTTGATCTTATTAAAAAAATTCTTTTGATGCAATTCTCTTTTGCTTTTGCTATTCTTAAAAGCATGGATTTATTTGCAAAAGTTGTTCTTGATCAAGCAATTGATAGACCTTTAGATTATTTGATTCCTTTGCATCTTCATCAAATTGCAAAACCGGGTCAAAGAGTGATTGTTCCCTTAAAAGAAAAACCTCGAAAAGGGACGATTATCTCAATTGAAAAGACATCTTTTTTTTCATCCGTTCAACCGATTCATGAAATCATCTCCGATCAAAATTTACTAACCCCTGACCTTCTTGAACTCTCCCATTGGATTGCAAAATATTACGCATCACCATTGAGTAAAGTACTTCTCTCAATGCTTCCATCAAGCATCCGAAAAGATCTAAAAGAGAAAAAACAACTAATCATTCAAAAAGCAATTTCCACCCCTAAATTAATCACATATACTGACGAGATACGACAGACAAATCCGAAACAAGCAGCTGTTCTCGACGTTATTTTGAAACATCCAAAAGGACTTTTTATCTCAGAATTATTAGAAATAGAGGGAATCACAAAGTCTCCTATCGACACGCTCATCAAAAAAGGAGTTTTAGAAACAACTCTCACAATTGTCGATAGAACCCCATTTTATGACGACGAATACCTTCCCTCGAAACCAAAAATTTTAAATCGAGAACAAGCAAACGCTTTAGCAAGTATTCAAGAAACTCTTACAAAACAAATCTTTCAAACACATCTTTTACATGGAATTACAGGGAGTGGAAAGACAGAGGTTTACTTACAAGCAATCGATTACGCTTTAAATCTTGGAAAGCAAGTCATCTTACTTGTTCCTGAGATAGCTTTAACAAAACAGACAATTGATAGACTAAAAAGTAGGTTCCAAAAGCCAATTGCTGTGATTCATTCAAGACTTTCAGATGGAGAAAGATTTGACACATGGCATAAGCTAAGAAAAGGCGAAATCCAAATTGCAATCGGTGCAAGATCAGCTGTTTTCTCTCCCCTTCCAAACCTCGGTTTGATTATAGTTGATGAAGAACACGAAAGTTCTTATAAACAATTTGAAGAGTCTCCTTGTTACCATGCAAGAGATGTCGCAATTGTCAGGGGTAAATTTACAAACGCTACAGTTATACTAGGAAGTGCCACTCCCTCTTTAGAAACGTACGTTAATGCAAAAAATGGAAAATACCTCCTTCACGAAATGACCACAAGACCTAGCGGACAAAAACCAACTGTACATATCGTCAATATGAGAGATGAAGCCGATAAAACAAAAGGGTCTGCCCTTCTTTCCGAACTGCTCCTTGATAAAATTAAAAAAAATGTTGAAATTGGCGAGCAAGCAATTATTTTTCTTAATCGAAGAGGCTACTACAGCTGTCAAATTTGCAAAGAGTGTAAAAAAGCAATCTCTTGCAAGCACTGTGACATGAGTCTTACCTATCATAGAGGCTTAAACATTCTCTCTTGCCACATCTGTGGCTTTACACTAAAACCTCCCATTGAAATCTGCCCTCACTGTCATAAGCCTGGCACATTAAAATACCAAGGGCCTGGAACAGAACAAGTCGAAAGATCTCTCCACGCTATTTTTCCAGGGATTCGAACACTTAGGATGGATAGAGACACGACAAAACATAAAGGGAGTCACGACCGAATTTTTCAAGAATTTCAATCAGGCAAAGCTGACGTTTTAATTGGGACACAAATGATTGCAAAAGGGCTTCACTTCCCATCTGTTACACTTGTTGGTGTACTTGGGGCAGATAGCGGTCTTTATATTCCAGATTTTAGATCAAATGAGCACGTCTTTCAACTCATCACACAAGTTGCAGGAAGATCTGGTAGAGGACATATGCCAGGAGAAGTGATTATCCAAAGCTTTCTTTTTGATCACCCGATCATTAAACTTGCAGCAGGTGACGACTATAAAACATTTGCAGAGACGGAACTTAAAGAAAGAAAAGAGTTTGACTACCCCCCTTTTTCTCGCCTGATTAAACTAGTCTTTAGCGGGAAAGACCCTCGTCTTGTACAATCTTATGCACACTCCTTCCATAAATCTTTAGCTAAAGCGCTCCCCTCCTCCTTTACCCTTCACCCAATTACACCCTCTGGCAAAGCAAAAATTAAAGACAAACATAGATTTCAATGCATCCTTAAAGGAGACAAAATCTTAACTGTAACCCCTCTTCTCACATCTCTTTCACAAAAAAGGCCCAAAAACGTCCACCTCCTCATCGATGTCGATCCAACAAGCACCTTCTCTTAAAACACAGCTTTCTATCTTTTAAACCTACTCAACATCCCACCTAGAGCATAAAATATTTTTCCAAGAGTTCCTCTTTGAAACTCTGGATCGACCATTTCAGCCGTTCTTAAATGAGTGGGGATAAATTCTATTGCGTCTGGATCAAGCATTAATGCCGTTTGAATAACTTTACGGCTCATTAAACTTGGACTAACATAGCGGAGCAACATTGCATTACGCGAAACTGCAGAAAGCGCCATTTCCTCTGTTTGTAAATCAAAAGGAACATATCTAATAGATTTTATATTTTGACCTATAGCCTGATCAATTATAGGCTTAATTTTAAGATCTTTTCTTACAAATTGTAGAAGATCACCCATAAATGAACAAGCTTTCATAGCAAGCTCTACTGTTTGCATCTCTTCTGGAATAAAAGCAAACGCACCTAAATTTCGATCTATAGCAAGTTCAACAACTCTTTTAGTTTTTAAATCGGGTCTAACAAACTCCAAAGCTAATCCATCTCTTGCAACTAATTCTAAGATAAGTGTTAAGTTCTGTTTTTCAAGATCAAGATATTTTAACGCTCTAGTACTTTTCCTTAAGGCTAGATAAATAAGATCATCTGAAATTAAATCGGGTCGCACATTACCAAGTAAGTTTGGATTCTTTTCAATTACATAAGCGACCATCTCAGGAGTTTGCATTTCAAATGGAACAAACTCTATTGCATATTCATTTTTTTCCAAAGCAATTCTAATTAATTCTTCTGTTAACAAATCTCGTCTAACAAATTGCAATTGAGCGGGGTCTTCAAAAACCCTCTCTGTTACAAAATCTCTTGTGTGAAATTGGATAGGAATAACGTGCATTAAATCAATAACAGTTTCTCCAAGTGATTGATCTAATAAGGCGCCAAGTATATGAGCTATGACCTCTGCGCCAAAATCTCCATCTAATTCTAAATTTTTCGCTACTATGCTAGACTCTGTTTCGCTTCCTCTACCAGGCTTAATATCAATTCCTAAAAATTGCCCTGCTTTTAAACCAAATTGTTCAATTTCTCTCCATCTACCCCCTTCATTTCCTCCAAATATCGATAAATGAAGGTCAACTTTCTGCGTTGTCGTATCATAGGAAAACGAAAGTTTTGCAGCGTGGTCTCTAAGAGGAACTGAAAAATTTACTTTTATTCTATTTTTTTCAATATCGATTGATGTCAATTGTTTATGAGCTAAAGATTTTTTATCATCAATACCCGATATATAGATCTGGAGGTTTTTGGGTAACATTTCAATAGAAAATCCGTTATCTACCGCCATGCAAGAGAGATGATGCTCCATTGTTTGATGAAACACTGTAAACTTCTCTTCCAATGTAGCCGCAGGAGATGGTGGAGCTATAGTGTAATAAACTCTTTCTGACTCAATAATTTTTGTGACATCAAATCCAGGTGAGACATCTCTTAAATCTTTAGCCTCTCGTTCTGAAATACCATCAAGTCTATCTGGCAATTCATAATTTCTTTCATTAAATGTCTCCCGAGCAAGAATACCTGACATCTTTTTTACAACGAGCATCATTTCTCTATAGGGTCTAAGCAAGGCTAAAAAATCGCTTGCTTGTGTAAGATCTGATGTATACTCTGTCGACCCCGTGCAGGCTTTAATTAAGTGATCAAAAGAGGTAACAACTTCTCTTAAAGCTTGGATCAAAATCAATCTCTCTTCTGACGAGGCCATCTGATATCTATGAGCAATTGAAAATGCACCTCTTGTTAATCCGATTTTTTTTAACCTCTCCAAGATTCTAGGTAGCCCTTTTCTAATATTTTTGCTGCTAGAAAATGCACCTATACTCGCTTTCAAATCATCTGAAAAATTCTTCAGCTCTAAAGCTTTTTCTAAAGTGGGTACGAGCTGAAGCGTGAGATCTTCTAACTTACTAAAAAATAGCTCTGGATCATCACTTGATTCTAGAAGCAATTTTGCAAGAGCCACATTAATAAACTCGGTTGAATCGCCAGTTTTATCTACTAATAAAAATAGACTTAACAATCTATTTTTGGCCATCTCAGGAAGAGATGGAAGGTAAGTTAACACTTTTTTCCACCTCTCTTGCAAATCAGTTTTTAGTAGTTGCCTTCCAATTTTTATAAATAAGAGGTCTTTTACGATAGTCTCTCTTTCAAGTGGGTGTAAATGAGTAGTTTTATCATCTATAAGCTCTTGAATCCCTCTCTCTTCGTTTTTTATGTCGGTTAAAACCCTGATATAAGAGCTTCCTCCAATCATACCAGCACCTGTTTGAAAAAGGCACGCTTCAATAAGTCTTGCTCCAAAAAGTCTCTCCATCGACATAGCATCTTGCGTAAAATAATCATTTTCTATCACATCTAATAAGTTTTCTAAGATCATGATCAACTCTATTCTATTTTTACTACTTATTCCTTCTCGAAATGCTTGCGCTGCTATGCAGTAGACAATTTGTGATAAAGCTATCTCTACATCGTCTGGATCTGCTGATTTTAATCGATATAAACAATCACTGAGTTCGCGTATGCTTCTAACAGATCTACCTAATCGAGGCCCAATTCTTTCTTTCAGCTGACTTAGACCTCTATCTACATCAACTTTTCTTGAAAGGTCTAGGTCGTAGGTATACCTATGCATCTGTTCAACTAGGGCTGATGCTTTCATTGAATATTGAAGAGGAATCGGGAAACAAATATACCCCTCTTCTACCCGTCCTGATCTTGCTATTACACCTTGCTGCGGGTCTACTAAATAGGGCGGATCTAATCTAAATTCTTCGCTCGAGACAAGAACAGGAATTCCAATCCCTATAAAAAACACAGCTTCGTGCGATGTTCTTGGAGCTGTCTCTTCAATGACGACTGCCTTAATTTCCTCTCCCCTCTCTTTGTATAGCTGATAGGCATCTTTAATTGTCTTACATACAAGTACCTCTTCCTCTTTTTCAACTCTTCTCACATAACACCCACCAGTTGTAAGAGAATCACAAGAAATTCCACCCTCGATTTCAGTTAAATAGGAGGGTGAAACACCTAGTTTTAAGGTATTAAGGGGTCTTGCTTGTAAAAGAAAAATCTGGTCCCCAATAATTGTGAATTCAACATCCATTTCTTTGCCATATAGTCCATAAAGCCCTTTTGCTACACTCTGCATCCTTTTTAAAAGGTGTTCGTCTAAAGTAGGAGATTGTGCAAGCTCTCTTTTTACTCTAACCGGCCCACAACTGACTACTCCATCAAACTCTGTTATTCCTCTAAATCTTGTCGGCTTGTTTTGAACAACTTTTTGAACAGTACCACTTTGACAAAATCTATAACAATCTGTACGCACCTCTGAAGAGACAATTCCTTCATTATGTCCATAACCAACACAGAGTTCTGACACATCTTTTTTAACAAACATAACACCCGATCTTGGAATAAATCGCTCCTCAGTACTACCATCCAAAGGCTCTGCAACAGCCTCTTGGAGCAAAACAGGAACAAACGGCTCTCTATCTGTAACTAAAGAGGGATCTTTAGATGCAATCCTTTGAGATATAGACTTTTCACTAAAATATGAAGCTATTACTTCCCCTATATTTTTTGAAATTTCTAATGGCTCTTTTTTAACAAACGGATTGCTTAAATTTCCCCCTGCGTTTGAATTTGTATCAGAATCCTCCTTTCCAGTGCTTCTAACAGCCACAAATTCAGAAGAACATCTAGACAACCAATCAGTTAATATTGAAGGACTTAAAGTTTTTTCATTGATAAATGCCTGTTTTATTCTCTCCTGTATTACTTTTAATAAACTTACAGCTTCTTGAGTTAGCTCTGGTGGGTAACCGAGTGAATCTAAAAATTTTTCATAATCAAGCCGAAAATTTGGATAGGAGGCCACAATATGGGCCATTAGCATATGATGACTAAGCGGCATAATAGCAGGCACTTCTACATGAAGCCTCAGAGCAACCTCTTGCAATCTAATCAAATTTGCTGATTTATAACCTAAACCCTCTCCCTCGGGTAGAGCTAACTGATCTAAATCAAATGGGGGAGATTCATAAAGTGGGCTTTTTCTTGAAGCAGACGAAGCTTCTGTAGACGGTCCACTTTCGGATGAAAAAAGCACTTCACTTGTAACCTTTGATACTTTCAAATCTAAAATCGATAGACTTTTCGCCCGGCTCAACCTTTCTTTAGGTACAAATGGCCTTACTGGCCCTAATGGAACCCTCTATAAAAATATTTAATTATAATTGATTTTTTAAAATCAAATGTTAATTAATTTTAATTAATTTTAATTAATTAATTTGATATCATTATTTTATAAATTATTTAAGGAGTTGTATGCATACAAGAGAGGCTACTTTTGGCTATCACCCCGCAACCTGCCCACCTTCGATCTCTAACCAATATCTCTCAGATAGATCTAAATTTAAGATAGATCCTATCATCACAAAAACTCTTCTAACAACCTTTATGATAGGCCTCTCCGCTATACCCTTTCTTACCCTGCCTTTATTAACAGCAACTGCCACGGTAGTCGCAGGATTTGCTATAACTTATTTTTTATTTAAGGTTTGGAAACAATCAAACCTTTCTCAAACGGCAGGTATTATTTTTAATAAGAAAGATTTTAATAAGCTAAAGCTCACTCCAAAGTTTGGAAAATGCCAAGTAATACCCACGGAACATTCTGCAGATACCGAACTATGGCGCAAAAGACTCATTGAAGCTGCCGAAGAAAATATTGTGATTTCTGGCAATTACTGTGGTGGTAACGCTTTTATTGATTTTTTAAACCTTATCGAAAAAAGAATAGGCGAAAAACCTCAACTAAAAGTAGTTATTCTCTCCTCTCCCATGTTTTTAAAGGGAAGATGTAAAGCTCGATTAGACAAAATCTTAAAAGAATTTCCTGAAAATGTCTCTCTTGTTGAAAGCCCATCTATTATTCACATCTCTCCTGGCATAAAAAAAACAACCAATCATACAAAGTGCATGGTGATCGACTATGGGAGGTATTTTATTTTAGGGGGAAGTGGAATTAGAGATCATTTTACACAAACTGGATTAGAAGATCTTACTAAAAAAGAGTTTCTCGAATCTAATGGAGAAGTCCTCTCTTCAGAAATGGAGGCTTCCTCTGGTCTATTCGAACTTGTTCTCCCGAGATATTTCAGAGATCAAGATTTTGTCTTTTCAAGCAATTCCGAAAATAACCCGGTGGGCTTGCAAGTCTATAAACAAATGCTTCTTCTCTCCCATAGATGGGAAGTGATAAACAAACAAAAAAAATCTTTTTTTATTAAAAAGCCAAAGCACATCTCTTTAAAGGGGTTTGGGCTATTTTCAAACAAGCAAACTGCTTTCAAGGAAAAAGACTCTCTCACAACAAAACTTTTAAAAACTCCCCCAAAAAAGTTTCACTCATTAAGTTCTTATCTACAAAAATTTGAGATGAGTGCAAAAAAAGCAAACAGAGTCTTTTGTAAAGTATTTGCATCAGGTCCGGAATCGGAAAAAAGCCCCTTTGCAGGAGAGCTTTTAAACCATATCAAACAAGCTAAAAAACGAATTGTTATCAGCCAAATGTATTTCCATCCAACTACAGAACTTAGAAACGCTCTCATAGAGGCTGCAAAAAGAGGGGTAAAAATTGAAATTCTAACCTGCGGCACCTACACTTCTGCACCAAAATCTCACACTGCTTTTGCACCAAGAAACAGATACAATTACTCAGTTATCATGAACTCACTCTCCCCATCAGACAGAAAAAATATCTCTATATATGAATTTAGAGTTAATAAAACAACCTTTCATAAAAAAATCTTCGTTATTGATGATACAGTTATTTCAGGAAGCAGCAATTTTGGATATAAAAGTTTGGTAACCTGCTCAGACCACGAGCTAAATTTTATTGCAAAATCAAAGAAACTAGCCGAAGAGACGTTAAAAGTTCACAAAGTCGATGTAGCACACTCTCATAAAATTACACATCCTTTAAGTAGATACTGGTCTTTAAGTTTAGGAGAGTATGGAAGAGCTGTACTACACCGTCTAATGGCACCTTTAATTGGCTAAACCTCTACTCTTCCTTCTCTGCTGTTTGCTGTCTCATTAACGGAAAATAGAGCACATCCCTAATAGAGCTCTCTCCTGTAAACAGCATGACAAGGCGATCTATACCGATACCAAGACCTCCACAAGGAGGCATACCTTGGCAAATTGCTTCCAAAAACTCTTCATCAATCGGATTTGCTTCTGCATCGCCTGCTTGTAAAAGACGATCTTGCGCCTCGAGCAGTTTTCTTTGCAAAAGTGGATCATTTAACTCTGTATAAGCATTGCAAATTTCACAGCCAAGGATAAACCCTTCAAATCTTTCCACAATTCCTTTTTTAGCAAGTTCCGGATCTCTATGCAGCTTGCAAAGAGGCGTTGTTTCAATTGGATGATCAATAATAAAATGAGGTTGAATCAAATGTTCTTCAACAAACTCTTCAAAAAGTTTTGCAGTTAAAATCCCTCTTGACATTTTCTTTATTTGATCTAGATCAATTGTCTCTTTCTTTATAAGAATTTCTCTCATCTCTTCATCTGAAAGATCTTCCACATCGATATTTGCATATTTTTTAATGCTGTCAATCATCGAAATGCGAATCCAAGGAGCTGCCACATCAATTTCGTGTTCATTCCCTTTTTTATCTTTTCTAAATCCAATTTTTGACGTTCCGAAAATCTCTTTAGCAAGAAATTCATAAAGCCCTTCTGTAAAACGCATCACATCATTGTAATCCCAGTAAGATGCATAACACTCAACAGAGGTGAATTCAGGATTATGTGTTGCATCAATCCCTTCATTTCTAAAAACCTTTCCAATTTCATACACTCTAGAAAAACCGCCAACGATTAATTTCTTTAAAGAAATTTCCAAGGCGATTCTTAGGTACATATTCATATGAAGAGCGTTCAAATGAGTCGTAAAAGGGGCTGCTTGCGCGCCTCCGTACACTCTTTCTAAAATAGGAGTCTCTACCTCCATAAAATCAGACTTTGCAAAATAGGCTCTTATGTTTGCCAAAATTTTGCTTCTCAATTTGAATGTCTCCATGACTTCTGGATGCGAAATTAGATCAACCCATCTTTTTCGATAACGAGCTTCCTTATTGGTAAGACCACTATGCTTATCAGGCAACGGAAGAAGAGATTTACATAAAAGCGAAACCTCTGTTACATAGACTGTTAACTCCCCTTTATGCGTTCGAAAAAGATGTCCTTCTACACCAATAATATCCCCAAGATCGAGCTTTTTTTCTAAAAATTTGTGGGCCGATAGCTCTTTATCTATAGGCAAATCTTTAACATTTGTGTGATCGCGATTAAATAAAACTTGAATACGCGATGAACCCTCTTGAATTTGAGCGAAAATGTTTTTCCCCATAGATCTATGTAAAACAATTCTTCCAGAAAGGGCTACAAAATCAGTCTTTTTAGCCTCAGCCTCTTCAAAACCTAATAGCTCTTGATCTTTGTATTGGTTCAATATTGCATCTATCTCATGTGTAGGGCAGTGTGTGTGGGGATAAGGATTAATTCCTAATGCCTTAATCTCTTCTAACTTTGTCAATCTGTTTTGGTACTCTTCGAAAGAGAAATAATCTGGTTCGCTCATAATTTCCTTACTTTTTTTTAATCACAAATCCTTGCGGCAAATCTTCAACAAGATAGCCTGCTTTGTCAATTTCATTTCTTAGTAGATCGGCTAATTTCCAATCTTTTTCTTGTCTTGCAATAAGCCTTCTCTCTGCTTTTTCTTGAATTTCTTTTGGGGCGCTCTCCTCTTCATCAGAAAAAATTGCTAACACAGAGTCGCACTCTTTAAAAAAGTGTAGAATCTTTTCAGCCGACTCTTTACCTAGTTTTTGATTGTCTATAAATGTATGTATTTTTCGGATAAAATCAAATAAAGCAGCTAACGCATTTGAAATATTGAGATCTTCTGAAAGTGCTTCTCTGAACCCTTTTTTTGCAATCTCTATCTCATGTTCTGCCTCGTCTTTTATACCAGCCTCTATCTTTTTTAATCGAAGGATAAAATCATCAAATCTTCTTAGAGAAGATCTTGCTGCCTCTAGTCCTTCAAAAGTAAAATTTAATTGGGTTCGATAGTGAGTAGAGAGAAGAAGATATCTGACCTCACGCCCCTTGTACCCTTTTGCTAAAAGATCCCTGAGTGTATAAAAATTACCTAAACTTTTAGACATTTTCTTGCCATCGACTAAAAGATGTTCTGTATGCATCCAATACTTAGAAAACGTCTTTCCTGTACAACCCTCAGATTGAGCAATTTCATTTTCGTGGTGAGGAAACATGTTATCTACACCACCCATATGTAAATCAAGAGTTACTCCTAAATATTTAATCGCCATAGCAGAACACTCTATGTGCCAACCTGGACGACCTTTTCCAAAAGGAGACTCCCAAAAAATATCACCATCTTTTTCTTTTTCATAGGCCTTCCAAAGTGCAAAATCGCTAACGCTCTCTTTTTCGTATTCATCACTTCTCACTCTTTCCGATGCACCAACTTTTAACTCGCTCAAATTCAGATGTGATAAAGCGCCATAGCCAGGAAATTTTGCAATCCTAAAAAAGACATTTCCATCCTCTGTTTTATAAGCAACTCCTTTATCAATAAGGATCTGAATCATTTTAATCATATCATCAATATGATCTGTTGCAGCTGGGTATATTTCAGCTTTTTCCACCTCCAAGGTCTTTAAATCTTCAAAAAAAGCCTTTTTATAAATCTCTGTAAATTCATTTAAGGATACTTTTTTAGCAAGCGCACCTTTAATTGTCTTGTCATCAATGTCTGTCAAATTCATCACTTGATAAACATTCATTCCGAAAAATTTAATTGCTCTTCTTAGGAGATCTTCAAAAACATAAGTTCGCAAATTACCGATATGAGGAAAATTATACACCGTCGGACCACATGTATACATCCTGACTGTTTTTCCATCTTGAGGAATTAAATCTACAACTTTTCTTGATTTTGTATCAAAAATTTTTAGCATACTAAACCTTTGCAGCCTGGCTTGCTTGAATCATATCAAAAAGCTTTCTATAACAAACTTTTCCCGATTTTAAAAGAGGCAATTCATTAATCACAATCACTTCATTGATTTTATATAGCCTTGAAAACCCAGCTTCAAAAAGAGCATTATTGACTTGATCAAGCGCTATATTAATTTCACTAAAAAGGACAGCTCTCGTTGCAGCACCGGGAACTTCCTTAGGAGCGCACGCAAAAGGAGATCTACCTGTAGTCGGCTCAATCCACCCCTTCTCTTTTGCTTTATCAAAAAGAGTCTTTTCTACAGCGACAAGATTAATCATCTCACCACCTCTTTTAAAGGTAAGCTTGAGACGCCCCTCTAAATAAAGATAACGATCTTCGTCGTAATAACCTAAATCACCAGTCTTGTAATAGCTTTTGCCGTCAACTTCAACAAAATAATCTGAATTATCTTGTTTATAATATCCATTAAAAATAGTAGGTCCTCTTACACAAATCTCTCCTACTTGATGAACACCTAGTTTCACTCCCGTATCAGGATCGCGTATGACTAAATCAACAGATGGAATGATCTTTCCAACACCTCTTGGCCTTGCATGACAAGTGTTTACTGAAATCATAGGCGAAGTCTCTGTTAAACCATACCCTTCAAGCCACATCACACTTCCAAGTTTTTGAACAAACTCTAAAAGCGTTGGGGGCGCTTTTTCAGCCCCGGATGCACATAAACGAACCGATTTCAGCTGACTTAATGTAGCCGATCTAAATAAATGTGAAAAAAATGTAGGAGCCATGATTAAAACACTAACTCTCCATTTTAAAATCTCTTTGGCAATATGTGATCCATCTAATGGATCTGGAGAGTATACAGTTCTAAGACCAAGTAAAAGCCCTAATAACCCTATGTTTAGTCCAAAAATGTGGAAGGGAGGAAGAGGCATAATAATTACGTCATCTCCATGAAGCTCAATTGCATGCAAAACATCTCTTTGGTCTATAATAATATTATTATGTGTCAAAGGAACAGCTTTTGGAAGGGCTGTCGTTCCACTTGTAAATAAAACAACTGCAGTATCATCACCTTTTAATTGACCCGCTTTAAATTTACTTATAATAGACTTACCCGATCTTTTTGCAAGAAATGCACCCCTAAGCTTGTCTTTTAAAGTAAGCCCTTTTCTCACATCTTCCAGAGTGATCAGAAGATCTAATGCTTTACCAATATCAACATTATCGAGTCTTTTCATAAATTTTTCTGATGTAATTACATGCTGAATTTCCATCAAATTAATTGCATGATTTAGGAAAAATGAACCAACAGTCCAATTCAATGGAACAGGCGTTTTTCCTGCAAGCATTAAAGCTAAAATAACAAGATAGACCCCATTTGATGAAGGAAGCATCACGCCAATGTACTGCCCCTCTAGTTTTTCAAACTCTTTTGCTAAAATTACTATCGCTCTTTTCATCGTTTGATAGTCCATTACACCCGAGTTACCATCAGCTATAGCTGGGGCCTTTTTTAATCTGTCAGCCACAGAGAAAAAAACTTCTATGATCGTATTTCCCTCTCCATGCGTTGCGTCTGGTCGTCTTTTCACATATTTAGGCCAAGAAGAATCATCTGTTTTTACCTCTTCTTCTTTTCCCCCCTTTTTCAAACGCATAGCTGCTGCAAACAAATCTTGAACTACCATAAGATCTCCAGGTTCTAAGCTTTTTTCTAATTCATAATGAGTCTCTAAATATGTATACAATGAGGCGACATTTAAAGAATCAAGACCTAAATCATAGATAAGATTGCTATGATCATGAATCTCTTTAACAGATTTTTCTGACATTTCAGAAAGTTGATACATAATATCTTGCCGAATATGCAAAGGAACTGCAATCTCATGATAAACATTTCGTCTTGGCATCGCCTTTGGAACTTCATACACCCTTGCAGACCAGAAATAAAGAGGCACTTTATAAAGAGGCTCTTTTGAAACAGTCTCATTCTCTTTTGTCTTATATTGATTATAAAACAGTTCAAGAGCTCTATTAAACTCGGTTCTTGAACCAAATTTTGGAAAATCCTTTTCCGCAAGAGCATACTGAATGGTAACTTTTCTTCTTGGCGCAAAAAAGATAAAGTTTTTTAGTAATATCAGAGCCCCCTTTCCGATAAGTGTCCAAAAATCGGGCGTTTTTTCTGTATATGCTTTAGAAAACATCGATCCCCAAAGGCCTGTAATTCTAACTAACAAAATCTCTGTTTCTGGCGCGCTCTGAATGGTTGCATGAGCAAGTGACCTCCCTCCGATTTTTTCATCCGCTGACACTTTTAAGGCAGAACTTGGATAAAAAAGAATCGCTTTTTTATCTTTCAAATCATCAATTACTTCTTGAAAGAGCCTCTCTGCTGTCTTCATCTTGTATGAACTGATTGCCTTATCAAATTCAGAAACAGGTTTTGCTTTGATCAATTTCATGATCCATTTGGCAAAGGGATAATTATAAAAATTACTGATGACTAAAGGCCTTAAATCAAACTTTTTTCCAAGCAAAACCATTAGCATAAAAGGTTCTATCTCTGCAGGGTGGTTCGGGAGAATCAAGACCCCCTTATCTTTTAAGGCTGGATCATCTAACAAGGCTGATCCCTCTACACTAATTTTATAGCGTAAACTTAAAAGAAATTTTATTAAGCCTCTTAAGAGAATTATTGCTATACCTCTAAACATATTAGAACCTTAAAAAAATTAGATACAAAACAGTCATTATACCCGCCTTGCTAAAAAAAACAAAGTACTCATTTCTCTATGAGAAATTGGGCCTCTTTCTAAATTATCTATTGACGCGAACAACAAAATCCTTTAAAGATTACATAATCATACGAAAAATTTTGGAGTAAGAACATGAAAATTAATCCTGAATCAAACATAAATAGACTAGCAGAGTCTGGAGGGATGACAAAACCTGTAACCTCTTCAAAAGTTAGTAGCTTAGCAAGACGGCATATCCCTATCATAGGAAGTAGTGACAGCCTAAAAACAAGAGCCGATAATCAGTTACCTCTCAAGACAACTGAAAAAGCCCATAATACCGCTAAAAATTTACATCTATTTACGCAAAGAATTTAAAAAGGCAGTAAAGGGTGTTTTTAGAAAAGAAAACATCGTAAGTTTAAGAAGATCTAAAAGCGCAAACGGTGCAATTCCTAATAGAAAGGCGTTCTTAAGACCCACGAAGTGCGAAAGCCAAGAAAATCCACAAAGATAGACGCATATATTTCCTAAAAACATCGAAAAAAATAATTTCATCACATTTTTATTAAGAGTTTCTTGATAAACTTTCCCTACAAGAAACGCTGCTATCAAATAGCCAAAAAGATAACCGCCTCTAGGTCCTACTAAAGTCATAATAGTTGCACTTCCACCTGCAAAAACAGGAAAGCCGATTACACCTTGTGTGATAAATGCAAGAATCATAAAAACCCCTCTTCTTGCACCTAAAAAAGCTGATAAAAAAAGAGCTACTTGCACTTGTAATGTTACAGGCACAGGAGTAAACGGAAGGTTAAACGAGAGGGGAGCAAAAAGAGCTACTATCAAACTTGCCAAAGTCCCAATCACTAAGTCTTTTAGAACTTCTCCTTTTAAACACTCCCTAAACAAGTTGATGCTATTTCTCATAGACCTATACCCCTCAAAATTTGACAACTCTCTCTACAAATTCTTTGCGCCTCTTTGAAAGTAAGATGCATGGGCGCTTCATTTATATCAACCCATTTACCTTCCCTTGCCTCTTTAGTATCTATAACAGTTTGAGTAGAAGTAACCGTCGCAATGAAATAACTTACTGTTTTATGAATCGTCTTCCCTTCCACTCGAAATGAATACTTTTCTTGCAAAAGATTGTCTGAAAGAATTTTATCAACATGCAGCTGCGTCTCTTCAAAAAGTTCTCTCTTCGCTGTCTCTAATTTAGTCTCTCCCGGATTTGGATGCCCTTTAGGAAAGCCCCAATATCCACTCAAGTGTCTTAAAATAAATACTAAAGTCTCTTTCCCATTATAGAAAACAGGAACAATCCCAAACGATTCATCTTCTTCGTGATCTCCTAACCCTTCCACTATCAACCTTCATACTTTGATAAAATTATTACGCTATTATGCCCACCAAATCCAAAAGAATTTGACAACACTACCTTAGGATTTGTCTTTTTTGATTTTTCCGAAACAATATTAATCCCAGAAAGCTCTTCCTCTCTATCTTCTAGATTAATGGTTGGATGAATCTCTCCTGTTAATAATGTTTTTATACATGTTATCGCCTCTAACGCCCCTGCCGCACCTAATGCATGTCCAATTAAAGACTTTGTCGCATTTACATAGATCTTTGAAAGAGAATCTTGAAAGAGATCTTTAATAGCTCTGATCTCACAAAGATCTCCTACTGGGGTAGATGTTGCATGCGCGTTAATATAATCTACGTCACTTGGTTTTAAGCCAGCATCGGCTAAGGCAAGCTCCATGCACCTTTTCACATCCGATCCATCAGGCGTAGGCTCTGTCATATGGTGCGCATCACATGTAAGAGCGCCCCCTTTATACTCAGCTAAAATAGTCGCTCCTCTTGCTAAAGCATGATCCAAAGATTCTAGTACAATTGCTCCTGCACCTTCTGCAATCACAAATCCGTCGCGGTTTTTATCCCAAGGCCTCGATGCTTTTTGAGGTTCATCATTTCGTCTTGAAATTGCTTTCAAAGCTGAAAAACCGGCAAAACACATCTTATTCATACAAGCTTCAACACCCCCTGCAATCATTACATCGGCATCACCTCGTAGAATATGCTCTGCAGCCGCAAAAATGCTGTAATTTGAAGTTGCGCAAGCTGTAGATACAGAGTAATTTGGACCTTTAAACCCGAGATCTATTGCTAAAAGCGCCCCGGGCATATTGGTAAGAACATAAGGAATAAAAAAAGGAGTTACCCTCTTTACTCCCTTTTCAAAAGCAGTTTCAACGCCGTCAATAAAGACTTGCATACCACCCATGCCAGATCCAATAACAACACCTGCTCTAAGCTTATTTAATGCTTCAAGATCTAAAGAAGAGTTTTGCAATGCAAGCTTTCCTGCAGCTACTCCGTACAAAATACAAGAATCAACCCTTCGAGCTTGCTTCTTATCTAAAAAAAGCTCTCCATCAAATCCAGTAACTGCCGCACCAAAAGTTGTTGTAAGCTCACCCGGATCAAAAGCAGTCACTTTTGAAACACCACTTTTCCCTTCAAGCAAACTTTCAAAAAATTTATTTACATCAGTTCCAAAACAGGACACAAGTCCCATTCCAGTGACGACAACTCTTTTTTTCTTCATCTCTTCCTTCCTTAATTTAGACGGAAAGAGCCAAGTTCAACTCTATCGGCTTACCCTTAGACCAAAGCTCTTCTAAACGAAATTTTTCTCTCGCATCTGGCATAAACACATGCACAATTACATCAATGTAATCAATCAAAACCCAGTCACCCGAATTAATCCCCTCCATATGATGAGGCTTAATATTAAAAGTATCTGAAATTTCCTTTACGATTTCGTTAGCGATCGCAACTACATGTCGATCCACATTCCCTTCTGCTATAACTAAACAATCCGCAATTGAGGATATGCCAGCTACATTTAAAGCTAGAATGTTAAAACCTTTTTTGTCATAGATAGCTTGACAAATCTTTTGTACAAATTCTTCTTTTTCTAATTCCATATCACGAAGAGTATAATTGATGTTTCTGTATGTAGTCTAGAACTTTTGCTGAAAGATAATTTTTACACAAAGCTCCCTCTCTCAAATTCCTTCTAATTTCTGTACTACTTATACGATTTTTTTTCTCTCTAAATTCTATATGCGCCATTTTCTTTATTTCTTCAACGTTCTTCCACAAAGAAAACTTCTCTCTCAACTCCTCTGAAAGCAAAAGAAAAATTTGATCCTTCGGAAACTCTAAACAGATCTTTTTTAAAGTATCAATTGTGTAAGAAATTTCTTTTCTATCGATCTCTTCTGTTAAAATCTCTACTTGAGGCTCATTTTCAAAGGCAAGCTTTAACATACAAAGTCTATCTTTTGGACTTGCGATAGGCGGTGCATCTACTTTGAATGGCGAAACAAAGGCGGGAATAATAAAAACTTTATCTAGTTTTAAAGAATTTAAACAATCTTTAACTAGATTTTCATGCCCCTTATGCACAGGATCAAAACTACCCCCAAAGAGGCCAATTCTCATATATTAGCTAATCTCTCTTTGTTCTCTTCAATAAGAGTAGAAAGCACTCCAGCAAGCTCTATATCTAATCCACAACCTTTTAATTCTTTACGCAGTCTTTCAAGAAAAAATTTGATTTCATTTCCGAAAATTTTCCACTCTTCACCTGTCGCCTTTTTCTTTTTTAAAATAGTCTGCTGCAAAGAGAGTCTTAGATGCAATAAGAGAAGAGACTGACTTTTATCTAACGATTTTTCAGAAACTTTTGCAGCCTCAGAGTAGACTTCTTCCATTTTTTCGAGCGATGCCTTGCCCTCTTTTTTGGATAGAGTTTTTAGCTCCTCAATGATCACATTTGCTTTTTCTGCAACTAAAGCCCTTTTTTCTTCTTCTACTTCTTTTCTTTTTTGCTCTAAAGCTAAATGTCTTTCTCTATATCGATCCTCTATTAGCTGCATCTCTTTTTGTATCGCTAGAAAGTTTTCCTTTAATCGAAGTTCAGCTTTTGCTTTTCTAAAAACCTCTCTTATTTTGTCATAAAAAGAAGAATCGTCTGGTATCTCTTTTAGTTCATTTAAAAGCGCCTCTTTTTTTAGACAATCTTCACTTCGGATTTGCTCCCTTTCTTCAAAATTCTCTTTCTCACTCTCTTCAATTAATTTCCATGCTTGACTAAATTTTTCACGAAACTTCTTATACGCGTCGTGTGAAACATGAATCTCTTTTAAAAGCGCTTGAAACATTCTGATATCTCTTTTTAACTCACTTTTTTCTCTCTCTTTTGAAAACTTTAGAAAAAAATGATCAACTCTGTCTTGAAAAGATTTTGTTAGCTCCTGAACCGTTTTTTTGTATTCAGGAAATACCTGATCTCCAATTTTTTTCAAAAGATCGAGCAACTCATTTTTCAGATGAATGCGAATTTCTAAACCTAAGACCTCTTCTCTTAAAGCAATAACTTTTCCCTTTAAACTTTCAAAATATCTCGCTTTTTGCTCTAATTCTTTAAGGTCATGCGCTTTTTCAAAATTTGATAAAGGGATGGATCTCAATTTTTCCGGATTTAAGATCTCTGCTTCCAAACCAACTATTGCTAATCTAATCTGATCTGCGTGAAATTCAATCTCTTCTTTAAAAATCTCTTGCAATCTGTGAGCCTCTTTTAAAAGCTCTGAATACTCTTTCCAAAAAAAGTTTCTTTTTATTGGATTTGTCTCTAATGAAAAAAGCTCAAAACAGCTTTTTTTCATGCGCCAAAAATCTCTAAATCTAGGTTTCCCCTCTGAAGAAATCGCATCCTTCATAAAAGAGATTGCTAAGGTAATTTTCTCTTCTGGACTTGAAATTTCTTTCATGCCCTCGCTTATTTCTTCAAATGTGTGTATCTTTATCATAAGTGTAGAGATGATACGAAAAAATTCTAAAAAAAGCAAAGTTAAAAAAAGGATCTAAAATACGTTTAAAATTTAGAAGAATTAATTTTGCTCTAAATCTCGAATAATAATTTCTGCTGCACCCTCAATAGATGTAAGCGATAAATCGAGCCATCTAAATAGTGGCTCTCGTCGAAACCAGGTAAATTGCCTTTTTGCGTAATTACGCGAGGCTTGCTTAAAGCTTGATACAAAATGATCAAAGTCTGCTTTAGTTTTTGGTGAGTCAAGATATTTAATAGCCTGTCTGTAGCCGATTGCATTAGATGCAGCAGAATTTTCCTTAAGTCCTTCTCGCAATTTTATAACTTCATCCAAAAGACCTTGCTGAATCATTTGATCACATCTTTTTTCAATTCTCTCATATAAAATAGGTTTTGGGTAATAAATAAACCAACATCTAAAATCTAATTCTCTAGAAAGATCCTCTTCTGAAGGCTTTGGGATTTCACTCACCTTTTTACCAGTGAGCAAAATAATTTCAAGCGCTCTTACAATTTTATGCCGATCTTGTACAGTAATGCATTTGGCATAATCAGGGTCTAACTCTTGTAATTTTCCATAAAGCATCTCGACGCCGAATTTTTCAATATCAGCCTCTAATTTAGCTCTAATCTCTTTATTTGAAGGGGGGCCTTTAGGAGGTCCGTATAAGAATGTGTGCACGTAAAACCCAGCTCCTCCAACTGTAATAGGAACTTTGTTTCGAAGCATAATATCTTCTAAAGCTGACGTCGCCTCTTCATAAAAGTCTGCAACGTTAAAAGGCTCTCTAATATCTCTAATATCAATTAAATGATGATATACAGCCTTTAACTCTTGTTTTGACGGTTTTGCAGAACCAATATCTGCCCATTTATAGACCTGCATTGAATCACAAGATATAATCTCAGCTCCAATACCATTTGCAATTCTAATAGAAAGCTCTGTTTTTCCCGTTGCAGTTGGACCTGCAATTACTAGGACTTTCTTTTTCTTGAACCCTTTCTCTCTTGGCTCTTTTTTCTCAAGAGGTACCTGCCAATTTATACAATCCTGCGTCATCCCATCATCTTTTCGTCATGAGCGCGGGTCGCCTCTTCTTGATTGGGATAAATGGCTAATACTTTTTCGAAACCGGCCATATGAATAATTTCGCTCACCTCGTCGTGAAGAGCAAAAATACTAAGCTTCCCTTTTTTTGCTTTAAGTCTCTTTGTCATCGATAGAAGAAGTCTCATTCCAGCACTACTTAGATAGTCAATTCTTGTAAAATCAATCATGATTTTAATTCTTTCTTGGTCTAAAAGGGTATTAATTTCATCTTCCAAACGAGGCGCAGTTGTAGCGTCTAATCTCCCTTCGCATCTAAGTATAACAATTCCTAAGAGATCTTCTTTTGTAACATTCATCAGCTTTTTTCCCTCTTTTAGTTAATTTTGTTTTCTTTTAATTTTCTTATCAAGTACTTTCTACTGATTCTATTGCCCAATTTAAGTACGGGCCATACCCTTTTTCTACTGTTAGCGATATGATTTCTGGAACTTCATACGAATGATTTTGTACAATCCACGCTTCGCAAGCTAAGTATTTCTCTCTAATAGTTTTTATAAATAACTGAACTTCTTGTACTTCCTCTATTTTATCCTGCCAAACAAACCAAGACTCTACAGGCTGAACAATTGAAGCACACGCAATTAAACCCTCTCTTAAAAGACCTTTGCTGATCTCTCTAGCCTCTTCTATATTTTTTGTCGTACACATAATTACAATAAGCTCTTTCAATCAACCACCTCTTCAATATAAGCTACTTTTGAAAGTCTCAAATCTACTACCTTTTTACGTTTTGAACTTGCTGCGTAGGAGCTTTTCAAAGTTATAAAATTATTTAACTCCTCAGGAAATTTATGAGGTGTAAGCCTCAAATACCAAGTTTGCCCTTTCTCTTCAAGCGTAATAACAACCTCTCTTTTTCCAAAACTTGGATGTATTGCCTCTTCTACATCAATCATCTTAACAATAGTTTCTTCAAAAGAGGCTCTTTTTTCAAAATAGGCTAAAATTGCTAATGCAATTTCTAGTTTTTCTCTCTCTATTTCTTGCTTGCCAAAATATATTTCAGGCAATCTTTTTAACGAAAAATAGGGTTCGATCGGAAAAACATGCCCTTTTTCATCAATTCCTAAGTTGATGTTATCTCCCCACAAAGCAATCGGCCTAAACACTTCATAATCGATATAGATCGTATTTGGCCTGATTTTTTTTACCCTAGCCTTTGAAATAACAGGGCTTGTTAAAAGTTTTTGTTCAGCTTTTTTTTCATCAAACGCAAAATAATTTTGAGGTAAATTTTTTGAAAGATCTAATAATTCAGCAAGGTAAACAGTAGGCAAAGCCTCTTTTTCTGGGCCTGTTTGGATGATTGACTGAATTTCATACTTTGCGTGAACCATTTTGTCAGCAAGCGATCCTCGAAAAATTCTAAAACAGGTAAACCCGACTGTGAGCAGAGCGAAAATCAAAGAGACGATTGTAAATACAGACTTCAACCTACTCAAACTATTAACTCCGAGCTAACTGCTGTGATATCTCCTGCACCTAATGTGACTACCAAATCGCCCGAAGAAATTCTATTTTGAAGAAAATGAACTATCTTCTCCCGAGGAACATAGGTCGCTTTTTTTTCTAGCTTCTCTAAAAAAGCCTCTATTGTCACCCCTTCGATTTTTTCTTCTCCCGCCGAATAAATGTCAGTTACAATAAGCTCGTCACTATCTTTCCATATTTTTTCAGTTGCAAACTCATTCATAAGATCTTTTAGCCTGGTATATCTATGTGGCTGAAAAACAGCTATTTTTCTCTCATTATTAAATGCTTGCTTCAAAGCTGAAAGAGTTGCCTCAATCTCTTCTGGATGATGCGCATAATCATCATAAATATAGGCGCCATTTAAGCACCCCTTCCACTCAAGTCTTCTTTTTACTCCTTTAAATGATGAAAGAGCTATTCTAATTACATCTTCTTTAACGCCTAACGAAATAGCCATTCCAAAGCAGGCAAGTCCATTTAAAACATTATGTCTTCCTAATAAATTAATCTCTATATCGATATATGTTTTTCCCTGAAAGTCGATTGTAAAATACTGTTTTCCCCCTCTAAATCTTAGATTCGAAGCTCTAAGATCTGCTTTTTGAGAAAAACCATAACTGACTCCAGAAACTTTCCAAGATGAAAGAAAGGGGTCTTCGCAATAATAGAATAAAAGATCTCTTCTTTTTATACGCTTGATAAATGTTTGGTACGCTTCTAAAAGAGCCTCTTCACTTTTCCAAAAATCCAAATGATCAAAATCGACGTTTGTTACAATAGCTCCTTCTGGATCTGCTCTTAAAAACGAACCATCACTCTCATCTCCTTCAGCTATAAAATAATTGCCAGCTCCTAATTTACCATTTTTTCGTTCAAGTGATTCAGAAAATCCTCCTATCACAAATGAAGGGTCACTACCCCCCTCTTTTAAAATATAGGTAAAAAGAGTTGTTGTTGTTGTTTTTCCATGAGCCCCAACAACCAAAATAGCCTTCTTTTCAGAGAGCAGCTCTTCCAAAAGCTCTGATCGATGCATTTTTACATTTTTTTCTGCAGCTAACCATTCTGGATTTGAAGGCTTTATAGCCGTACTATAAACGATAATTTGATCAGTTGAGATGTTTTCTTTTACCTGATTATAAAAAACATGAATTCCTATCTCTTCTAATTCTTTTGTGACATAAGTTTTACTAAGATCGCTGCCACTAACTTTATACCCTTTTTCGTGTAAGATCCTAGCAAGAGCACTCATGCCCACACCACCAATTCCTATGAAATGGTATTTCATATATGCTCCTTATGATTAAAAAAAGATCTCCTCTCATTTTTTTTAAAAAATCGAATAGACTCTTTCATTTGATCACTATTTTTTACGCAATGAAAAATTTTTTCTATAAGCTTTTGAGCAGTTAAATTTTCTTGCGAAAGAAAAACTCCCCCTTTCACAACATCTTCCATGTATTTAGCATTCTCTGTTTGATGATCATCTGTCGCATTTGGATAAGGGATTAAAATAGCAGGCTTTTCAAAGATTAGCATCTCTCTCATAGCGCCAGCTCCTGCTCTACAAATTGCAAGATCAGCTGCATTCCAAGCAAGTTCCATTCTATTACAAAAAGAAGAGACTAAAAATTTAGCTCCTAAGTTTTTATAAATCTCCTCTAACCTACTCTCTTTTCCTGGAAAATGAATAATTTGAAACTCTTCTTTTAGCTCTTTAACTACATCTGGCATAATCTCATTAATTGCTTCAGCACCTTGCGATCCACCAAAAACAAGCAATGTTTTCTTCTTTGCTTCTAATCCGAAAAACTCTCTTGCTTCCTCTTTAGAAAAAGCTTTAACTTCTTCAAAAGAAAAATCAATTTTTACAAGATTTTTGGAAAAACGCCCCCCCTTTGGTTCAAAATGAATAAAAATCTTTCGGGCCCATCTTGAAAAAAGTGCATTTACTTTTCCAGGAATAATATTGAACTCAAAAAGATCAAAAGGAACTTTTGCAAAAAGTGCTGCTAAAAGAATTGGGAAACTATGAAAGCTTCCAAACCCAATCACATGAGAGGCCTTGTGTTTTTTTAACAATTTTCGTGCCTGAAAAACTCCTCTTATATTTTTTATAAAAAAAGAGACTAGCCCTTTAGAAAGACTTGCTCCTTCTACATCATAAAAAGGGGATTTCTCTTTTTGAAAAAATGGATTCTTTGAAAGGCCGACCCCCATATAAATAACATAAAAATCAGAACTTAACCCAGCCCCAATTTTCTGGGCAGGAATGACATGTCCACCAGTTCCCCCAACTGCTACGATGATTGTTTTATGCATACAACCCTTTTTTCCCCCACACTCATAATAATCGAAATCATAAAAATGTTTGCGAGCAAAGAAGATCCTCCCTGACTAAAAAATGGTAAGTTTGTCCCTTTACTTGGAAGAAGGCCTGAAACAACCCCTAAATTTAAAAAAGCCTGCAACGCAATCATAAATGTAAATATCGTAGCTAAATAATATCCATCTTGATCTTCGGAAGCTGCTGCTATCTTAAATCCACATACAGCTATTGCCATATATAAAATAATCAATAGCAAAATCCCTACAAAACCAAACTCTTCGGCATAAATTGCCGCTATGTAATCACTTCTTGCCTCTGGTAAATAGTTGTATTTTTGTAAACTCTCGCCAAGCCCTCTTCCAAAAAGCCCTCCTGTACCAGCAGCAATTTTCGCCTGATAGGGTTGGTGACCTTTTCCTAAAAGATCGGCTTCAGGATGTAAATAAATATGAATTCTATCAGAAACGTGTTTCATGCTGAGTGCAAGAGTTACTGCTAAACAAGAGACAATTATAATTGGAATTACCCAATAGAGCCATCTGATTTTTGTGATAAAATATAAAACAACAAGTGTTGCAAGTAAGATTGCTGCAGTTCCATTATCCGGCTCAATGATAATTAATCCGATCGGAGCAAGCAAAATAAACTGCCATAAAAAAAATGTCTTAAATCTAAGTATTTTGGGCGCTTTACTGAATAATCTTAAATAAAAAAGAGGCAACACAATTTTGACAAATTCTGAAGGTTGTAGCGAAACACCAAAACAATTAATCCACCTATGAGCCCCATTAATATGCATGCCAATTTTCGGAACAAAAACTAAAATCAGTAAAAAAAGAGAAAACCCGAGTAAAATATGTGCATATTGTATTAATCTTTCATAGCTAAATAGGTAAATAAGATAGCCCAAAAAAAGGCCTAAGCTGCAAAAAGCAATCTGTTTGGCCATTGAAAGGTATGACCAAATTTCTGAACCCCGATCTATCATTTCTGCTGACGTTGTATTAAAAACCATAATCACACCCATGCAAAAAATTGTGACTATGACAACAAAAAGATAAACTCTCGTCTTCATTAGTTAATCCTGAGCTTATCTCCAGGTTTTAATTTTTTAGCCTTACTCTCATCTAGATTATTTAATCGAAGTAATTCTTCAACTTTAATGCCATTTTTAATAGCAATTGTCCATGGATTGTCTCCATGCTTAACGATATAATATTTACCCTCTGTTTTATTCGAATTTGTTGAACTAAACGTTTCTGAAACAGCTGACTGACTTCGATCTGGAGCAAACTCATCACCTTTTGGGACAAACAAAATTTGACCAATATGGAGCCTTGTGTCTGTTAAACGATTCAGCTTCATGATTTCACTAACTGTCACACGTGCACTTTTTGCAATCTTATCTAATGTATCGCCTTGCTTTACTATAATCTCTTTTACATTCAGATCAGCGCTTGCTTCAACAATTTCTTTAGAAGGATGGACTTCTAGCTGTGATTTCACCTCTTCTGCGACAAATTTACTCAATAAATTATCAACTTGGTCTAAAGCATTTTTTTCTTCATTCAAAGGAACTTTTTCTACTCTCTTTTCCGCTTGCAAGCTAATTTTTGCTATCTCAACTGGAGTTGACGGCTTAATAGCAAAAACAAAAAGCACTACTAACAGCGCCATATTAACAAGAACTGAAATGACAATCGTATCTCTTCGACTCACGCTCTAACCCTTTTTTATACATCTCACCCCGCTCTTCGAAATTTGAAAACATATCATAACTACTACATCCAGGGGATAAAATCAGATTATCACGCGGCTTTGCTACTTGCAACCCTTTTTCAATTGCTTCATCTAAACTTTCTACAAAGTAGATTGGAATTTGCAATAAAAGCTCACTTGCTATGAGTTCTTTGGCTTCACCAAGAAGAATAATTGCTTTAACACGACCAACAAAACTCTTGTTCCAAACAGAAAAACTCCCCCCTTTATGCCTTCCACCAGCAATTAAAATAACATCTTTTCCAAGCGTTTCAACAGCGTATGAAACCGCATCCATAGTTGTTGCTTTACTATCATTATAACAGCGAACCCCACCTATTTCAGAGACAAACTCCATTCTATGAGGAAGAGATTGGAAGGTTTTAATAGCCTCTAACACATCACTTTCTGAAATTCCAAACTGGGATAAGACTCTTTTTACAACCTCTATTTTATCATCTGAGACAACCTCATAGGAAAAACCTCTGAGAAATAAGTGATACACCTCTTTTACTTTTTGACCAATATAGAAAGTTCCTTTATCTTTTAAACATTCAGCTATTTTTCTTTTTGCAAGGAAATAATTTTCCATTGTTATATGCCGATCAAGATGGTTCGGGGTAAGATTCAAAATAACTGCTAGATCAAATAATTTTTGACTCATCGTCTCTAGTTGAAAAGAACTTAATTCTGCTACAACTATCTCCCCCTCATCTAATTCTTCAACAGCTGAAATAAGAGGCTTTCCAATATTACCAAGAGCTCTTGCCTTTTTCTTAAAAACATTCAACACATGTGTAAGGAGCATAACAGTTGTGCTCTTACCATTAGATCCTGTAACTGCAATAATTTTATGATCTCTCATTTGCAAAAGTGCAAGCTCTGCTTCGCTTATTATTTTAACTCCTTCTAAAATCGCCCTTTGATAAATTAGATGATCTTTTGAGATGCCGGGAGAAACTACAACAAGATCAAAATCGAATGCAGGAAAATCAAATGTATCAAGAAAGGTGTGACATCCCTCTATCTCTTTGTGTAATTTGTCGACGCCATAAACTTCTATTCCTTTATTTATTAAAAATCGAACAACAGAAAGCCCACTTAATCCAAGGCCAATAACTAAGACTTTTTTCATACACCTCATTTTATAAGATTCAATAAAGATTGCGTTTTTGTCTGATTAATGTAACACTATTTTGAAAAAGAAACAACTTCGGAGAAAATATGAGTTTAGTAATTGAAGGATCAAGAGGGATACTACACACAAGTTCTTGCTTTGGAGATTTTAGAATTAGCTTAGTTGATAGCATTAAAGAAAAAGTTACAAAAATAGAAGACCTTACAAACATAGCAGCTCTTAAAATTTTAAAAGATATTAGATTACAATCCTCTATCGCATCAGCTGCCTTATCCCCAGTATCTATAATTATCTTAACTGCTTCTATTCCTTTTATTGGACTAGGGGCTGTCATTTTTACAGCTATAGAATCTGCATTGCTAAGCCTTGCAATAATTGTTAGCATTGCTACTATCGGCCTATTTCTAACCCATATTATTGACGCTACAATTGGATATGATGATCTTTCTAAACTTAGCAGATCTTATGACAAACAAGCAAAAGAGGCTAATGAATATATCCAAATACTTGAAAGACGAGTTGAAGAGGGAGGAATTAGTCTAAAATATAAGTCAGGTGAAACTGCTTTTTCCTATTATTCGACGTACTGATTCTAAAAGAAGTCTATTGTATTTTTAAGGTTGCTAGCCCGATAAGGGCTAGCAACAGACCAATCATCCAAAATCTAATAACGACTTTTGTTTCATGCCACCCTTTCATCTGAAAATGGTGATGAATGGGAGCGCAAAGAAAGACTCTTTTCCCATTTCTAAACTTAAAACTTACCACTTGAATTATGACAGATAACGTCTCAAGAACAAAAACTCCTCCAATGATTGCGTAGAGAAACTCTCTTCTTAATAAAACTGCAGAGACACCTAAAATTCCACCGAGAGCAAGAGATCCTGTATCACCCATAAATACTTCAGCAGGATATCCATTAAACCAAAGAAAACCTAAAAGTGCCCCAATTAGGCTACATAGAAAAATTGCAATCTCCCCACTTCCCTCAATGTAAATAATATTTAGATAGCTTGAAATAGTTAAATTGTTAGATAAGAAAGAGATTATTGCCAAAACAGATGCCACAAAAAGAGCAAGCCCTGTAGCAAGACCGTCGAGCCCGTCTGTCAAATTAACTGCATTTGTTGAGCCTGTAATCACAAATATCGTTACACAAATTGCTATTAAAATCCAAAAACCTGTAACAACAACAGGTTTTTTGAAAAATGGGATGTAATAACGAGAGGCGTACTCTTTTGTAGGCAACTTTAGAACCTCTCCTCCAACTAGTTTCTCTTTTGCAAAAGGGGGAGCAACTATTTTTAAACTATCTGTCACAAGGGGAGAGAAAAGATATAGACTCAAAAGCAAAGAGAAAAAAACTTGAAGTAAAAATTTTTTTCGACCTGACAACCCTAAAGATCTCTTATTTTTTAATTTAGCCCTGTCATCTAAAAACCCGATAAATCCCATCCAAACCATTGTCAGAAACAAAATCCATGTAAAGGCCTGAGAAAAATCCATCCATAAAACACCTGAAAAAAAAAGAGTTGTTAAAAATATTAAACCTCCCATAGATGGGACATTTCTATTCTTTTGATATTGCTCAGAAAGAATTTTAACATCGGAGACCCGAACTGTGTGTCCAACTTTTAGTTCATACAACTTTCTAATAAAAGGTCTGCCCAAACAAATCGTTGCTACAAGAGCAAAAATCGCGGCAAAAATCATTCGTGTTGAAGCATAAAAAAAAAGTGTCGGAATTTTTAGCCCAATTCTCTCTAAAAAATGTAATACTAATAAAATCACTCTATTACCTTCCAAAGCTTATGAAAATTAGAGCCTTTAACTAAAACAACATCACCCTCTTCAGCTACGACTCTAAGCCTACTTTTTAATTCTTCATAAGAGGAGAAAAACAAGACCTCTTTTTTCATTTTCTCAAACACTTCCACCATAGGTTTTGCATGATCGCCAATACAATAAAGGAGATCAACATAAGATGCGGCAACGTTTGCAACATCCCTATGAACTGCATCGCTGTATTTTCCAAGATCTGCCATAGAACCGAGTACAGCAATTTTCTTTTTACCAGGTTTTGGATTTGGTAAATTTTTCAACGCTGCAATCATTGAAAGTCCATTTGCATTGTAGGCATCATCAATAAAAGTAATCCCTCGATGAACAATTTTTTCAAATCTGTGTTCAAACGCTTTTAATCCTCTTAAAGAAGCTATAATTTCATCGTCTCTTAAGCCTAAATATTTGGCAACTTCAATGACTCCAGCTACATTTTCTCTTAAATGACTCTCTTGAAATGGGATCTCAAAATTAATTTTTTTAGGATAAACAGCAAAGTCACATGTAAGAGCTTTCCTAACTGCTTTATAAGAAATTGATGTTTCATGAATGACTGCAAATTTTGCACTAGGTGCTAAAATTTCTGCTTTTGCAGATGCAATTCCTTCCACATCCTGAAAGTGAGTCGCATGACAAATCGTAATCGGAGTAAGAACCACAATTTCCGGTGGAGCCATCTGAACAAGATTTGTAATGTGCCCCTTTTTTGTCATACTCATCTCTAAGATAAGGTATTCTTCATTTCCTTCTGCGTTTAAAATCGCAAGGGGCAGGGTACTTTGCGTATTTCTGTTCCCTTCACTTTTTTTAATAAAAAACTTTGATTGCAAAACGTGATATAAAAATTCTTTTGTTGTCGTCTTTGCAAGAGAGCCTGTAATCCCAATTACTTTCGTCTTTCTCTCTAGTAAGGCCCGTCTTGCAATTTCTTGCAAAGCTTGTATCACATCGTCTACATAAAAAAGTCGAAGACCAAAGTTTAATCCTACATACTCTTTGGAAACAACAGCTGCAGACACCCCTTTTTTTGCAACTTCTTCCAAAAAATTGTGACCATCAACTTTTTCACCTTTTAAAGCAAAAAAGATTCCCCCTTTTTCTACCTCCCTACTATCTATAGAAAAAAAAGAGATTGGACAATCCTTATCACAAGTTTGACCAAGCCAATTTGCAATTTTCGAAAGCGTATACATGGCAGCTGACTTTAACCAAAAAAATTTTACTTTTCAATCTTTTATCTGCAAGCTTTTATGTTTTCATTTAAGCTTTGCTAATCCATATCACAACTAGATGGATACAATTAACTTGTAACAAGCAAGCAATATTCGTGATGAAACTAAAAAATTTCATTTTAGTTTCAAGCGCATCTTCATCTCTTGACCTACGCTCATTAAGGTGTTTTTAGAAAAAAAGATCTTATCCAAAACTCTTTTTTAACCCTTCCTCTTTATTAATATCGGAACAAGAGTCAAAAAACCTAATCCAATTAACGCTAAAATAACGTACCGGTTCATGATCGAGTTAATTGATAATGTATGACCAGTTTGTATGATATGAGAAATCCCAGCTCCTGCATGAGTATAAAAAAATGAGAGGGGCAAAATTCCTAAAAGAGTTGTCCAAATAAACGATTTTTTATTAATTTTTAAAAATCCTAAAGTAATATTGACCAACCCAAAAGGCATACAGGGAACGAGCCTTAAAAAAAGAAGGTAATTCAAAGAGTGCTTTTGAAAACCCTCTTCAACCCGTTTAATTAGATTTTGATTTTTTTTCACTGCAAGATCAGAAACTGCATAATTTACCGATAAAAAAACGATAAGAGCTCCTGTTGCTGCGGATAGCCAAGCGATAATAAACCCCCAAAACTGCCCAAATAAGAGTCCAGAAACAACATCTAAAAAAAGAAGTCCTGGCAAAGAAGCTATTGCATAAACAAGATAGAAAAAAATAAATAAAAAAACCACATGAGCAACAGCCCCCCCTGCAAACTTTTCTTGAAACGTCAAAATTGCCTCTATGCTTACGTAATCAAATCCAAAAAAGAGATAAAAAACCAAGACTCCAATGAATAAAAATAAGAGAGGAAAAAACTTCATATTGACGCTTTCTTACCTTTGGTTAATAATAGAGAGATATTTTTCGGTGGTATAGCCAAGTGGTAAGGCAGAAGCCTGCAAAGCTTCCATCCCCGGTTCAAATCCGGGTACCACCTTCTCTTATTTCGTAGGTCTATTTTGTTATTCATAGTCGCAACCCCAATCGGTAATTTAGAAGACATTTCTCTAAGAGCCCTATCTACCCTAAAAAATGTTGACTATATCTTATGTGAAGATACTAGGCGTACAAAAAAACTTCTTTTTCATTATGAAATCGGTACAAAAACATTTAGCTTCCACGGCTTCAATGAGAAACAAAAAGAGGATATGATTATTTCTGACCTTTGCAAAGGGAAAAAAATAGCTCTTGTCTCTGATGCAGGGATGCCAACGATCTCCGATCCAGGCTCTATGCTTATCCAAAGGTGTAAGAAAGAAAAAATTAATGTAACTTGCATTCCAGGCCCCTCATCAATTATTACAGCTCTTGCTTTAAGTGGCTCTCCTACGACACCTTTTCAATTTCTTGGTTTTTTTCCTAAAAAACCTGGAGAAATCGCAAAAGCTATCGATAAAGCCTCTCTGTTTTCAGGCTCTTCGATATTTTTTGAGTCTCCTCACAGGCTTTTAAAGACTTTAAAAAAATTACCTGAGACCTTTTCTGTCTCAATTGCTAAAGAGCTTACAAAGATTCATGAAACTGTCTTAGAAGGAAGCCCCGCAACTCTTTATCAAAAATTGGAAAAAAGCTCTATTCGAGGAGAATACGTTCTTCTTCTTAGAGTTACCGAAAACTCTGACGATGTCATCTAGAGCTAATATGAGATTCGCTTTAGCATGCAGCAAAACTTTTTTAGCTCAATAGACTTTTTTCGAAACTCGCTTAACATGGAAAAATTAGAGATTTTTTCGGCTATTGCAGATTCACTGACGAAACCATTATCCATGTCGATAAGGCAAGGAAGCGAACATACAAGAGGCGAAAAAAGATCAATTTTAACAAGTGAGTGGAGTTTCGAAAGAAGTCTAAAGAGTATAATTTCTGAAATTGTTTCCGTATAATCAAAAACCGTATATCATAAATAAAATGGGAAAAGCAGAAACTATTTTCTTTGGATCATTTGCAAATAGACGTTTGCTTGAAGGAATGAAAATTGCCTATGATGCAATTATAGAATCTTTTCAAAAACCGGCCGATGAGGAAGATAGATTTTTTTTAGATATCGAAGAAAAAGACCCCTCATTAAAAGGTGGGATCTATTTTATGCAAAAAGCGTTCCTACAAAAAAATAAATTTTCTGGCACGCTTGCAAGCATCCTTCTTTATAAATTAAGTGACGAATTATTTCAGATGATTTCTCTTGGCTACAACCCAATTGTTCTGAAAGATAGCCTTACAAAAGCTAAAGCTCTTTTTTTATCGGGACTAAAAACAAAAACAGCAAAACTTAATACAGAGGAAAAGCGACATAAGTTTGCAAAAACTTTTATTCCAGAAGATGATCAGCTTCTTAAAACAGTTCTTGAAGCATTAGAAAAATCGGGCGAAGAGCAAAATATTGTTGTGAAGTATAATCCTTTAATTTCATGCAAACTCGAATTAGCTCACGGAGTCTTTATAAAAAGTGGATTAATGTCTCACTATTTTATGACAAATCAAGAGGACATGTCTCTAGAACTAGAAAACGTAAACATTTTATGTTCTGAAAAAGAGATCACCTCATCTTTTGAAATTTTAGATCTCCTCAAACACTCCCCTCTACTGATTATCGCCCCTGACATCAAAGAGGAGGCTCTTTCAAGTATAATTGCAAATAGACTAGAAAATCATAGTCAAGTCTGCCCTATTAAAACTTCTGTTGAAAGTGCTTACGTAAAAAAAATATATGAAGAACTTAGGGATTTAAAAAAAGCACAAAAAATTTACGCAGACATCGACTGCACAGTGATTTTTAAAAAAACAAAAAGTGTTATCTGCATAATTCATACAAATCTTGCAAAAAAAAATATTAGTAAAATAATAGAAACCCTTAAACTCTGTCTTAATGAAACTTTTTTATCTAAGGAATCAGAACTTATATCGACGTTGCAAGAAATTGACCCTTCTGCTTTTAGCCCTTCAGAAAAACCTGTTCTAGCTGCTTTAGAAAAAGTTTTTTCATCTATTTTCAAAATGACTACAAATTCTAACCTCAAAGAAATATTTAAGTCTTTTTATCTTCTATCTCAATCGCTTGAAGTTGCAACATCTATCCTATCACCTTTACTTCTTTCTGAATTATTACTTGTGGAACAACCAAGATGATGGAAATTAAACAGGTTGCTATTGTTTGCAAAGATACTATTAGCGATGGGCTTATGATGATGGTTGCAACACACAGATTAAGCTTTGAAGGTGCTCATGTAATTACCTATAACGATAAACTACATGAATTAACTGATTGGTTTCCAGGATATACATTTTCACCAAGAGTTCCCATAGAAGAGATTGAAAATGAATTATCAAAATTTGATTTAATTATTTTACAATACGATTCAACCCCTTACGCAAAAGAGATCTTAAAAATATTCTCAAAATCACAAAAACCGATGCTATCTATTTTCTATCCTACTTATTCAAAATATACTCATCCTCCTTTAAATGCTTGTGACCGAGTATTTAATAAGCAAATTCCAATGGTTGATAATATAGCTCTTGCGATCTCATCTCTTCTGCAAGCAAGAGATCACTCAAAAAATAATGGTCTGTCTGCTCCCGCACATCTTTTTCATAGAAGGTATCAAAAAAGAGTTGCGATCTTAGCATCTTCTCACATTCCGAAAAAATACGATAAAATTGCACAAGAGGTTAAAAAATCTGGTTTTGATCCTATTTTTCTAGACCCTGCGAATATCTCTCTTGGAGCAAGTATCATTTACGAGTCTGGCTATTTTATAGGCCCCGAATCAGATCTTTGCCATCTAGCTTCAAATCTTCACATCCCAACTCTTGTGGTATCAGGAAATAAAAGACCTATTAGCTTAGAAAAGCCGGGATGGTTCAGAAGCTCTTTTATTACTTTTCCAAGGTGGGTTCCCCAATTTTTTCTAGAACATTTTGTTCTCGTTTCAAAAGTAGTTTCAGGTTTTAAGAAACTTGCGGCAAAATAAAATGCTCTTTTGAATAAATTTAATTGAATTTTTTTTCTATATTAATTATACAAAAACTTATGAAATATTTTTTATATTTTCTTATTTTTTTAAGCAAAGTCCATTGCTCTGACGCAAAGACATACATAACCGAAATGGCAAATATTGCAGGGATCCAGATTGACGGTAAGCGCCCTTTCGATATTCAAGTAAATAACCCTAAATTTTATGAAAGAGCTTTAGAAGATCAATCTCTTGGATTTGGCGAGTCTTACATGGAGGGTTGGTGGGAGTGTGTTGCAATTGACGAATGCATCTACAAACTACTTATAGCCAATATAGAAGATCAATTTAAACCAACTTTTGCATTTTATTGGACCTATTTAAAAGCTAAACTCTTTAATAGACAAACCAAGTCAGGTAGCATGGATGTAATTCACATGCACTACGAGCTAGGAAATGACCTCTATAAAAACATGTTAGACACTTCAATGGCCTATAGTTGTGGTTATTGGAAGAATGCAAAAACTTTAGATGAAGCGCAACTTGCAAAATACGATCTAATAGCACGAAAACTTAGTTTAAAAAAAGGCATGACGGTTTTAGATATCGGATGCGGATGGGGTGGTTTTGCCAAATATATAGCACAAAATTATGGCGTAAAAGTAGTAGCTATTACTTTGTCTCAAAATCAAGCCGAATTTGCTAAAAAAAATTGTGAGGGACTAAGCGTTGAAGTGCGTGTTCAAGATTATAGGGACGTGAAAGAAAAGTTTGATAGAGTTGTTGAAATCGGTATGTTTGAACATGTAGGACCTAAAAATTACCGAAATTTCATGGAGATTTGTCACAATTGTCTAAACGATAATGGAATGCTTATGCTTCACACAATAGGAAGCAATGCAACACATGTAACTACCGATCCATGGATCAATAAATACATTTTCCCTGGAGGTCATCTCCCCTCAATTGCTCAAATTGGCTCTTCCATTGAAAACCTTTTCATCATGGAAGATTGGCATAACTTTGGCCCCGACTATGATAAAACACTCATGGCTTGGTGGGCAAATTTCAATAACAATTGGGACAAACTTAAAAGCTCTTACTCAAGAGAATTTTATCGAATGTGGAAATACTACTTACTCTCTTGCGCCGGTGCGTTTAGAGCAAGATCAATTGAACTGTGGCAAGTTGTTCTCTCCAAATCAGGTGTTCCAGGCGGCTATGAAACCGTCCGCTAACCCGAAATTAGGTGTCAGGCACGACATTATGGCATTTCGAAACTAGGTGTCAGGCACGACATTATGGCATTTTGGCAAGAATATCCTGCCCGACACCTAATTTTTAAAGAGAGCGCCAAGCATAAACTTCTGAATCATAAATATAAATTGAGTAAAATTCACGAAAAGCTTCAAAAAAACCTTTTTCTCCTAATCTAATCCGCTCACACCCTTCATATCTTGCTTGGTGCTGAATTGGAATCACAACGCCAGACTCTCTCATCTCATCTTCCAAAATTGGATCGTGAAAAAAAATCTTACCCTCAATTTGCTCAACAACTACAAATCCATTTTTTTCATTTATAAATTGATGAGTATCAGCTCCGCTCTCCCTTAGAAAAAAAAGACTTATAAAACAGGCTAATAGATAGATTTTATTATGCATCCTTATATTTTAATAAACCATTAACAATAAGATCAATATAAATAATTATTGATTAATAAAAAGAATTCATTATTGTTTTAATTATTACAAGAGAGGTCTTTATGAAAAATTCCCCACATAAGAGAAAGCATCTACAACATAAAGCTATTAGAGCTGCAAATATACTTTATGCATCTCATAATCCAAAAGAGGCAAAGCCTATTGTAAAACCGATAAAAAATTATTTAATACCCTTAAATGTAAAAAAATCTATTGCAACCTTAGAACTTTATAAAAAACATTTAGAACGAGCTAAGTTACACAAAACTACACACGATTCAAAGCGCTCTACACCCGGACAAATTGAAGGCACCTCCTCTATCAAAATGGAAAAAAATCCAAATAAAATCGCAAACAACTGGAAATCAAAAGACATGGAAAAAACGAGAGAGACTTCTCGAAAGATGCTAAAAGAGAGCCACAAACACTATAAAAACGCCGCATAAAATTTAAAAATCCCGATTTTCCAGATTAAAAAACCGACTCTTGCAGATATTTGAGCATAAGGGGTAAAATACCCCTTAATGAGCTTAAAAATTGCACACCTTTCAGATATTCATTTTTTCCATTTAAATAAAAGTTTACTCCAATTTTTTAACAAACGCTTTCTTGCAAATTTTAACGCGTTACTTACAAGAACAAAATATCTAGACACAAATTTAGCTTACAAAGTTCTCCCTTTTTTAAAAAAAGAGAAAGTCACCCACCTGATCATTACAGGCGATTTTACCTCCTCTTCTTCAAAACAAGAATTTATTCTTATGAAAAATTATGTAAAAGAGATACAAAATCAAGGGTTCAAATTATTTACACTTCCTGGAAATCACGACGCGTACACAAAAAACTCTCATAAAAATCAGCTGTTTTTTTCCTATTTAAATGAATTAGTAAACTTTAAAGGAGAGACACCCCACAGCTTAATTCACGATGGCGTAGCGGCTTATAAAATTTTAGACCCTTGGTGGCTTGTTTTATTAAACTGTAGTTGCTCAACACCTTGGCATAAATCAACAGGCCTATTTTCGAAAAAAATTGAAACCTCTCTTAACTCTTTGCTTAATTCTTTGCCCAAAGAGGCTCAAATTACAGTTGTCTGTCACTACCCATTTGAAAAATTTAGATACCCAAGAGCTCATTTAGAAAGAGGTCATTTTCTTGAAAAAATTTTAACAGGAGACAAACGAGTTAGGCTATACTTACACGGACATCGGCATCGGCATCGAATTGAACCATATGAAAACATGGTGTTAGCAGATAGCGGTTCAATCTCTTTGAAAAAATCAAGCTCCTTTAATCTACTCGAATTTACATCCGAGCAGTGTGAAATCAAACATTATCAATACGCAAATGAAGAATGGAGGCCCTCTAATGTCAGGGAAACAATTACCTGTTTGGTATGAAAAAGGACTCTCATTTAAATGCACAGGTTGCGGCAAGTGCTGTGGCAAAGAGCCTGGTTTTGTCTGGTTAACTGAAGAAGATATTAAAAAAGCCTCTTCTTATCTAAACCTATCAAGAACAGATTTTTTAAACAAATATGCAAGGTATGTCTCAGGCCGGTATAGCTTAATTGAAAAACCAAACTACGACTGCGTTTTTTTGAAAGAAAATCGGTGCACAATTTATACCTCTCGCCCTAAACAGTGCCGTGAATTTCCTTTTTGGAATGATAATATCTCCTCAAAAGAGGCTTGGGAAGAAGCCTCTATTCATTGTGAAGGAATCAACCATAAAGATGCACCTCTCTTATCCCCTGCTGAAATTGAGGCTTGGCGAAAAGCGTCTCTTGAATAGATACCTCTTTTTCACATCTCATTTTTCATAAAAATGAAGAGTAGGAAAAGAATCTCTTGCAACTATTTTTGTTGCAAGATCTTTTCCAAATCACTATGTTTAGGAGTATGGATATGGGAAAAATCAAGTTTGGAACTGCGGGACTTCGAGAAGTTATGGGCCCCCTTCCTGGGCAAATGAACATTGAGACCATCCAATATGTGACTCAAGGACTTGCAAATTATATTAAAACATTTCCCAAAGAGCGTTGGCAGGGCGGAGTAGTTATTTGTCACGACTCTCGCATTAATTCTAGAAAATTTGCAGAAGAGACTGCTAAAGTTTTAGCAGGCAATGGGATAACAGCTCATTTAACTGCTGATTTAAGACCTACCCCTTTCGCCTCCTTTGCAATTCGTTACTACAAAGCGATTAGCGGCGTAAATATAACAGCTTCTCATAATTCAAAAGAGTACAATGGGTACAAAGTTTACTGGGAGGATGGGGCACAAGTTGTTTTCCCTCATGATGAGGAGATTACAAAAGAGGTCATGAAAGTAACTAAAATTCATTTAGCCCCTTTAACTGACCCTCTCATCAAAATTATTGATGAGAGTTGTGAAAACGCCTATTTAAAGGCTATTGACTCGCTAAAAATTAACAGTGAATTAGATAAAAACTTCGGAAAAGATCTTTTAGTTATTTACTCCCCTCTAAATGGGGCAGGCGTCACAATGATTCCTAAAGCATTAGAAATGTGGGGATTTTCTAACGTAAACCTTGTAGAAGAGCAAAAAATGCCCGACGGAAATTTTCCAACAACACCCTACCCGAACCCGGAAACAGAAGCGGCTTTGACACTTGGTGTGAGGGATCTAAAAGAAAAACAGGGAGATCTTCTATTAGTTTCTGACCCCGATTCGGATAGACTCTCTGTTTCAATTATTTACAAAAATGAAACAAGACGTTTTTCAGGCAATGAACTTGGCTCTATTATGCTCGACTATTTGATCAAGGAGCTAAAACCTAAAAATAATTTTGCGACAGTTACAACGATTGTATCAACCCCCTTGATAAAAAAAATGACCAAAAAAGCTGGAGGCACCTGTTTTGAGGTGTTAACTGGTTTTAAATATATCGGAGAAAAAATTCATCTTTGGGAAAAAGAGGGTATCTACTCGTTTCTTTTTGGCATGGAAGAATCTTTAGGCTTTCTCTATGGAACGCATGCAAGAGATAAAGATGCAACAATAGCTGCATGCTTATCTGCGGAAATTGCACTTTTTTTAAAAAAAGAAAAGAAAACTTTCATCGATAGACTCTATGAAATTTACTCCGAATTTGGAATTTATCGAGAATCGCAATTAACTCTCTCTTCTGAAAAAGGACTCGATTTTTTAATAGCTAAACTTGACAACATTCGGAAAAATCCTCCAAAAACCCTCTTCGGTAAAGCGGTTGTTAAAACTGAAGATTATTTTACCTCTGAAGCAAAAGATCTTCTTACAAACAAAACAACAAAACTAGATTTGCCCAAATCAGATGTCTTAGCCTTTTTATTAGAAGATGAAAGCAAATACCTATTAAGACCCTCTGGGACTGAACCTAAATTAAAAATCTATGGCCATATCTATGGCAAAAGCTCTCAATACGCCTCTATAGAAAAGGGAATCTTCGAGTTAGATAAACAAATAAAAGAAAACTTAGATGAGATGAAGTCTTTGCTATTTACCTAAAAGAAGATACCGAATGAAGAAAAGGGGGCACCTCAACGAAATTACCTACATGCTTTAAAACGTTTCTATACCCTTTCAAATGTTGATGCGCACAAATAGCAATCTTTCTTAAAATCGTTATTACAGCAGTTTGATTTGTTCTTGAAACAATAGTTCTTACTTTACCATCAGAAGAAGTGTGTTCCACAATCACTCCTTCAGCAATATCTTCTCTAAAAGCAACACCCTTTCTAAGGGTATACTCTGTTTTACTCTCTACTTCTAATTGATACCTTTTTCTAAAATCGGCTACAGACTCTTCCCTCTCTCGCTTTAGAGCTCTCTTGCTATACTTTGTTCGAATACAAAAAATAGCCCTAAGGTCCAAATCTCGCCTTCTAATTTGATCTATATAGTCACACTCTCCTGGCAGCAACATCTCTTGATACGATATTTCTCTTCTTGGTCGAACATGTGAATACTCTAACCTTAAAATTAAATCGGGTTCAAATACGAATTTTGCCTCTCTAAGACAATTTAAGCCCCTAAAATCACGAATGCCTCTCTCTTTAAGATATAAAAGCATATTTCGCAAAATTCCGAGTGACTCTGTTCTACAAGAATAGAGATCTACTTGCCTTCCATCTCGTGTCACAAAAATTTCAAACCCTTTTGCATCCAATATATCCATAATTATTTGTGAAATTTCTTTAAGCCTACAATCCTCTTCTGATAACACATCTAATTTTATAACCTATTTCTTTCTACAATCAGAATTTACTAAAAGAGGAACAACATGACCAATGAATTGATTTGACATAAGAACAACGATTCCAAAATTTCCGTTTTTTCCAGAAATTTCCCCTAACACTCTCTCTAAATCCGAATACAAAACAACTTGGATATCAATACCGTATTTTTGTTTATAATATTCTGCAACTCTTTATAGAAGAGATACCTGAGGAGAAATAATTTCAGACATTTGCTCTATTTCTTTCTTTATCTCACAATTATTCAGATTTAATGACTGATAAATTTGTTCCATGATGTTGCTTTTAGACTCATCATCTCTACACATTTGAGAAGCCTGATAAATTGACTCATGATCAACATCATCAATATACACCCCCTTAAACTCTAAAAGCACACCGCTCATCCTAGCAAAAAAATCTTCCGGATCCGTCTTTTCTTCTGGAAAACTCCCAAAACCACTTGCAGCAAGAGCATTTGTCAGGTCACCACTACGCTGACTCTCAGTTAATAACAAAGAAGTGCCAGCAGGAGATTCAGGCAGAAGAATTGAGAGGGGGCTAGAGGCAACCTGGGAAAATGCCCTCTCAGATTTTACCCTCTTTAAATAAGTATAAGTAGAAAAAACAAAGCAACTAATAAGATTCAAAAAAATTAAAAAAGTGACTGCGACTATTTTATGACAAGTTGTCAACTCTTTCGAAAGCGGTTCTAACGAAAATTTGCTACAGAAATTTGCCCAAGTTAAGGGTGTTATTTCTTGCGAACTTATCAAGTTAAATGACAAAAACTCTCCTGTTTTTTGAAAATTAAAATATTATCATAATCAATTTGTTTATTAAAATCATCTAACGAAAAGTAAAAATAGTAACTACAAGCAAATAGCCGTGCCCTAGTAAAGTTTAAATAAAATAATAAATATTTGATTAAAATATTTAATTATGGTATTATTGTTAATTATTTACTATAAATTATAGGTGATATATGGACATTACTTTAGCTTTTACAACTTTTCGAGAAAACTACAATAGAGTTGTTTCTCAATTAGAAGAGCGTTTTGGTGTTGAAAAAAGGCAAGAAGTGCCAATTCATGCTTTAGAGACTGCTGCTATGTCTGCAGAAATTACCCAAGAAGAGCTTACGCTTAGAGCCCCGATCCCCGTTGTAGGTAGAGCTCTTTTACCTCCAGAAGGAGCTAAAACTCCCCAAACAACACCTACTGCATCAGCTGTTGTAATCGATCTAGATAGAACTCAACATGTTGACACAGAGCATGTTGCAGTTGAAAGAGTTTTTGACGAAGACGAAATAAGGCAAGAGGCTATGAGAACTCAAGCTGCAGCAAGAAAATGTTGCTGTTTCCCCTTCTTTCGCCGCTAACTCTCTTTGAAGTTTAGAGGAGACCGATCGGATTTATTTCACTCATTGGAGAACTCTCCTCTAAGCTTTTTTCTGCCTCTTTAAATGCAGCTACAATAAGGTCCTGAAGGCCTTCTACATCATTTGGATCAACGCACTCAGGTTTGATTAAAATGGCTTTTAGACTCTTATCGCCCGTTAAAACAACTTCAACAAGTCCGCTACCAGATTTTCCTCGATATTCAGATTCTTGCATCTCTTTTTGCATTTTAGCAAATTGCTCTTCAAGTTGCTTTCTTTGCTTTTTCATTTTTGAAAATCCGCTACCCATAGTAAACCTTATATTAATTTTTTTTAAGAGTTCCGCTAAATTCGACCTGAGCGAATCTAAGAACAGTATCATGCCTTACAGAAGGAGGTGCCTTTTTTTCCAAAACAACTTCCTTAACACTCTCGTCTTCCTTAACACTCTCGTCTTTCACGAGAGGAAGAACTATCTCTTCTTTCAAAGAGGGCTTTATCTCCTCCTTAATAGGATAAACAATTTCTGTTTTCTTCTCCAGATTTGATAATTTTTCTACCAAACTTTCAAGCACTACCCGTTTTTTCGTCTGTAAAATATGGAGTAGAATCATCTCCAAATGCACTTTTTTATATGTAGGCCTAGATGATTGGTGTATCAAATCAGAAAGATAATCGAGAATATGCATCAAGTGAGCGGTTTCATAAATTGTACTTCCTGCTAAATACCCCTCTTTCTCCTCTTTTGAAAAAAAAGCATCGTCTAATTGTAGGTGCTTTAATTGAATAAGCATCAAATTGCGGTAATGTTCAAGCAGATTTTCTAAAAAGTAGGTAATATCTTTTCCCGAAGAAAACAATTTTGCAGCAAATGTAAAAGCAAATGTAAGATCATTTTTTAAAAACGCTTCGTCAAGGGCAAAAAAATCACTTCTTTGCGCAAAACCTACTGTCTCTAAAATATATGGGGCAGTAATTAAATCACTTGTTGAACAACTAATTTGATCAAACAATGACTCTGCATCTCTTAAACTTCCTTCACTTAGTCTTGCGATAGTTGCAAGAGCCTCGTCCTCTATTTCTACTTTAATTTCTTTTGCAATCGACCGAAGCTTTTTTATAATTTCAAAATTTGAAATTCTTGTAAGATCAAATCGCTGGCATCTAGAAACAATTGTTGGTAAAACTTTTAACGGCTCTGTTGTTGCAAAAAAGAATTTTACATTGAGAGGTGGCTCCTCAAGAGATTTTAATAAAGCGTTAAACGCTTCTTTTGTAAGCATATGAACTTCATCTATGAGATAAATTTTAAAGCGCCCTTTTATTGCTCTATACCCAAGGGTCTCGTTGATATTACGAATATCATCTATCCCTCGATTTGAGGCGCCGTCTATCTCAATGAAATCAAGAGAGTTCCCCTCCATTATTTCAAGACATGAGGGGCATGCATTGCAGGGCTCTCCTAAACTTGTAAGATTCTCACAATTAAGAGCTTTTGCAAAAATACGAGCGAGAGTTGTCTTTCCAGTCCCACGAATTCCTGTAAATAGGTAGGCGTGTGATGCTTTTTTTTGTAAAACAGCGTTGCGTAACGTTGTAACGACAGCCTCTTGTCCTGTAACCTCTGAAAAGGTTTTTGGACGAAATCTCCTAGCAATTGCCTTGTAATCCATATTTCGGTATTCTACAATAAAGAGCAATCGAGTATCAAGAAAGAATGTCTAGCATTTTCATAAAAAAGCTTAAAGGCCTCTCCTATGAAGGCAAATTTGGTATCCGAATTATTTTAGGCCTCCTATTTATCACCTGCCTTACTGCATTTCTTCATTTTAGAGAAGTTTTAGTCGAGATTCTTGAAGTAAACTCTAAAGCCCCAGGCTACGTCGTAGCTCAAGTCGATTTTGAATTTCCAGATCCTGATGCAACGATGATTTTAAGGCAAGAATCGATCCGCGATATTGGCAAAATCTATAAAATTCCAGAAAGCGAAATTAAACATATCCATCACCAGATGGAAGCGGAGCTGCTTAGTCACCCCTATTGGCGAAAAGAGTCAAACGCGACTTTTAATGAAATGTACAAAGCTCTTGATGCTGTCTCAACTGTTTTGGCAAACGCAAGAATTACTGATGCTAGAACATTAAAAAAGCAAAAAGAATTAGGAATTCTTGATCAAAACTTCTACTTTTCTGAAAACCCTGGAAGTGAATTACCAGAAAGCTTTTGGAAGAAAATTAAAGATCTTGTTGAAGCAAGTTATCCAGATGTCTCTTTAGCCTCTTTGACATTTGTTTTAGACTACTTTGAAAAACAAAGATGGTCTCTTACAAGCGATATTGACTCCCAAAAAAACTTTAAAGAAATGATTGAGGAGACTATCCCGCAAAGATACACTCCAGTTAAAGCGGGCTCTAGAATCTTAGACCAAGGGGAAAGAGTGACCCCGAAGCACATTGCTATGCTTAAAGCAATGAAGGCCGAAATCAGCAAATCTAGAAATCTTTGGAAAGTAAAAACTATTCTTGGCTCTTTGATTTTTTCACTAATTATTACAACCTGTGCAGGTTTGTACCTCCAATCAAGGCATAGGACTCTATTTAGCTCAATTAGAGAGCTTGCTATCTATATTTCAATTATTTTACTCGGACTTGCTTTAGGAAAAGCTGGGGAATGGGTTTTATTAAACTCTAGTACACAATGGATTGAATATGTCAGATACCCCATTTTCGTCCCTTTTACATCGATCTTATTATGTATTTTAATTAACGAAGAAGTTGCTCTTTTTACAACCGCTTACCTAAGCGTTGTTATGGGGATTACACTGGCAGTAGATCAAGCCTCGTTTCTTCTAATCAACTTACTTACAGGAACAATAGGAGCTCTTTTTTCAACCCATTTAAAAAAGAGAAAAGAATTTTTTGCAGTCTCTTTAAAAATGTGGCTTGTCACAGCTATACTAGTAGTTGCGTTTAATTTAGGGCATAAAACTATTTTAAGCGAAACGATTTTGCTCGACTTTGCGACAACTGCTTTAAATCTTTTCCTTTTAGCTCTCCTACTAGTTGGCCTTACACCAATTTTTGAATCTTTTTTTGGCATCATGACTGACATGACATTAATGGAGTTTATGGATCCGACAAACGCCCTTTTAAAACGATTGAGCATTGAAGCACCTGGGACGTATCAACATAGTCTCTCCCTTGGATTCATTGCAGAACATGTCGCCAATTCTATCGGAGCAAACGGTCTTTTTTGCAGAGTAACAACTCTCTATCACGATATCGGGAAATTAAATACTCCTCACTATTACACTGAAAACCAAATGCTCATGGGAGGAAATCAGTTTGATATCCATCAACTTTTAACCCCTATTGAATCAGCATATATTATAAAAGCCCACGTTCAAGACGGAGCAACACTTGCTTACCAAAACAACCTCCCCCAATCTTTTATAGATATTATCTACCAACACCACGGCACAACTCTGATAAAATTTTTCTATGCAAAACAGGTTGCAGAATTTGGAGGAAATGCAAAAGATATAGACGAAAACGCTTTTCGTTATCCCGGACCTAAACCGCAAACCAAAGAGGCTGCTATTATTATGCTTGCAGATTCTCTAGAAGCAGCTTCTAGATCACTCGACGACAACTCCGAAGAGACCATTCGTTCTATGGTCGACCGAATCGCTGCTGATAAAATTTCTGACAATCAATTCGACGAATGCCCACTCACTTTCCATGAGCTCTCTTTAATCAAAATCAAATTCGTAGAAATTATCAAAGCAACCCATCACCTTCGGATAAAATACCCCGAAAATCTTTCGAAGAAAAAATAACGTTCTTAATTTTGTAAATCAATTGAGCGAATAGCTCTTTTGATAGCAGGGATATAACGAGGGGAGCAGGAAAGCGCCCTAACTCCAAGATCTAGCAACTTTTTTGTATAGTCGCTATTAGATGCAATCTCTCCGCAAATGCTTACGGGAACTTTTGCTTTTTTACCAATTTTTACAACCTGTTCTATCATGCGAAGAATGCTTGGATGAGCTTCTCCGTATCGATTACTTGTTAAAGGATTTGATCGATCAACTGCAAGAGTGTATTGGACAAGATCATTTGTACCAATAGAGAGAAAATCGGTCTCTTTAATAAGCTCATCACACATAATCACAAAGGCCGGCACCTCGACCATACACCCAATTGAAAGTCTTTCTGGCAGATCAAAACCTTCTCGAATTAATTTTGAATGCTCCTCTAGGATATAAGTTTTTGCCTCCATTAGCTCGTTCATATCTGTAACTAAAGGGAGCATGATATGCAAATTACCAAAAGCGCTCGCCTTTAAAATTGCTCTTATTTGCGTAGAAAAAAACTTTCTATGTTTAAGTAAAAATCTAATTGAACGCTCTCCTAAGGCTGGATTTGGCTCTTGATGAACACCTGACACCATTTTTTTATCACTTCCAATATCAAAAAGGCGAAAAACAACTTGCATATTCCCAGAAAGTTGAAGGAATTTTTTATATAGTTGGTACTGCTCATTCTCCCCTACGTTCTCGAGCTCTTTCCGCATAAAAAGAAATTCTGTTCTAACAAGACCTATTTTTTTAATTTTCGCCCGTTTTAATAAATCAAGATCTGTTAAATCTTGCACATTCGCTTGAACATCAATGACTGTTCCATCTAGTGTACGAACTTCACTCTCGTCTTCTTTCATGACGTCAAATCTAACGCTTTGACCTCTTTGTTTTGTTTGATACATACTAATTGTTGCTTTAGAGGGGTTAATAATAACACTACCGTAATTACCATCAACAATCACCATACTTCCGCCGCTCTCTTTCAAAACATCAATTTTTATATTTGAAACATAAGGAATAGCCTTAGATTTAGCAATCAGCGCAGCATGAGACGTACCACCCCCGATTTCAGTAATAAATGCCTGGACCTCACCTAAAGTTGCCTCTGCAGTATGAGATGGAATAAGCTCATATGAACAGACTATGCTTTGCATCAAACTCTTTTCATCATGCTGCGTCCATTCAGGGTAAAGATGTTTCAATAGTCTAGCGGCAACATCTTTTACATCTAACAGTCTTTGATGGATTTCAGGATCGCTCTCGTCATCAAAAAAACGAATATAGTCGCTAATAAATGTTTTAAAAACACTCTCCGCATTTCTTCTTGAGGCCCTAATTTTCTCTTCTATCTCGATTGTTAAAAGAGGGTCATTCAGCATCTGAATCTGTGCTTCAATAATAGTTGCACCTTCTGAGCCTCCCTCCTCTTGAAAAAGATCCTTTAACTCAACTAGATTCTGTTGACTTTTTGATAAGGCTAACTTGTATCTACCTATCTCTAATTCAATGTGTTCTTCTAAGATCTCATATTCGGGAACGATCCACTCTTCATTATGGTGAAACACTTGAATCACACCAATAGCTATTCCTGAGCTAATTGGAACACCTTGAAGCCGAATTTCCCCGCAAACAGAAGTCACTTTTTAACATCCAGAAATAAAAATAAAAAAACCTAATATAGCTTATTCTTCATTTTCTTGAAATGATTTCACAGCAATCGGTTTTTGCCTTTTTGAAATAGCTTCGAGTAACTTTACGTTAAATTCTTTAGCAGAATTATACCCAAGTTTTTTTAAACTATAGTTGAGAACAACCGTTTCTAAAAGAAGAACAACATCCCTTCCTGGTTTAACAGGAAGAATGTGAAAAGGAACTTTTACGCCGAGAAAATCAAGGTATTTTTCTTCCAGCCCAATTCTGTCATAAAAATGTGCAGTATCCCACTCCTCTAGTTTTACAACAACATCTATTCGGGCATTTTCCCGAATACAGACAGCCCCATATATGTGAGCTACGTTAATAATCCCAATACCACGGATTTCAAGCATATGCCTTGTGAGTTCAGGGCCTGTACCTATAAGACTTCCCCCTTCGCGCCTTTTGATAATCACAACATCATCTGAAATAAGACGGTGCCCTCTTTCTATTAAACCAAGCGCCGTCTCACTTTTTCCAACAGATGAGTCACCCTGTATTAAAACACCAACTCCAAAAGCTTCAACAAGAGTTCCATGACAAGACATTGTGGGTGAAAACTCTTTACTGAGTGCAACCGTAAGTTTTTGCAAAACCTCAGAAGTAGTTAAGCTTGTACGAAATAAGGCTAACCCCTTCTCATTGCAAAGCTCCATCATTTCAGAAAAAGGTTTTAATCTTCTAGAAAGAATAACTAATGGCAATTCATCTGAAAAAATTTGAGAAAGCCGTCGCCTTCTTGTTTCAACGCCAAGCTGCTTTAAGTACTCAATTTCAACTCTTCCAAAAACCAAAACCCGCTTTGATGAATGTCCTTTTAAAAAACCAGTCAATGCAAGTCCTGGCCTTTCAATTTGAACAGCCCTAATAGCTCTTTTTAAGCCGGCATCACCTGCGCAAAGCTCTAAAGCCAACGTCTCTTTATATTTCTCATAAAATTCATGAACGCCAAGCATGGTTTTCACTTTACTCGATAGGGGCTAAAATGTATACAGGTAAGTATGAAAGAGTCTAAAGAGCGTAAAAGACTGATAGTTATTGGTGGGGGGTTTGCAGGCCTCAATCTTATTTTTGGGTTAAAACATGCGCCTATTGATATTTTGCTAATCGACAAAAGAAATCATCACCTATTTCAACCTCTTCTTTATCAGGTAGCTACAGCAACTTTATCCCCTAGAGACATCTGCACTTCATTCAGAGAGCTTTGCGCAAAACAAAAAAATACCACAGTTCTTATGGGTGAAGTTGTTTCAATTGATAAAGATCAAAAAAAAGTAATTTTAGGAAATGGCGACACTTTCTCATTCGATTACCTTGCAATTGGAGTTGGCTCAAAACATTCCTATTTTGGAAACGACAAATGGGAGTCATTAGCTCCTGGAATTAAAACAATTACAGACGCCTTACAAATCCGAGAGCATCTACTTTCTTCTTTTGAAAAAGCAGAACGACTCAATTCTATTACAGAAACTCATAAATATCTGACGTTTGTGATCGTTGGAGGGGGCCCGACCGGAGTTGAGTTTGCAGGATCTATCGCAGAGCTCATTAAAAAAACAATGCATGAAAATTTCAGAAATATTAAAACAGAAAAATCAAAAGTCTTTTTAATTGAAGCTTTTGACCGAATTCTCCCTCCTTTCCACCCAAAACTTTCTGAAAGGACAAAACTAGATTTAGAAAAACTTGGTGTTACAGTTCTAACCAATCATGCTGTTACCGATATCACAGAAGACGGAGTAAAACTTGGAAATTTATTTATTGAATCTAAAAATGTCATTTGGGCTGCCGGAAACTCGATCCCATCTATTGTAAAAACTCTAAATACTGAGCAAGATAAACAAGGACGAGTAATTGTTGAAAAAGATCTTTCAATTCCAAACCACCCAAACATCTTTGTCCTAGGCGATGCAGCCCATTTCAAATCAAAAAAAGGAACACCTCTTCCAGGAGTTGCAACAGTCGCCGTTCAACAAGGAAAATTTTTGGCCTCTCTTTTAAAAGAAGAAGTCAAAAAAAATAGAGTGCCAAAACATAGGCATATCGGATTTAAGTATTTCGATAAAGGGAACCTAGCAACTATTGGAACAGGAAAGGCAGTTGGAAACATAGGCAAATTTAAGTTTACTGGATACTTCGCATGGCTCATCTGGGCAGTAGTACATATCGCCTACCTAATTGGTTTTCGTAATCGATTGAGTGTCATGCTTGAATGGACCATGCACTACCTCACAGATGCTAGATCTTCAAGAATCATCCACCAAACAATTGATGAAAAACTTCCCAAGCGCGAGACTTGGTAATGTTTAATGATCCCCTCTGAAAAGTATTTAATTCTTTAAGTGAAAGAGCTTAATTCAGAAGATTCTTTATAATTTTGACATAAAGCTTTTGCAACTTGAATTCTCTTCTCTACGTCATCTTCCCATAATTTCTCTTCATGAATCTTTTTGTTAAAAGCCTCTTTTAATAGAGCGTTTTCGCTTTAAAACTTAATTCTTTCTCCTCTTAATAACTCATAGGGAAATATCTTATTTGTCGTCTCATCTCTAAAAACAATTCTGTCTTGGCTATATTGAGAATTTTTTTGGTAAGAAAAATAACAACCAACCACGGAGACAGCTTCTAAGACACCTGCAAAAATATGTACAATCCCATGCTTTATATCGTGAATAGAGTAAGAGCGATACTTTAAATCAGATCTACAAGTTGTGACAAATGTAGCAAGAAAAGCTATAATCATCTGTAAACTGCCCATATTAATTTTTATGACTCCAGGAATAACCGGAATATATGACACACTAGTCAAACAATTTTCGAAATTATTTATTAGACTTATTTAGAAGCTTTATTCACTTGTTAAAATTGATCTTTTTTCTTCTCTTGCATGTTCCCTTCCTCGCCTTATCGTCATGGATAATGTTCTCGTCAGTGAATCTGCAACAGCCGAAAAAATCTCTAATTTTCCCAACTAAAAAGAGTTTCGAAAGAAGTCTATTTTTCTATCTATTCCTTCCAAATTACCCTCATTTCCTATTTATCTAACAAATATGTTACTCTATTTTGGTGAAAAAATATCCTGCTTTATACTATGGCTTCGCAATGATCAGCGGAATTAGCTTAGCATATGGAGTTTGGCCGCCTTTTTTTTTTATTTTGTTTGGATCTCATTTTATCCAAAAAGTCGGTTTTACTCTAATTGCTGTTTTTGCCTGCTTCGAAACAGTTTATTTTATGCCAATCACACCAGAAACGCAAACTTTTGGGATAGGCTATTTTCATCTAGAAAGAGTTAAAAAAAGTGAAAATTCGATTTGTTACCAGGGAGTATTTAAATCTTTTATCTCTCAAAACCAAGTCTTTTACGATCTTCCAACGTCATTTTTTAGAAAAGAGTTATTACCAAATTCCTCAGATTACATCATAACAGGGACAGTCAAGCCAAACCAATTACACTCCTACACATTATATCCATCGACATTTGAAAAAGTTCCCTATACAACTAATTTATGCCATAAAAGATACGCCTTAAAAGAAAAATTTCGACGTCTTATAAAAACGTATGTAAAAGATGAAATATGCGCCTCCTTCTTCTCCTCTCTTGCAACTGGTGAAATAGAAAATAGACTCTTAAGCGCTCAATTTAGCAAAGTAGGACTCACACACACTCTTGCGATCTCAGGGTTTCACTACACAACTCTTATTTGTATTATAGGGGCTTTTTTTCATCTTTTTCTAACAAAACAAAAAAGCTCTTTTCTTTTACTCTTTATCGTCTCATTTTACTTTCTTTTTATCGGAGAGACCCCCTCTTTAAATAGAGCATGGATTGCTGCAATTATTTATTTAATTGGCTATCTGATTAAAGAGCCTGCAAGCGGCTTAAATTCTCTTGGAATTGCCCTGACTTTTGCTCTTATTTTAAATCCTTTCGCCCTTTTTGAAGTAGGCTTTCAACTCAGTTATTTAGCAACATTTGGAATTGTAGCAATTTATCCATCAATAGAAAATTTTTTAAGAAAATTTTTTCCAAAACGAAACAAACGTCGCCTTGATTTTCTTCTATCCTCTTTTTGCCGAAATAGCTTTGCCCTTACTTTTGCCGTCAACCTAACAACACTTCCTTTAATCCTCTACCATTTTCATTTCTTTCCCTACTTAAGTCTTTTTTTTAATCTTTTTTTTCCACTTGTGATTACAATTCCTATGATCGCCCTTATAATATCTCCCATCCCTTGGGTAGGCGGATTTTTTTTACAGCTTGCTGAACAGTTTTCAAATCCATTTTTACACATGATCTTTTACGGCGTTGATGCGATTGATTGCGGGATCTGGAGCTCTTTCATATCGTTTGATCTTCTGACAGCATTTCTTATGGCAATTCCTATTCTAGGGTTATATCTAGACCAAAACTTCTTGACTAGAATAATGAATGAAAGGTAAACTTACCCGCAAATTTAAGACTCTCTTGATGGCGATAGTAGCTCAGTTGGTTAGAGCGCGAGATTGTGGTTCTTGAGGTCGAGGGTTCGATCCCCTTCTATCGCCCCATTTCCTTTGACACTTGTATACAAATTAGCTATTCTGAGTTCATGCCGAAAGCAATAAAAAATTCTCCTCGGAAAAAGATTGAACACCATCCCGAAGCAAAGGGACTTCTTTTTATTGCTATTAGCACTCTTCTTTTTTTATGTCTTGCAAGTTTTGTTGAAGGCAAACCGAGAGAAAACTGGCTTGGTGCAATTGGCTATTTTGTAGCCTACGGCTTTCACTATTTGTTTGGGCTTGTAAGTTACTTTTTCGTAACTTTTTTAGGCTGGCTTGGCTTTCGGCTGATTAAAACACAAAGCTACTCCAACTTTACAATTAAAGCGCTCTACTTCTCACTTTTTATTTTTAGCAGCAGCATCCTTCTTAATCTGCTTGCAGAAACTAAATGGGTCGATCTCTCATTTTTCTATCCAAAAGTCTATTCCGAATCAGCTATTTTGAAAATTCCCCTTCCTGTTCGCTACACAAGATACAATCTAGGAGGCGCCCCCTTTTACTATTTATATAGAGACCTGCCAAACTTTAATCTAGAAGAACTTCTTGGAAATTTAGGAGTGTTACTCACCTTTTCTCTTACCTGGCTCGTCTCTTTCATTTTATTAACAGATCTCAGTTTTTTAAGCGGACTAAAAACATGCTTAAAAATCATTCCTCTCTCCTACGATTTTGCTCTTTATATTTTAAAAAAAACACTCCTCGTAATTAGAAAATTCTTTCCCCAAGAAGAGCCCCTCCACGCAGATTCTATTGAATCAGTTCCTTTGCAAAAACCAACTCCAACCTACAAATTCTCAAAGCCAAAAGAGGCTGTCAAACCACACTATCACAGAAAACCTATCCAGACAGATGATGAAGACGATGAGGATGACGATAAAGAGGAAGAAAAAGAATTTACTCCCTCTGAAACAGCTGTTGTTGTAGCACCCGTACTCAATGCGCCCGTAAAGAAAAATCGCCTTCTTCTTCCAAAAGGAAGCTATAATTTACCTCCTCTCACTCTGTTAACAGATGCAAAAAAAGTAGACCAAACAGGGCTTAAAAAAGAGCTAAAAAAAAGATCAGACATCCTTGAAGAGACTCTTATGAGTTTTGGCATTGAAGCAAAAGTTGGTAACATCTACGCAGGGCCGACAGTTACTCTATTTGAAGTCCATCCAGCAATTGGTGTTAAAGTACAAAAAATTAAGGCTCTTGAAAATGACATTGCATTGAATCTCCAAGCAAAATCGATCCGTATCATCGCCCCCATCCCGGGAAAAGCGGCGGTTGGCGTCGAAATCCCATCTCTTTATCCCCAAGAAGTTGGATTTAAGGAGATGCTCTCCACCTACAGAGACCAAGAAAATAAATTCCATATCCCTGTTCTTTTAGGAAAAACAGTGAGCGGAGAAGATGTCCTTTGCGATCTTACAAAAATGCCACATTGCGTTGTAGCTGGCGCTACTGGATCTGGAAAATCTGTCTGTATCAATACAATCATTATGTCTATCTTAATGAATCTGACTCCCGATGAAGTCAGACTTCTCTTGGTAGACCCTAAAAAAGTGGAACTCACCCCTTTTTCTCACCTTCCTCACTTGATTGCCCCTGTCATCACAGAAGCAAGAGATGCTTATGGCGCTTTGCAGTGGCTTGTAAAAGAGATGCAATTTAGGTACGAGGTTCTTAAAAGATTAGGACTTAGAAATATCACCGCATTTAACAAAAGAAAAATTGATAAAGAGTTAGAAGCGACTTTAGAGCTTCAAATTCCAGAAAAAATGTTTTTTATCGTCTGTATCATCGATGAATTTGCCGATTTAATGATGACCTCAAGCGCCGATCTAGAAACTCCGATTGCAAGAATTGCGCAAATGGCAAGAGCTGTTGGTATTCACCTCATGCTGGCAACACAAAGACCATCTAGAGAAGTAATCACAGGCCTTATTAAAGCAAACTTCCCAACCCGTATTGCTTTTAAAGTTTCAAGCAGAATCAATAGCCAAATCATTCTCGATGAAAATGGAGCCGAAAGCCTTCTTGGAAACGGAGACATGCTCTTTTTACCTCCGGGAACTTCTCAAATTGTGCGCTGCCAAGGGGTCTATGTAAGAGATGAAGACATCAATAAAGTAGTCTCCTACATCAACGAAAGAATGCCTACAAATTATCTCATTGAATCGTTTGAAGGAACTGGTGACTCCGACTCTTTTGAAACAGAAGGAGACGAGCCTAGCGATCCTCTCTATGAAAAGGCGCTCGAGCTTGTTTTAAGCTTCCGCACTGCGTCAACTACATTTCTACAAAGAAAGCTCAAAATCGGCTACGCAAGAGCCGCCTCTCTCATGGACGAGCTCGAGCAAAACGGCGTCATCAGCCCAGCCGATGGCAGCCGCCCCCGTAAAATCTTAAGAGATGCTCTCTAAGAAGCTGCCGACTAACTCTTCATCAACGACAGCCTTTACACCAATATCACGAGATCTCTCTTCAAGCTGAGCTCTTAAAAAAGGAATCAAAACACCCAGAATCATGAGCGATTTTTTAAATTCTTTTTCTCCTAACTTATTTTGCACAATGTTTCGATAAACACTCTTCAAAGAGTCCTGCAAAAGTTTTTTTATTCGAAAGACTTTTTCTTTTGCATAAAGCTCTTGTTCTAATCTTCCTTCCAGATCGCAAAGAGCTTGATGTAAATCATCTAACTGAGCTTTAAGCTCTCCTGAAACTCTTCCAAAATGACCGCTGATTTGAGATTCAGCCTGTAAGATTTGATCTCTTATTAGAGAAATATCTCTTTGAGTTTTAGATTGCTGTGAAGAAGATGTGCACTCTACGCACCTTTTTAAAAGTTCAATTCCAGCATGTGGCTGAGCTTGAGCGGAAGTCATTTCATAAATTCTTTGAAGAGCTTCTTCATGAACAATTCCCCCAAGTTTTATCGCGATATTTCGATAAATTGTCTTACTCTCTTCCTCATCTGCACTTGTCACTTCAATACGCTCAAATCTACGCATAAAAGCTCTATTTTCTTCTAACTCTACAACTTCTCTATCTGTTGTAATTCCAATTACATGAGGAAATTTTCCTCCTCGATCAAGAAAGACTTTAAGCTGCTCTTGTAAAAGGGCTTCTTTTTTACAAGCTGCATGAACCTCATCTAAAACTAAAATGATGTCATCTTTATGCCTACCCATGAGAGTTGCAATTTCATATAAAACATTATTTCCGCCCCCTACAAAAGCTGCGGGTTTTTGATTCACCAAATCAGGAGTCTTTAAATAAAAGACCTGTTTACCCCTCAATTCCGGATAATCTCCCCTTTCAATTGCTTTTACAAAAGCTTCCACAGCAAATGTTTTTCCAACACCTGTTTCTCCAACTAAAAGAACGTGCTTTTGAGCCTTCAATGTATGCGCCATTCGATCCATGAGAGATTTTCTTCCCTCTGCTTCGATCTCATTTTTGACTGCCCTTTGTGTCCAATTCTCTGCATTACCTGGCAAATACTTTGGCATAGGAGAAATCTTAGGCCATATAAGACCTAAAACGATCACTGCTAAAAAAAATCCCCCAATCAGCTCAGCTGCAAAGGCTGCTCCTAAAAGGGGCAAAATCAATGTCGACACTGTAGAAATCATGGTAAAAACCATGAATAATTTATTTGATTTAAACTCTTGCATAAGCTCATTAGCAGCTGGCTGAAAAAGAGTTCCTACCCCAAATGTGTAAATCACTGTTTCAATTAAACGAACAAGAGCATCCATTACTTGAATAACTAAAGATCTTATATTCCAAGAATGCTGCCCATCAACTCTTTCCAAATAGCGCCTCGCTTCAGAAAAAAGCCCCTTCATCTCTTCGACAGTTCGAGGAATATCTTCTTCAGACATAGCAATAATTTTTTCTATGGAAAGCTCTCTGCTTAATCTATCCACAAAGAGATCAGGATCTGTAACGCTCCCAAGTGAAACAAGTGTTTGAAACAAAGCTCGTATTTTTTCTTTAATTGTTTCAGCAGAAGTCCCCTCCAATTGAGGAAATCTTGTCCAAGAATAACTATGATAAACTCTTTCTACTAAATCCATATTAAAACCGCTTATTTTTTGCACAATAATATAAAAAACAATTAATTACGACAATCTAATTTAAAGATTATGTAAATTGAGCTTCTTTTTTAAAGTCGAATGCGATAAACCAATGAGGCATTTAAAAGATTAACTAATGAGGTGTTATGACATCAACTATAGGTACTCCTAGTCTACTATTAAAGAATTTTTTAGAAACATCTGAGATGATAGGCTCTCCCGGGGAAGGAGATGAGGCTACCTGGCGCCTTATTCGAGGATTTTATCGATCTGGTACAGAGGCGATGAGCCTTGCTGCGCAAGAAAAATATACAGCTTTTTCTGAAGAAACCTCTATTGCAGGAGTCCAAACTCTTGTTGTAACCCCCAAAGATTTTTCAGAAAGCTCTGAAAAAATAGTTATTTATATGCATGGAGGGGCTTTTACACTCGGATCTCCTGATCATTTATATCAAGTATTTGCACAAACAGCCTTCGAAACAAGTAGAAAAGTATACGCAATTAATTATCGTCTAGCACCCGAGCACCCATTTCCTAGTGCAGTGGAGGATTGCTTAGCTGTATATACCGAAATAACAAAAACGGTTGATCCAATAAACATCGCTTTTCTAGGAGATTCTGCAGGCGGAAACTTATGCCTTGTTACAGCAATGAAAGTTCGAGATTTAGGGCTAAAACTCCCTTCATCGATTGCTCTTTTTTCTCCCGTAGTCACTGGCGAAAGCGTAGAATCTTATACAAGAAATAAAGACCCGCGAATTTCTTTTCACGGAACCATTCATCCTTCTTGGCTAGCCTACAAAGCAGACCCCTCTCATCCTGATTTTAATCTATTAAGAGGAAATGTCTCAGGACTTCCTCCTATAATCACTCTTACAGGGACAAGAGATGCTCTTGAAGATGAGAGTATCCTCTTAGAAGCTTCTGTAAAAAGTGCTGGCGGCGAAATTTCTCGTATTTCCCTACCACATGTTCCCCATGGTATTGTTGAATTTGGCGATGACATTCCTGAAGGAGTGGAGATGAAATCCCTTGCATCCGCTTTTATCAACAAACACTAAATAAAAATGGTGTCAGGCATGACTCCGTTTTTGCCTGACGCCGATTTTTTAAAAGAGGATGGGTGTAGTTACTTTGTCTGGTTCGGCAATCGTCATCGGAAGGGTGATGTTCTTCCTTGCAAGGATGTCTGAAACTGTTTTCATTGCAACACCAGGTGTATTACACTCTAAAGAGAGGTGGGCAAGATAGACATGTTTAAGCCCTTCGTGATGAACATTGACTAAAAGCTCTCCTGCTGCCCGATTTGAAAGATGGCCTTGTCTACTCAAAACACGCTGTTTATAAACCATTGGCCTTGAAGATGCATGCACCATATCTTCTTCATGATTCGCTTCTAAATAAATGTAATCACACTCTTTTAAATGCATTTCAACAAGCTTTGTTGCAAATCCAAGATCGGTACAAATCCCAAATTTTTTATTATCTGCTATAACTGTAAATGCAACTGGATCTAACGTGTCATGTTGAATGCTAAATGGCTGAATTTCAAGATCTTTAAAACTAAATGTCTCACCAGTAGAAAAAATTTTGAATTTCGGTCTTATATCAATCGTTTGACAGATCGCTTTTGCTGTATCACTATTGCAAAAAATAGGAATATCTAGTTTTTTTGCAATCATTTCAACACCCCTTATGTGATCGACATGTTCATGTGTGACCATAACAGCATCTAACTCTTCAATTTTTACATGAATTTCATCCAATCTCTCTTTTAAATTTTTAAAACTGATTCCCGCATCAAACAAGATTTTTGTTTTCTCTGTACCTAGATAAATCACGTTTCCGCTCGAGCCCGAAGCTAATGGACAAAACCCTTTCACTATTTTTTCCTTAATTTTAAAAAAATTATTTTAAACAATTCGCTACTTCATTATATCGAAGTTAAGGTTTAAGATGGAACTTTTAAGAGATTTTGAAGAGACACTAACAAGACTCATTGAGAATCAAGAAACTCTCAATGAGATTTCTGAAAAAGAGGAGCTCTCTTTTGAAAGAGATGCTCTTTTAAAAACACAAGAGAGCTTAAAAGCTCACGCTTTTTTTCTAAACGACATCTATCCAAAAGAGAGAAAACAATTAAAAGGGAAATACCTCAAAGAGCAAATTCTTTTGCAAAAACTCTCCTATCTAGAAAAAATTTCAAACATTCAGTTTAAAATTTGTTTTCAGCCCTCATTTAATATTAGAAAACATCGCTTTAAAAAGAGATCTTCTTTATAATCTCTTTGCATGATTAGACCTACTATATTTCTTGAGGAAAGTGAACTCTTTTTACCTCCCCCTTTAAAAAAAGCGCCCCAGTCTTTCCTTTCCCATATTTTTGGCAAATACGTCACATCTAGATTCATTTTACCCTCTTCTTCAACTAGTTGTAGAAGAGATTTTGTAACAAAACAGATCCTACAGGAGACAACTTCCAGATCTCTTTTAACTGAAATTTCTGAAACGGAAAACATCTCTTCTGCCAAAGAGATTACATTAAAAACAGATGATGAAATCCATTTAGACGGGATTGAAATTATCTCAAAAGCGCAAGAAAATTTCCCTCCTCATGAACAGAAATGGTCTATTTTAGCCCTTCCGAACCTCACTCTCTGGCAGCAAATTTGCCACCTTCTGCTCATTCCATTTACTAGCTCTACAGAGATTAACTTGCTTTGCGTCAACTACAGAATGACTGGTAATAGCGAGAAAAAAAGACCGAGCTCTTTTGATGAAATTTGCCTCGATATAGATGCTGCAGTACAAGAGCTTTTAAAAAGAGGGGTTAATCCGAAAAATATTCTTCTCCATGGCATCTCACTTGGAGGAGCTACTGCTCTTCATGTTGCAAATCATTATCAAAAACAAGGCATCTCTCTTACATGCATTGTACAAAACACCTTTAATAAAGCCCAAGAAGTTGTTCCTGAAGGACTTCAACGTCTTGCAAAAAGTATTTATAAACAAAGATTAGATAGAATCTTAACCCAAGAGTCTACTAAAACAACTACATTCGATAGAGCTCTTTTATCTTTAAGGGATGCTTTTTTCTCCCTTCCACACCTTGCTTTAAGGGTTAGATTGTTAGCTACCTGCATACTTGGCAATCTGCTTCGATGCAATCTAATCGGCATAAAGGAAAACGTGATTGATTTACTCAAAACAATCTGTTTCGATGTTATTTTAACTTTAACTGGATTTCTCTCATTTTTCTTATCGCCATTTACAAATCGACTTAATCATTTTAACGCCTCTTTAAATCGGTATTTTTTAGACAACTCACTTTTACTTGCATTTATTACCTCTTCAAAAATTGAATGGGTCGCAAGAAAAATTGTTGCCTACTCTGGATGGGACCCCGATAATGAAAAAATTATCAACTATACCAAACAAGGCAATATTTTCTTTACACCAACAGATGGTTATATTAAAGAAGAGGCATCGCTTGCAACCCCTTTCAAGGAAAAAAGTTTTCCAAACCTCCAAATAATTGCCCTTCCAGAGAGAGACGATGATCAAAGGCAACTTGACCACTCTGATATTGCAGGTAATTTCTCTGCAGACTACCAAACACCAAGGTCTACTACTTTTCAAGAAGTTGATGGACGTTTTTCACAAATCATTGAGGCGTTTAAATCTTGTTAAGAGTCACAAATGAGATAAGCCACCCCTATTACTTTAAAGAGTCTGTAGGTGATTGCTTAAATAAAGCAATTTGGAATGTCGTCTCTTTTATCATATTCCCAATCGGCATGTATAGAGCAAGCTTTCACCTGCTCAATAAATATGTTATCAGCAAATTTATACTCCCATCTACGATGAGCTGTTATAGAAAACAAAAACTTATTGATGAGGGGGATTCTACTGCTAATTACTTTAATACAGACATGCGAAAAATCACGAAACTTAAAATTAAAACAAGTGAAGGAATTTACCTAGATGGCGTTTCTGTAGTCTCTCCAAAACAAAAAGACATCCCTGCAAATAATCAAAAATGGCTTGTTTATGCTCTTCCAAATATGGGCGTTTGGCAACATTACATAAAAGAGTTTATTCACCTATCTGACAAATGCGGCATCAATGTAATTTGCGTAAACTATCGGGGAACTGGTAATAGCTCTCCTATTCAGCCTTTATCATTTACAGATCTTTTTTCTGATGCTGAACACTCTGTTTTAACACTTTTAAAAGATGGCGTACGACTACAAAATATTGTTATTGAAGGATTTTCATTAGGTGGGGCATCTGGTCTTGCGTTAGGAGCAAAGTATCAAATCTCTGCTATTGCACAAAACACATTTGCAAAAACATCACTTGTAGCAAAAAATATTTTGCGAAGAATGCCTTTTAAATGGATGAGATCTCACTTTTTTTATTCGATTGTAAAAAAAATCCTTAAAAGGACAGGCTGGGAGGTTGATAGCAGAAAACCTGCTTCAATTTTAAAAAATAGATTGTTGATTATCCAAGCAAGTCATACTGACAATGTTATTCCTTATAGAGCATCTTTGATTAAATTTTTTCCTGTAAATCCAAATGGCCCCCACACTTCGCATTTGCCTACTTATTTAGACCCTAAAATAGCTCATTGCGTAACAGCAAAACCTTATAGACGAGAATTGCCATCTGATAGAGTTTTTTATTTATTTTTAAAGCAAAATGGGTTTTTAAGTTTTCAATAAAACTGTTTTTTTAATCACTTTTGTGTCATACTTTTTTCTATGCTTCTACCCATTCAACAACACCCTGTGCCACTTAACAGGCTGATTCAAGAAAAATCCAGATCTTTTTCTTTTTCAGAAAAAATTTGGAATGTTGTGAGCCTTATTTTTTTTCCTATAGGAATTTATAGAGTCGCTTGCCACCTAATTGCAAAATACCAATTTTCCCCTTTTATTTTGGGATCCTCATCTTCATATGTTCGCCTTTTAAATAATCATGAACAAGCGATAAAGGCCCTTACCACCCCCTACCTTACTTCGATTTCAGATATAGATATTACAATCAAGAAACAAACCGTAAAAACAAGCGATGGCTTAACGCTTGATGGCGTTCATATCACACATAAAGAGCAATCAACCCTTCCGAGAGAAAAGCAAAAATATCTTGTCTACGTACTTCCCGCAAAAGGAATCTGGCAACAAAAAATCTCTGAACTTATTCAGCTATCAAAAGCGACGAAACGAAGTATTTTATGCGTAAACTACAGAGCCACAGGAGCTAGCACACTTAAAAGACCAAGCTCTTTTAAAGATCTATTTTGCGATATTGAAACAAGTCTTGCCTCATTAACTGGAATTTTAAAAGAGAATACCGTCCTCTACGCACACTCGATAGGCTGTTCTACAGCTCTTCACTTGGCTCATAAGTATAAAATGAAAGCTGTGATACAAAACACTTTTCACACTTTAGAAGGACTAACAGAGCTTTATTCAAAAACTCTTGTTCGTAAAATTATTAGAGATCAAATTGTTTCGGTTCAAGAGCAACAAGAATTACCAATCGAAGACAAAAAAACAAAAGAAGTAAAAAAAGTAAGACTCTCTTTTTCTAAAAGAGTAAGTTACGCACTAAAAGATAGCTTTCTTTCACTACCTCATCTAATAGTAAGAGTCTCATATTTTTTCCTCTCCCTTTTAGATAATCTTATTAGATGTCAAACTGAAAAAGCTAGCCTAGACCTAAAAGAGATAGGAAAAACGGTTCTGATTGACCTAGCTCTTACAATATCAGGGGTTATAGCAATCCCCGTCTCTTTATTTTCAAATCGAGTTAATCAATTCAACGGTTTTTTAAAAAGTAAATATCTAAATCGCCCAGCGCTTGCTACATTTGCAGAGTCCCCAAAATTTATTTGGATCGCTAAAAAAATACTCAATGCAACAGGATGGAGCGTAAATAATACAAAAACAGCCCTAGCAATCGGAAAAGAGAATCTTTTTGTTGTTCAAGTAAAACATGACAGAACAATACCTTATGAATTCTCGTTAGCAAAAGCCCTTCAAAAAGTTGACCCCTCATTCACAATTCATACATTTGAGGATCATCTGCTAGACCAAGATGCAGATCAGCATGATTTTATGGCAAGCCCAGCTTTACAAGCCAGGCACTCCACAGATCAAGAACTTTTAAGATTTTTATCTACTTAAGTATTTTAATTTGAATTTTTATCGCTCTTCTTATACTGAATTCGCGTGACTTTTTTAACCCCTCGCTTTTTCTTCTCTTCCATAAGTTCTTTTACATCTTTCATTGACGTGCGACCCTTTTTCTTAGGAAAGAGCTCTTGGGCAATTTGTGAAAGCTTAGGCTCGGGCTTTTCTTCAATTGTTGGCTTTGAAACAAATGTGTTGATAATTTTTTTATCACTTGCCACATTCGGTGTAAAATCCTTCAATTTTGTAGAGAGATGACGAAGAGATTCAAGTCTTTGAGAAAGAATTTCGAGTTTTGTATCGACTTTATCCTTTCCGCCCCCTCGTAAATTTGCAAGAAACTGCTCTTCACTATCAAATTTCGAAGAAAAAGAGGCTCCACCAGTTCCATGCTCTGGAATAAATAAAAACTGTCTTAATGCAAGAGGAACAGTGGTGTACAAATCATGAGTGAGTTCTGGCTCAACTTCAACTTTAGCCTGTTGTTTAGGAGGTCTTCCTCTTTTTGGCCTTGGGTTTAACGCTTCGCTAGAGTAGTAGGTTTTGGCTTTTGCCTCTAAAACCTCTCTTGCAGCCTGAACCTCTTTCCCAACTTTTGCATCAAAAACATGCTCTTTTAGTTTTTCAACAACATTTTTAGGAAGTTCTAAATCCTCTTCAAAAACAAAAACAACATTACACTTTCTTAGCCATTCAATAATTCTAACGCGAGATCTTTCATGGTAGTATTGTTGCCATTTATCAAGCTCATTTAAGTGGTCATAAATAAATTCAAGAAAATTTTCTCTAGCCTCTTTTCCGCTGATTACATCGAGAAGCTTTTCTTTTGTATCTATATCATAAACTTTTTCATTGATGAAACCTTCCATAAATTTTTTGGTTTCATAATAACTTAATTTAGGAACAAGGCAATACCTGTCAGGATAAGCTCTAAACTCTTTTTCTGCCCCTTCTAGATCCTCTTCATTCTTATCGAGATCGATATAGAGCAAAAACCCTTCTACTCTATCTAAGTAAAAATCTCTTTCATCATCTGATTTAGAAAACGCCTCTAGTAACCTGTGATATCTGAGAATAAGAGGGTTTTTAGCTCTTGGAAATTCTTCTTTCATACCTTGTTCAACTCCGTCCTTAAAGATATACTATAGCAGAAAAAACCCTTTTTCAGTAAACTCTATTCCTATGTTAAACATTAAACAGATCATTAAAGAGCCAAAGCTGATTGAAGAAAGACTCAAAAGAAAGGATCCAAACCTCTCTTTAGACCCCCTTTTAAAAGCGTATGACGCGTTTTGCAAGTCAAAGATCGCATCTGAAGAGGCTGTTGCTACTCTAAACAGACTCTCAAAAGAGATCGGAGAAAAGAAACGGCAAGGGATTGACACTACATCGATGATGGAATCTGTAATTAATGCTAAACAAGCTGCACAAACACTTTCTGAAAAGCAACCTGCGTTAGAAAGAGAGTACGAAACACTTCTTTCAGAACTTCCGAATCTTCCTGATGATGATATAAAAATTTCACCCGATCCAAAAGAGAATGTTTGCATTAAGATGCATGGTGAAAAAAAGAGCTTTAATTTCCCCTTAAAAAATCATGTCGAACTAGGTGAAAGCTTAGACCTGTTTGATTTTAAAAGAGGCGCTAAAATTTCAGGAGCGGGCTGGCCTGTTTACAAAGGACTTGGTGCAAGACTCGAGTGGGCGCTTTTAAACATGATGATAGAGACCCATATTAAAAACGGCTTTACATTTCATCTTGTCCCCCACCTTGTAAGACCGCAAACTATGTATGGATCGGGGCAACTTCCTAAATTCGAAAAACAGCTTTTTAAGTTAACAGATGATGATTACGATCTTTTCCTTATTCCGACATCAGAAGTCTCCCTAAACGGCCTTCACTCTGATGAAGTGATCCCAGATGAAGACCTGCCAAAACTCTACACTTCTTATACCCCTTGTTTTAGAAGAGAGGCTGGCTCTCACGGAAAAGCAGAACGAGGCCTTATTCGTGTCCATCAATTTAATAAAGTCGAAATGTTTGCTTTCACTAAACCAGAAGATAGTGACCTCATTTTTGAAAAAATGATGAAAAGTGCAGAAGAGGTTTTAGAAAAACTTGAACTTCACTACAGAAACATGCTTCTTGTTACGGGAGATATGTCCTATGCTGCTGCAAAAACTGTAGATATTGAAGTCTATCTTCCGGGCCAAGATCGGTACTATGAAGTCTCATCTGTCTCTAATTGCAGAGATTTTCAAGCAAGACGATCAAAGATACGTTATAAAAAAGACCAAAAAGCACTTGAGTTTGTGCACACTCTTAATGGATCGGGACTTGCGACATCAAGACTTATGGTAGCACTACTTGAAAACAACCAAAATGAAGACGGCTCGGTTACTCTGCCAAAAGCTTTACGACCCTATCTTGATAACCGCACACACCTCTCTGTCTAATTTTATAATCTACAATTTAGACTTAATATTTTTTTACAAAAAACATTTATTGCCTTAATTTCTTCTTAATATATAATCGCATTCTTAAAATTTTAAACTAACCAAGGAGTACAATTATGGACATAAGTGTTAGAAATGTTTTCCCATGCTTTTCTTGCTGCAAAACAGAGGAATCTGAACCATCAAAAAAACTTGAAACAATAGTTGAAGAATCAGTGCTACCAATTGAAAAAAAGAGCTGCTTGACTACACTATTATCTTATATCCCGATCTTTAATTGCTGCGGGAAAGAGGCTGACGAAGATGATTCACCTTCTAAAGAGCCTTCGAGCCCTGTTTCTAGCTCTACTTGCTTTCAAGTAGTATTTGGAACAGCGTCTGAGGTATTAGACCAAGCAATCGTCTCAATTTCATTAATCGTTTTTTCTTCAGCAGCTGAGTTGAAAGAGTCTGCAGTTACAAGAAATTCGTCTTTTGTAATTAAATTTGGAGCAAGTTTATTATTAAGCGCTGCTTCATTAGTGACTGTTCCTCTAGCCCTAATAGAAGGTGTTGCGAGAAGATTTTTCGGATGGACACTCTCTTTATTAAACAGAGTGCTCCCCTTTGGAAATGATTTGCTAACAGGATTAAATAAAACTTTGTTTAGTAAAGCGGTACGAAATCACCTTCTTATTTCGTTTGTAGCATTTGATCACATATTTGATATATTTGCTCCAAATACATATCCTCGTAATCATGAAAGAATAGAAAACCATAGTGTTTTCTTACGCTTAATACTGACAAATAAATCCAAAGAAATAGTTCATACATCTCATCAAGAGGCTATCCCTTTTATGAGTTCATAAATTTGAGGTGTTTTTACCAAATACCTTAGTTTTGAAAAAGAGGCTAATTTTCACTCCACAAAACAAAAAATATAGATTTTTGAATTCTGTGGAGTGTATAGTATGAGTATGGGGTCACATTTTAAGGGAGTAGGTGTTTTAGAACACTTAAAACAGGCGCGCAAAAAAGGGTATTTAGCCTCCTCAGAACCCCATGGCATAGAGGCTATGGGACATTTAATGGGGGGTGCAGATGCTGCAAGAGAAGTTGCAATCGCCTCATTTCTCCTTACCATACTTTTTCTAAATTTACCTATTTCATTAAATCTTTCTTACTCTCTTATTTCACTATTTTTATCAGGCCTTTTCTTTTGGAAAGTAGGCAGAAGTGCCTCTTTAGGTTGGTCACGCTTAGAAAGAATCAATAAGTTAATTGAAGATGAAAAAGAGGAAATTGAAACCAATAGATCAGAGGAAAAAGAAGAACTTACAGAAATCTATGAGGCGAAAGGTTTTTCTGAACCCCTTTTATCAAAAGTAATTGATGTATTAATGGCAGATGATAATAAGCTACTTGGGATTATGCTCGAAGAAGAGCTTGGAGTAAGCCTAGAATCTAATGAACACCCACTTAAACAGGCCCTTGGAACAGCAATTGGTTTTCTTTTAGCCTCATGCGCTATTTTCGCCTCTGTCCTTCTTTTTCAATTAAAAGGTATTTTTATTTCAGCCTTTTTTATCATCATGATTGCGTCAGCGTATATGGCAAATATTCAAAAAATTCGGATATTGCACCAAACTGTTTGGAATTTATCAATTACCTTTTTAGCAGGTGCAAGCACCTATTTTCTTTGTAAATTTTTTGTGAGTTTATGAAAACAGTCTCTCCCTATGCACTTGAAGAATACTTCTCATCAGGTTATGAAGAGTCTCATAATCCGTTTATTACTAAAGATTCACGCAAATGGGGAAAACATGTAGCTTTAGCAGGCTCAATCGTTGCTTTTTTATTTCTTATTTTAGCCTATGCTACTAAAAATATCTCGTTTCCTTTATCCTCATTTTTTCTTGTTTTTGTCTATTTTTTGGCAGGCACACCCTCTCTTATTCGCACTCTTGAAGATATTTTTGTATGGAATATTAACATTCAAGTCCTGATGACTCTTGCAGCTCTTCTCTCAGTTCTTATTGGAGGAGAATTGGAAGGAGGATTATTACTTGTTTTGTTTTCTCTTTCTGAAGCGCTAGAAGAGAGTGTGACGCAAAAAACAAAAGGGGCGTTAAATGCTCTTCATAAGCTTTCACCGATGTCAGCATATGTGATAAGTAGTGATGGTTCACTCTATCCAAAATCGGTAAGAGAGATTGAACTTGGCACAAAAATTTTAGTAAAGGCGGGTGAAATTATCCCCTTAGATGGAAAAGTTATTGATGGCTCTTCTTATATCAACCTCTCACATCTTACAGGTGAGAGCATTCCTGTTTCTAAAAGAATTGGAGATGACGTTCCAGCTGGCGCTTTAAATATGGATGGCAGCCTAAGTATTGAGGTTACAAAAACAAGTGCAGAATCAACTCTTTCGAAAATCATTCGTCTAATTACAGAAGCTAGTGAATCTAAGCCTAGGCTAGAGAAAATTTTAGCAAGATTTAGCAGACAATACGCCACAACAATCATTTTACTCTCACTTTTCTTTGGGCTTGTTTTGCCAATTATTTTTTCAGAAATGCCCTATATAGGAACTGAAGGCTCTATTTACAGAGCGCTTGCCTTTTTAATTGCAGCCTCCCCTTGTGCACTTATTATAGCAACACCGACTGCATATTTAAGCGCGATTTCCGTTTGTGCTAAAAAAGGGATACTGCTTAAAGGCGGAGTTGTTTTAGACGCTTTAGCCAAATGTAAAATTTTAGCCTTTGACAAGACGGGTACTTTAACAACAGGAAATCTTACCTGTTTAAAAACTGAGATGATTGGAAATGATCTTTCTGATGAAGAAGCTATTAGTGTTGCAAGCGGTCTGGAAAGATCGGCCCATCACCCAATTGCAAATGCTATAATTGCATATGCAAAAGCAAAAAATATCAAACAAAAAGAGTTAAATGACATAAAGGTGATTTCCGGGAAAGGGGTCGAAGGGTATATAAATGGCAATAAAGCCCTTATAGGAAGCTCTGAATTTATTTTATCAAATCTTTCAAGCGAGCACCATAAAAATGAAATTGCTGAAAAGCTCTCTTACTCGGGTCACGTTGTGACACTTCTCCTATATAAAGAGAGTGTCTTTATTTTTCACTTTTCTGATGAAATCCGGCCTCATCTTAAAAAGACAATAGGCAAACTTCAAGAAAAATTGAGAGTTGTCATGCTTACAGGAGATCATACAGAAAATGCCAACTTCGTAGGAGAGGCAATTGGTCTCAAAGAGGTGTTTGCAGGTCTTTCGCCAGAAGACAAATTACATAAAATCCGAGATCTTAGCAAAATAAAACCTCTTATGATGATTGGCGACGGAATCAATGATGGACCCGCCTTAGCACAGGCTAATGTAGGCATTGCTATGGGGCAAGTTGGAAGCTCTACTGCAATTGAAGCAGCCGATGTTGTCCTTTTGCGAGACGACCTTGCAAATATTGAATGGCTCTACAAAAAATCTATCCAAACCTTATCCATCGTCAAACAAAACGTCATCTTCGCCCTTCTTATTATCTTATGCGCTACAACCCTGTCTCTCTTAGGCGTTATTCCCCTCTGGCTTGCGGTTATTCTCCATGAGGGTAGCACTGTTCTCGTCGGCTGTAATTCACTCAGACTCTTTCTTCGCTAAAGATTCAGACATAGATTCAGATCAAATTTTGCTCTAACCTACTAAACAATTAGATGTGGATTATTCAGCATAATTTCTACTTCTGAATAATTTAACGCCCGAGCCCTTGCAATACTAATTCTTGCAATTTCACCATGTTCAATTCGGCTATTGATCCTATTTATGGATTCTTCATCTGTAATAACTACTACTTCTTGAATCATTGGAGCAGCCAATTCAATACCTAATATAGCGGCATTAGGCACTGTTAGATGCATGTCTCGTGGCAGAAAGGTTGGAATATGAACCCCTTCATATTCAAAACCGATCGGGAAAAACCGAGTTCCATCAATATTTATATTCATCATTTAATTGAACCAATTTTAATTATAATTGCGATAATTATACACATAAATTAATTTCATGTCAATCTAACCACCCTTTAGCATTACAACCTCCCATTTGGGGTCAGGCCTCACATTAGCATTATCATAATTGCTACATAATGAATAGGATAGATTAATAAATAAGAAAATAGAGCCTCAATTGGGAGGTTTTAAAGGAGGTTGCCCTTGCTCATATTTAAGTGATTTGTATCATAAATTAAGGGTGTGGACACCCTCAATTTTGTTAAACAATTTATTTATAGAGCTATATGGAAAAATTGAGTCATTTTTCGAAAGCCGATCTTGCAAAGGCTATGCAAACAGAGAGTAGTCTATTTGAAAAGTTCTATCTATTTTTAGAAAAGCACATGCCCCCCTCTTTTTTTGAAGAGTTCTCCCCCTCTCAAATCATGACAATTGTTCATAACCTAATAGGATTCAACCTACAAGGAAATTTTGTAGAAATTCATTTTAGCAATTGTTCAATTGTTTTGTGTTTAGATAGCAGAGATGCAGATGTCAGAATTTTAAAAAATTACACAAATTATGGAATTAAAGGGTACCAAACATTTATTTCTAATGCTCCACCCCCCTTAGAACATATTCACCAAAATTTGCGTATTGCTGTTTTACACTACACGCAATTTAACGAAACTACTGTTATTAGAGAGATTAAAACAAATGAAGAGCTTTTAACAAATCTAGAAGCAAGTTTTTTGCGTACTTTAAACAAAGAGCGATTGTCTCTAATTCTAGAGATGTTTTTTAAAGCAAAATCAGACGACCTAATACAGTGTGAAGTAAAATATAATGAAAACTGGGATAGAGGTGAAAAAGAAATTCCTTCTATGCAAATAGTTTTTGCCTGGCATAACACACAAAAACATAACTTTTTATACCGATTAGCTAAGCTTGTCTATAGACATAATCTAGTTATGAAAAGAGTCAGCGCAGCATATATACCCCAAGATAAGTGTGATAATGTCCTCCTTATGTCTTTAGCTCTACACGGAAATGACAATAAAGCTTGTTGGGAAGCTACTGATATATTAGACTTTCTTCAAGAGCTAGGAACTCTTAAATATTTTGAAGACAACGACTTAATAGAGAAAATATTTATAGAAACAAAGCTTATCAGAGGGAACTTAGCAAATCTTGTCCGCCTTTTTTCTAAACTAGCTCATCAACTTTTACTCCACGTAGACCCAAATCTTTTTTCAGAAGAACATATAAGAGAAGCACTTATTAGACACCCCGAACTCACCTGTGAGCTTACTAAAATTTTTGAGTATAAGTTTCATCCAACTAGGTGTGATACAAAAACGTATGAAGAGACTAAATCGAATTTCTTAACACTTTTAGAAAAGTTAGATACAGGGAATTTATATCTCGACACCAGACGAAAAAACGTACTTAAAATAGTTTTATATATAATTAGATACACGCAAAAAACAAATTTTTACCGAAATAATAAATCAGCTCTTAGCCTTAGATTAGATCCAGAAATATTAAATGAGCTCCCCTTTGATAGAGCTCAAAAATTTCCTGAAATACCGTTTGCTCTCTTTTTTATAAAAGGGCAGTCGTTTTTTGGCTTTCATCTAAGATTTAAAGATCTTTCAAGAGGGGGCATTCGAACAATTCTCCCCTATCGTTTAGAGCAAGCTCTTTGGGAAAGACTTAATATCTTTTCTGAATGCTATAATTTAGCCTACACTCAGCAGAAAAAAAATAAAGATATTCCCGAAGGTGGTGCTAAGGGCGTTATATTTGTAGAACCTTTTGAAGAACTCCAAATTGAACAAGCTATCTACAAAAACGAATTGCAAGCTTACGGTCTTACAGATAAAGAAATTGAAGAAAAGCTCCAGCTGTTTAACAGAGAAAAAAGACTAAGTTATCTCTATCAATCTCAAAGAGCCTATGTCGATTCAATTTTAACCTTAGTCAACTGCGAAGACGATGGGACACTGAGAGCCAAAGATATTATCGACTATTATAAAAAACCAGAATACCTCTATTTCGGTCCTGATGAAAATATGCACGATGTGATGATTGAATGGATCGCAAATCACAGCAAAAAAGTTCACTACAAACCAGGTATTGCGTTTATTTCAAGCAAACCAACCTACGGCTTTAATCATAAACAGTATGGCGTCACCTCCTTTGGGGTAAATGTCTATATGCATAAACTTCTAGAATCGATCGGTATCAACCCAGATAAAGATCCGTTCACAGTAAAAATTTCTGGTGGACCAGATGGCGATGTTGCGGGAAATCAAATTTATAATCTTTATAGATTTTACCCAAAAACTGCAAAACTTGTTGCTATTACTGACGTGTCAGGCACCATGTACGATCCGGAAGGAATTGATCTTGAGGAGCTTACAAAGTTATTTAAAACAGAAAAATCGATTCGCTTTTATCCTCCTGAAAAGCTTAGTTCAAAGGGATTTATCTTAGATATTTTGACAAAAAAAGGGCAAACCGCCTACACATACCAAACTCTTTGCTACCGAAAAGAAAATGGAAAAGTCATTGAAGATTGGAAAAATGGAAATGAGACCCACCACCTTTATAGCCATAATCTTCATAAAGCTGTTGCAGATGTTTTTGTGCCAGCTGGCGGAAGACCTAGAACTTTAAATAAGTCTAACTGGCAAGATTTTTTAAAACCGAATGGAGAGCCTACATCAAAAGCAATCGTCGAAGGAGCAAACCTTTATCTCACACCCGAAGCTAGAACTGAGCTGGAAAAAAAAGGGGTTCTGATTATCAAAGATAGTTCGGCTAATAAGGGAGGTGTCATTTGCTCTTCTTTAGAAGTATTATCTAGCCTAATCTTAAATGAGGATGAATTTTTAAAAGAGAAAGAGACTCTTATGAAACAAGTTCTTGCCTTTATTGAAGAAAAAGCAAGCTTAGAGGCAAACCTTCTTCTGGCCTATAAAGAGAGTAAGCCGCTCACAGAAGTCTCTGACCTTATCTCAAAAAGAATCAATACATTTACCTATCAAATTCTTGAATACTTAGAGCCAATCTCTCTTTCTAAAGATAAAAATGATCCCCTGATAAAAGCTTTAATTAGCCATTGTCTGCCCCTTTTTAGAGAAAAATACCAAGACAGAATTCTTAGAAATATTCCAGACATCCACAAAAAAGCAATCATTGCCTGCAAAATTGCATCACAAATTGTCTACACAAAAGGCCTCAACTGGACCCCATCAATTGTCGACATTCTCCCTACAATTTTATAACACCTAATTTTATACCTAATGTCTTATTAAGGGGGTCTTCCCACTCAATCAGAGCTCTATTTTTTCTTAAAAATTCCTCTTCCATATTTTTAAAAACATATTCCAGAACTCTAAATAGACAATAAAAAGTAATCTCTTTATTTTCTCGCCTCGTCTCATCAAAACTTAAAGCAACATCTAACCAATTTCTAATAATTAATTCCCTTAATCCTTCAGGCAATCTAAAAAATGCAATCATACACTCAATATATCTATCGACTGCTGGTTCATCTGAAAAATTATCTCTTACTTTTATAAAAAGATGGCGTAAACTCTCTCCTTCTACTTCTTTATTTTTCAGCCATCTAAACAAAAGTTGTGGTGTTACAACGACCCATCTTGCGATAAAACCTTCTTCGATAGTTAATCTACTACTAGATAGACTTTTTTCTTTTATCCGCTCTATCAAGATATTTCTTTTGGCTTGAGCATCAACTGACTCAATATACGATGAGGCCCATCTCATGCGGTGATTAGCGTAACATGTTGTTAAAACCTCTTCTCTTAAAATAGGCTTTAAAGCAACATAGAGAGAGGTCATGGGAAGCCCATCGTTAATAAATACACTCTTATTACAAACCTCCGTTGCATCAACAATTCCATCACAATTTTCATAGTTTATCTCTTCTTCCCTAAAGTAGGATTTAGCCTCTTTCTTAATTAGACATAAATCACTTAAAGATGAAAACATCGCACTTGCTGAAAATAGGCCCACATAAGAAGAAACCTCTTCTCTATATGAAATATCTTTACTTGCTAAAGCCTCGACTCCAAGCTCTCCTGACGTTTCTCTAAGCTCAATAGCATCTTCTGGCTTTCCTGAAAAAATGACCCCTTTTTTAAACTCTCTATCTTCTCTCACTCTTTTTAAAAAAGGCTCTTCAGGCCTTACCATTAACCAAATTTTTAAAAGATCAACTGCTGGGATGTGACTTTCGCAGATGTGAAACTTTCCTAAAACTGGAGTCGCTTTTTTTTCTTCGACAATTTTTGCTATATCTAAAGCAGATCCACTATATTCATCTAAATCTCTAGCTATATTTTCACCCGAATGGGCTAAATAAGCTCTTACCCCTTCATGGCGTATGTGCCCACCTAGCGCCATAAAATGGAGAAGTCCCCTCCCTCCAATTTTTTCTAAAACCAAAACCCTAAGTTCATCGATCTGATCAATTTTCCCCTGCAGGGCCAACACATGAAGCGGTGTTAGTCCTTTAAAATCATCTCTCATCGAAGAGACCCTAACCGCTTGATTTATATTTTCAAAAATAGTCGTTGCTAAAACTTCTACTCCATGAACAAGATCCCAAATAACAAAGTTATCCTCATTTCTTTCCTTCATTAACGAGGCAACAAATAGGTTAACTTCTGTAGTACTCGGCCCCAAAATTAAAGGGTGGTGAGCTCTTATTGGTGCCACTTCTAAAGACATACAACGCCTACCTCACACTGATGCGTTGACTCATCTACTCTAGTAATATCTAAAGAAATCCCCCTTGTTTTTGCATACAAGATTTCTGCATCAACTAATTCCATACAGGCAACAGCAAGACCTTTGTACATAAAATCTTGATTATTAGAAACAATCAAATCCTTATTTGCAAGAATTGGATCTATCCAATTTTGAAAAAAATAGGTTAGAAATTCAGGCTCTTTTAATTTTCTTATCACTAGCAAAAATGCAGTTGCATAGGCGTCTGCTTCGTTATTTAATCGAAGCTGCAAATACAGGCGGAAAATATTTTCTATTTGACTAAGACTTACTGCACCCGATTTAAGCCATCTAAATACAAGTTGGGGAGTTGCAACGACTGCATTTAGACCACTTTTTTCATATGTACAGAGCTCTGATAGATCTCTTTTCGTTTGTATACCTCTAATAAAAGCGTCTCTTACAGAGATTGCCTCTGGTATTTCGACATAGTCTTCTCTCATTCTCATCTGGTGGCAGGCATAAAAGGCACCTAGAAACTCTCCTTTTCTAATATCTCGCAAGGTTACACACCTTGTTTGAAAAGGCAATCCTTTTTCGGCTAATTCGGCTATAAAAAGAACAGAAGGAGGCACACTATCATTAATAAAAGCCTCTTTACTGCAGAATGTTTTTGCGTCTACCATATCTGAGAAATACTCTGTAGAATCAGCCACCTTAGGAAAAATGGCACTCTTTTTTTGCACAAGAAGACCTAAATGCTCTTTTAAAAAAGAATTAAAAGCAATCGGATTAAAAAGGCCTTTATAGATTCCGAGCGTACGACCCTGGGGAAGATTTTCTCTAGCATAGGCTGCAAAACCTAGACTTCCAGAAACTCTTGCAACACCAAGAGTGTCCCCCTTAATCGGGCTATATTGGCCTGACACTAATTTAGTTCTAGCTGCTGTCTCTTCAAAGCTCCGTTCTGGCCTAAAAGAAATCCAAATTTTTAAAAGCTCCAAAGAATCGATGTGCGTATGTGAAATTAACCACCTTCCCCCATAAATTCGCCTCTTTTTTTAGAGACAATCTTTGCAATATCTCTAGCGCTTCCCCCATATTCATCAATTTCAGATCCTAAACACCTATTATGCCCCCCAAGAGCGAGTAGATGAAGAAAAGTTCTATTCCCAACAAAAAATGAAGATCTCTCTTCTCTTCTCCCCCCCCCTAACTAATGCAAAACACTCTTTTATTTTATTTCTAAGACGGAGCGTCTCACAGAGAATCTTTACCCTTCCCTGAAGAGCTAAAACATGAAGAGGTGAAAACCCTTCAAAATCATCTCTCATAAAATCTAGCTTAACTCTTTGGCGCATGTTTCGTGAAATTTCGATTTCAGAAATTGCAACTCCATGTACAAGATCCCAAATAACAAAGTTATCCTCACACCTTTCTCTCATCAATGAGGCTACAAACGCATTTATCCCCCCCCATATTTGGACCTTGAAGAACTCCTCTCGCCAAACTAGTCATACGATCCCCTTTAAACACAAGTCTCTTATTTTCAGAAGGGCAAAACTCTATCAAATTCTCTTATTTGAAGCAATACCATGCCATAAAAGAATGGTCATAAAATAATAAAAATAAAGAGCAGAAGAAATAATCAAGTAATCCAATCAATTAAGAGCTAAAAACCTCCCTTAGAAAGGGCCAATTTTTTAGTGTAATGATTATATGCTAAGACCTCCTCCATTTCATGCAATCACCTACAGGTTTAGTTTTGGTTATACCAACTTTAAATTTACCCTTTAGGTTTTTCTTTTTATCAACATAAGTTTTTGAAACAACGCGTCATTTTCCCTCCATCTTCAACCGGGAAAAAAAGTCGGACCAATTAAAATCGGCATCAAATTGCCGACCTTTTGCATATTTAACGACCACTTTTCAGTCTAGCCGCAGCCGCTGATTCTGACCTAGGAAAAAGAGCCCCTATATATGAGATTTAATCTTGAGTTGAATGCCAATCAACTTATTATCAGGATCTTTCCACTCCATCTCAACGCTATTGCTTCTTAAAAATTCGACGTCACTTATATGTGACATAATTAATTTAAAAATTTCAACCAATAGATACAATGTTATCTCATAATTTTCTTCCCTTGATTCTGCAAAAATTAAGGCAACCTCTATCCAATTTTTAATAATTAATTCTATATTTAACTCGGGCATTCCCAAAAAAATTTCCATTAGCTCCATATAGAGACTAACTATTGGGCTAAATATAAAGTTTCTTCTTAATTCAAAATAAATATCTCGCAACCTAGCTGGATTTTCTTCTTTATTTTTTAGCTGTTTAAATAACATTTTTGGTTGTAAAAACAAATTCAGTTTATCAACATTTTCTTTATAATTTGGTGTATTACATGAAAAGCCTTCTATTAATTTTCTAGCCATAATTTGTTTTGTTTCTTTTAAAACTTTATAAATCCAAAATATTCTCCATTTATCCATATTAATTTTATCATGTATTGGATCTTTTGAAACCTCTTCTTCTAAAACAGGTTTTAAAGGAGCATATCTAAAAACAACAGGGAACCCTTTAACGCCTAAACTGTTGAAAACAAAGATATTTGGCATTCCATTGTTTATAAATTGACTCGTTTTAAAAAATATAGATTCATCTAATGATGGAGAAACTTTAGATGCATCCAATGATTGAGACTCGGACATATCAAATATAATAGGCGTTTCTGTTTTAGGAAAATAGGAGCTAACATCAGAATTTATTTTCAAATCTTTTTCTAAAAAAGGCAACATATCGTACGAAAAAATCGTTCCTAGGTAAGAACAAATTTGATGAAACTGATAAATTTCTTCACTTGCAAAAACTTCTAAACCAATTTTTTGTTCAAATTTCCTACACTCCTCCATTTGTTTTAAAAAAGTTTCACAAGGTCTTATCATTAACCAAATTTTTAAAAGATCGACTTTTGAAATGACGTCCAATCTGATCCTACCTACTGAAAAAATTGGAGGGTCCATTTTTTCCTCCACAAAATTTTGAATATCTAAAGCAGACCCATTATACTCATCTAAATCATCACTCAAGCTTTCTCTTGACAACTCTACATACCTTAACACTGCATCATGACGTATGTGCCCACCCAAGGCCATAAAATGTAAAAGCCCGCGTCCTCCAACTTTTTCTAAAAGCGGCATTCCAGACTCATTAATAACTTCAATTCTCCCCTGCAACGCAAGCACGTGGAGCGATGTCAACCCTCTAAAATCCTCTCTCATAGAAGAAACTCTAACTCTTTGAGCTATATTTTGAATAATACCTTTTACTGAAACATCTACTCCATGAACAAGATCCCAAATAACAAAATTATCCTCCCTCCTTTCTCCCATTAATGATGTAATAAACTCATTTGTCTGCCAAATATTTGCACCTAGGGCTACCCCCCCCCAGCTAAACTAGTCATTGGATCCTCTTTGGTTACTATTTACTTAGCCATTAAAATGAAACATTGAAACTCTACCAACACCACGAATTTCAAACAATCTTTTTAAAAAAAAAGAAGTTCACAACTAATTATAAATAATACATATATAAAAAAAATCAAGCAATCCCATGAATTAAGTGCTAAAAAACTTGCTTGGAAAGTGCTAAATTTTCTATAATACCAGTTATGGGAAAAGTAAACGCTGCAAAAAAAATTTCACGAAAAGATAGAGAAAGAGATGTTCTTCTAGGGCTTGTCGATCTTTATGTAAAGCAGGGAAAGCCTATTGGATCACACACCCTCCAAGAAGAAGGTTTTGATCATTTAAGCTCTGCCACTATTAGAAACTACTTTGCCAAACTTGAAATGGAGGGTTTTTTAAAGCAACATCATACCTCTGGCGGAAGAGCACCAACAGACAAAGCGTTTCGAATTTATGCAGAAGATGAACTTGTAAAAAAAAGATTAAGCTCTGATGATGATCTTTTTTTATCAACCCTTATTCTAAAAGAAACAAAAGCAATTCCTAGCTACCTGCAAAAAATAACAGCTGCTGTCAGCGAGCTTACGGGGTGTGCCACTTTTTTAATTTCTCCTAAATTTGATCAAGATTTCATTGTTAAAATCAAATTAGTTGCAATTGATGACGAACGGATTTTATGCGCGATCTTAACAGATTTTGGACAGGTGCATACAGAAGTTATGCAAATAAGCGCAAAGATCTCTCAAGCTTTTCTAAAAAGCCTAGAAGACTATTTTCATTACCGTTTAACAGGACAAAATAAACAAGCCTTGAATCAGGAAGAGGAGCTAATTGCCAAAGCTTACTATAACGAAATTGTTTTGCGCCATTTTGTTAGCTATACAAATATGCAGTCTGACGAAGTGTATAAAGCAGGTTTTTCCAAGCTTTTACTCTATCCTGAATTCCATGATCCAGAAATTCTTTCTAATACCTTATCTCTTTTTGAAAACAGCTCTCTTATTAAACCTTTATTTGACGAGACTTTTACTCAAGAAAAAACTAAATTTTGGATTGGGGACGACCTTGCAGCCTACATATCTCCCCCCTACTACGCCTCTTTAATTGCAGTTCCTTATCAAATCGGCGAAAAAACAGTTGGCGTTTTAGCAACACTCGGTCCAGACAGACTTCCCTACGGGAAAGTGTTTAGCATTCTAGAAAATGCAGCACGCTACTTAAGTGACAACCTCACAAAAAGCTTATACAAATTTAAATTAACCTACCGCAAACCAAAATCAAAAGCTCTCGATATGAAACATAACGATCTTAAGATTTTGCGCTTAACCCATGAGAATTCCAATGAGTGATGAACCCATCGTAGAAGAAATAAAAAATGAAGAGCCCCCTGTCGATGATTTTAAAGGCAAATATTTAAGAGCCTTAGCCGATATGGAGAACTTACGAAAAAGACTACAACACGAAAAGCAAGATTCTATTGCGTATGCAATTGACAACATGCTTTCAGACTTTCTAGCACCTCTTGATAGCTTTGAAAGCGCCTTAGCCTACACTGAAAATCTCTCTCCTGAATTAAAAAATTGGGCGTACGGATTTAAGATGATTGCTAATCAATTTAAAGAAGTTTTAGAACATCACGGGATTCGCACCTATGAATCGCTTGGAAAACAGTTTGACCCCCATTTCCATGAAGGTGTTGAAACAATTGAAACAGAAGATCAGAAAGACGGCTCTATCATCGAAGAAGTCGTAAAAGGTTATAAACGAGGCGAGCGCATCTTAAGAGTTGCTAAAGTAAAAGTCGCTAAACGCCCAACAAAAGTTACTGAAGGAGAATCATATGTCAAAGAAGAAAAGTAATAAAATAATAGGTATTGATTTAGGCACAACAAACTCTTGCGTAGCCGTTATGGAAGGGTCTGAAGCAAAAGTAATCACAAACGCAGAAGGTTCTAGAACAACACCTTCGGTCGTTGCTTTTAAAGGAAATGAAAGACTTGTCGGAGTTCCTGCAAAAAGACAAATCATCACAAACCCTGAAAACACAATCTACTCTGCAAAGCGTTTTATCGGAAGAAACTATGATGAAGTTACCCAAGAACTTAAAATTGTTTCTTATAAAGTTGTCAAAGGAAACTCTGGTAAAGTTGCGTTTCAATTAGGCGATAGAACATTATCTCCAGAAGAGGTAGGAGCTCAAGTTCTCATAAAAATGAAAGAGAGCGCAGAAGCTTACCTTGGAGAAGAAGTAACAGAAGCTGTTATCACAGTTCCAGCCTATTTTAACGACTCTCAAAGACAATCAACAAAAGATGCTGGTAAAATTGCTGGGTTGAATGTACGTAGAATTATCAATGAACCTACAGCTGCAGCTCTAGCTTACGGCTTAGATAAGAAAGGCAAAGATCAAAAAATTGTTGTCTACGATCTAGGGGGCGGTACATTTGACGTCTCTATTCTAGAAATCGGCGACGGAGTATTTGAAGTTTTAGCAACTAATGGGGATACTCACCTTGGAGGCGACGACTTCGATGAAGCAATTCTTCACTACCTGTTAGACGAATTTAAGAAAGAAAATGGCATCGATCTTTCAAAAGATCGTATTGCTCTACAAAGATTAAGAGATGCTGCTGAAAAAGCTAAAATTGAACTTTCAGGAACTCAATCAACTGAAATCAATCAACCTTTCATCACAATGGATGCAACAGGTCCAAAACACCTCACATTAAACCTTTCAAGAGCGAAACTTGAAAGCTTAGTAGCTCCTTTGATCGAAAGAACAAAAGAGCCTTGCTTAAAAGCGATGAAAGATGCAAAACTTACGCAAACTGACATCCACGAAGTAATTCTTGTTGGTGGCATGTCAAGAATGCCAGCTGTACAAGCTCTTGTAAAAGATCTTTTTGGCAAAGAGCCTCATAAAGGTGTAAACCCAGATGAAGTAGTAGCAATCGGCGCCGCGATTCAGGGAGCTGTTCTTACAGGTGATGTGAAAGACGTTCTTCTTTTGGACGTAGTTCCCCTCTCACTTGGTATTGAAACCCTAGGTGGCGTAATGACAAAACTCATTGAAAGAAACACAACAATCCCAACACAGAAGAAACAAGTATTTTCAACAGCTGCCGACAATCAGCCTGCTGTCACAATTTCTGTTCTTCAAGGGGAGCGTGAAATGGCAGCTTACAACAAACGCATCGGTCAATTTGACCTAGCTGACATTCCTCCAGCACCAAGAGGAATGCCACAGATTGAAGTAACTTTTGATATTGATGCTGATGGTATTCTTCACGTATCTGCAAAAGATAAACAGTCTGGCAAAGAGCAAAAAATCCGTATTGAAGCATCTTCTGGTCTAACAGAAAATGAAATCAATCAAGCGATTAAAGATGCTGAAGCTCATGCAGAAGAAGATAAGAAAGCAAAAGAGAGAATTGATGCGAAAAATGAGACCGATGCACTCATCTTCCGCTCGGAAAAAGCTTTGAAAGATTACGGAGATAAAGTCCCAGAAGCCATTAAATCAGAAATCAATCAAAAAATTGATGCTGCAAAAGAGGCTCTCAAATCAGACGATATCGAAATCATCAAACAAGCAAGAGATGATCTAAACGCGACAATCCAAAAAATTGGAGAGTCTTTAAAGAGTGAAGCTCCAAATGAAAATCCACAAGCTGCAGGGGCATCGGCTCAGGCAAAAGGTCCAGACGCTGCAGAGGATGCAGAAGTCGAAATCTTGGATCCAGAAAGTAAGTAACTCTCTTTAAAAAGAGGCTCTCTAAAGAGAGCCTCTTTTTTCTTTTCTCTAAATTAAAAAATCTATAAAATACTCCCCAATTCTTCCAAGGAGCTTTTTATGTTTCTCATCGATAAGACTTATCTTCACCCTGTATACGGAACAATCAAAAGCCCTAAATTTCCTCCCTCTTCTCCAAAAACACTAACCCTTGCAATCGAAAAAATTAACAATTTACATACATTTTTAACCGCATACGATATGCCTTTAACCACAACCCAAATCACCTCTATCAAAGCAGCCTGTCAATCCGGGCTAACTAGAAAAAACTTACCAACTGTTCTTGGAGAAATTTGCACCTACTTTCTTGATGATGCTCAACGTGAACTGTTTAAGAGGCAAGAAATCGCCAAATGGGGCTCTTATCCGCAACAAAAAGCAATTTTTTCACATGTTCTTGACCTTTTAAAATTACATTCTATTCATCTAGTTGGTGATGAGATCACCTCTCTTGAAACTTTTATAAAAGATTTACCACCTCCCACAACTTCAGAAGAATTAGACCGTACCTATGACAAAATTATAGATCATGCAAAAGAGTTAGTAGCAGCTGACTGCAGCCCTTATCTATCTGAGGAAGATTACTATCTTGTTACATCTGATGATGTTTAAGAAGAGCTTCTGTCTCTGAAGTGATTAAAGCGCCACTCTCTTTGGGTTTTAACCACTTTTTTTTAGCCTCATTGATACGCTGAAGCGATTCCTCAATTACGATTTCATCTTTTTCTAAAGCGGAAAGAAGCGCGTTGTAAGCTTTTGGAATCATCTCTTGTAAGATATAATCGACATTTGGCGCTATATGATCTCCATAAAGAAGTAGATCGTAGCCATTTTTGATATAAATGAGTGCTGCTTCATCAGGTGGATACAAAACGCCGCCCATATTCAAAGCATCGCTAATCACAAGGCCTGAAAATTGCATCTCATGGCGCAAAATTTTTATCGGGTGCTCTTCTAAATTAGGCGTTTTTACATGAGCTGTCATAATTGCTCCGATGCCTTCATCAATCACTTTCTGAAAAGGGATAAACTCGATTTTATTTAATTCCTCTTTTGTTTTTAACACAATTGGAAGAGATATATGTGAGTCAATCGCCACATCACCATGACCTGGAAAATGCTTCCCGCAAGCAAGTATTCCGCCATCTTGGAGCCCTTTTGCCATTTCGCTTGCTAAAATAGCTACTTTTTCAGGATCTTTCCCAAACGATCTTAAACCAATAATCACATTATTTGGATTGCTATTTACATCACAGACAGGCGATAAATTGACGTGGCAGCCTACTATTCTAAGCTCTCTTGCAATCTCTTTTCCAATCCGGTACACAAGCGCCTCATCTTTTAAAAACCCGTTTTTAGGAAAGGAGGGTGTATTTTCCATCCGCATACCAAGTCCCCACTCAGCATCTTGGAATACAAAAACCCCATCCCCTAAAAATGCAAGCATTTCTAACTGCTCTTCTGGAGTTGCTTGTTTTACGATAACAGAGGAGATATGATACTTTTCCATTAACGCCTTGACCTCATCCCAATGAGCCCTTTCCCTTTTTGGACAAACAGGTATAATAAAAAGATCGCCCACTTTTTCTTCCAAACTTTTTGCAAAAGCTAAAACTGGCAACAGCACAAAAAAAATAAATTTCATACAGTTTTCACCAAAGGTAAATGATCAAAACCCATTTCGGTATGCAAAAGCTCCTTCCATTTTTTTCTCATGCCAACTGCTCCAAAAAAGAGGCTATTTTTTCCAAACCGACTATTTAATTCATCTATTGTTTCCATAAGTAATTTTCTCTTTGGATTTTTTGGTGAAAAAAGATCTTTTATCTCCTCATTTTCTTGCACCAACTGAGAAAAGACAACGCCACACTTTTTATATCTTTTACCTTGTTCGAAGATTTTGGCTAATATATGTTTTCCTATTTGTAATAGATAGGTTGTATCACTTGTAGGGACTGCAATTTTTTCAGATAAGCATGTGATCTCAAACCCTTCTTGGATAAAGACAGTGATTTCTGTAGCTAGATTTTTTTCAGATCTAAGCCTCTCAGCTCCTTTACTAATAAATGTAGAAAGAACCTCTTCAAGCACCTCTTTTTTTTGAATGATTTCGCCAAATGAACGGGAAACTCTAATACTTTTTTTCGGCTGACTCTCCTCTAGTTCACTACATCTTAGGCCCCGAAGCTCCCAAACAATTCTCTCTCCTACAACTCCAAGTTTTGCTCTTACTCTTGATGGATCCATTTCCTTAAATTGAAAAGCTGTTCGTATTCCCATGCTCATAAGTGTTTTTGCAATCCTTCTACCAATTCCCCAAACCTCTCCGATCGGAATCTGTTTTAAAATATCATTTTGTAGCTCCTTCCCACTTAAATCAAACACGCCTACTTTTTTAGCAAAACCTGCCGCTATTTTTGCAAGTGTCTTTGTTTCTGCAATACCAAGTGAGATAGGAATTCCTGTCCACCGTTTCACTTTTTCGCAAAGTAAAAAAGACTCTTTTAAAAGATCCTTACCATCAAGATCTTCTGGGTATTCTAAAAATGCTTCATCAATAGAATAAATCTCCATCTCTAAAGCGTGCATAGAGAGTATATCCATCACTCTTTTAGAAAAATTTCGATAGAGGGAAAAATTTGATGAAAAAACTACTACTTTGTGTCTTTCACAAAACTCTCTAATCAAAAAATAGGGCTCTCCCATTTTGATTCCAAGCTCTTTTGCCTCATTTGATCTCGAGACAACGCAACCATCTTGATTAGACAAAACAATCAGAGGAGTTGTTTCTAATTTTGGCCTAAAAACTCTCTCGCAGGAGACATAAAAGTTATTGCAATCAGCTAATGCAATTAATCCCAAAGTGCCTCATACCGAATGAATGATTGTTGTAACAACTCCAAAAACAAGAAGCTCTTCTCTCTCAGTAGTTACTCGTTTAACAACAAGCTCTCCATCAAGAGTTGCAACGACAATTTTTCCTTTCGTAACAGGCAAACTCCGATCTACAATTAAAATATCGCCCGGCGAGATTCTTTCTTCTATAACTTCTTTACCAGAAACTCTAAAAAGAAACGTTGCTGCTGGATGCTTAATCAAAAACTCATTTAAATTAAGCTCTTTATCTACTTGATCATGGTCTAATAACATCCCCTAAATTTACACTATCATGAATTCAATATACATAAAAAAAGGGCCTCCAATTTTTACGGGGCCCTTTTTTCTAGAGGTTTAATTCAGATGATTCAAGTTACCAGGATCTGTATACATAGCGCTATCCCAGAAGGAATTACCATGGAAGACAAACCAGTCATAACACTTAAAGTAATTCATTCGATAGAAGAGTTCGTATAAGAAAGTGTATTTGTAATAAAAATCAGCGGGATAGACAAACACTTGGGGTGGAACCGGGGCTGGAGCCTCTGGTAAAATATATGTAGACCCATAACGAACAACTGGACAGTCAAAATGAGTCCATCGATGCCCAACAGATATGACTAAAACACTACTTGGAACAGTAACTAACGGATTATTAACAGTTATTCTAGTATCGCCTCTTTGTGTAAGATCTCGTCCTACGCTCACAATAATTGCAGAATCGTCTCCATCTGCTTGTAAGTAGGCAATATTTGGGATAAAACAATTCCCTGTCATATTAAAATCCCGAGTAGTTTGAACAGTAATCACACCATTAGTTGCGTGCAAATAAGCATTTGAGGGGCTATTATTTCCTGTTGTTAAATTCATATCTCGCCCTGCTATATGAGTAATTGAACCGTTACCGAGAACTTCAGCTGATGCATGAGTCAGCGTACCATCAATACCGCCTAAATAGGTGATATCGGAAAGAGTTTCGATATTAATATCGCCGTTTCCTTTTATAATAAATTGCGCAAACGGATCTTCCCCTCCCGATCCCCCAATCAGATTTACATAGTTTGGAGGATTTGTCGCGCCTACATTAATCGTTCCATTATTTGAAATAAGAAATTTTGCAGAGGCATTATTAGCACCCACAATATTCCCCCCTCTTAAAATGAATTGGGCCTCATTTGTTAAGGCATCAATAGTAATATTTCCTGTTGTTACTTTAATATCTGCAAAAGCAAGTGGGGCTGACCCTCCTTGCAAAATAAGAAATCTTGTAACCTCGCCTATTACACCTTTTGTTCCCTCTACATAAGCAGCACTTAAATTAGCATTACCACCTGTAATAATAATGTCTCTTCCTGCTGTAAATCTAGTATTGGTGCTTGTAATAAAAGCAGAACCTAAAACACTTGTTCCGCCTGTAACAATAATATCTTTTGCTGTTGTAATTGTTACGCTGCCTAAATTCCCAAGCGATGCTATCTGCGCTTGATTACCAGTTCCTGAATTTCCCCCAAGAAGGGTTAGATCTTTACAAGTAATTCCGATAGCTTTCGATGATCCCCCCGATGAAATGATACTTGCTTTATTTGATGAACCAGATGATCCAGCAGTCAATGACAAATCGCCTGTAAGATTAATTGAAATAGATGAGCCAGCCGTTAAACTACCCACATATGCCTCATTCTGTGAACTACAACAACCTCCATTAATTGCTAAAACAGAAGGCTGAACTGTCTGTCCAATTGAAATAGTTCCAGCATCAATAAATGCTTTAGAGCAATTACTTGCCGTAACATAAATTAGCCCACCTCCCCCTGAAATTCCGTTGATAATCACACTTGAGGCTTTTATTTCTGCATTAGCTCCATTTGCACTTCCTGCTAAAAGAGCCAATTGATCGTAAAAATTAATTGTTTGTGTTCCACTTGATGTATTTAATTTTGCAAAGCTGCCATCAATTTTACCCCCATAGAGAGAAAGAGCCTGCTCTGTTATGACTGAAATCGATCCTGTTGTAAGATCAAACCCTGTTGGAACAGTCGATAAGGCACCGTTTTTTCCGATATTAATAATTGGGGCATCAAGAACTAAAACTTGCGTTGAAGGAAGGACAGAGCCTGTCATAGTAGCAAGCCTGTTAACTTGAATTGTACCAAACGCTGTTAATGTAAGAGTAGATCCGCTATCCCATGTAAAGTCATCAACAATCACAATATCACTCTCTGTTGGTGCACCAAGAGCATTAATCGATACATTCCCGTTTTCTAAAGCAAATTCGACAGCTTGCGTAGTAATATTTGCATTTACACCCCCCATAATAAAATTAGGCGGCGAAAAGTGAGAGCCCGCATTCCCATTTGGAGGCCCTCCTACATCAATATCAGAATAGAGTGTCACTGTGCCGTTTGCATTCAGTCCTGAAGCGTTTATATTTCCAACAACACCTAAATAATTGTTTGAAATTAAATTAACTGCTCCACCACTTGCAATTCCTGTTGCATAGATATTTCCAAGAAGCAGAAGCGACTGATCTGCAAGAATATTAATAGTGCCACCTGTCCCTGAACCTGTAACATTAGCTAAAATATTTGCATCCCCATCAATATAAATGTGGGCAGTTGGACAAGTTTGATCTAGATTTCCGACTGTAATAAGACCTGCACCAATTGCACCTGAAGAATCAAGAGTAGCTCCAATAAGAGAGATTCTCTCTCCGTCAATTGTAATTAGAGAACCAGAGCCCGTTGCAACACTTCTTTGTATTGTCCCAGAAACTTCAATAGCTCCCTTACAGACACCTAATCTCTCTGCTACAATTTTTACTTCCCCTTCACTATTGCTACAAGCTGTAATCTGTATTTCTCCACTATGATTAATAGCAAGTTCATAAGGATTTCCGTCAGCCTTAAAGACAACACTCTCAGATGTAATTGTTCCTGAAGATAAAATTCCAGTTCCAACCCCAGGAGAACCACTTGCCTGAATAAATATTCTATCACTTTGGGTCGGCTGTAAAATAATATCAACCCCTGCACCAAAGGCTACCGTGTCACAAGCTGTTATTTCGCCCGAATTAACAATTCTATATCCGATAAATGTGACATCGCTATTTAAAGCCTGGACACTACCTAAATTTGTGACCGCATTTTGTGATGAGCCTTGAAATTCCATCTCTTCATATGGATTAAATGTCCCACTCAAATCAAGCGTCGAAGCTAAAAAAGCACCAGCTATCACTTGCCCTGTCGCCCCAATTGTAATTCCTGCAGGATTGACTAAATAAATGTGGCCACTAAAATTTCCTGTTGTCATAAGTGTTCCATTGATCACACTTTGAGGTCCGCTAGGCACACAATTTAAAATATAATAATCAGAAATTGCTCCCGATCTTTGAAATGTAACCATCTCACCATTACCAATTGAAAACTGTGTCCAATCGATTGCAGTTACATCAGATGTTGAATTCACAACAAGAGAGCCTGTACCAAGGCCAGTAAACGTAGCACCACCTTCAATAACAGACGGCCCAGTAGGATTTGCAATAAGGGAGCAGTTTAATAAGATACTTACGTACAGAAAATGACGAGACATAATAATTATACTCTTTGTTATTTTAAATTCACAAATAACAAATTAATATAATTATTTAAACAATTTTCTTTTCATTTAATTATAAAAACAGTCTTATAATATCTTGAAATGTTACATAGATAAAAAAGGCAACCATTAATACAACAAAGGGAAAAACTATTTTTTCGAGCGCTTTAGAAGAAATTCTTTTTTTTGTGATCATTTCAAAGAGTGAAAAACAAATATGTCCCCCATCAAGAACAGGTATCGGAAGGAGATTAATAATTCCTAAGTTAAGTGAAATCAATCCCATCCAATAAAGAGCTTCAGTCACTCCGATTCCTAATCCTTGCTCTATAACTTTTACAATTCCAACCGGTCCAGAAAGCCATTTTGGACTTAAAGAACCTGTAACTAAAGAAGAGACTGTATGCCATGTCTCTAAAATTACATCTTGAAACACTTGAACGGGCGACGGATTATAAATCACTCGTTGATCTGAAACACCCGATCCTACAAAAAGATATTGAGGCGACTTATGATCGTGCTTAATCCCTTTTGCAATTTTTAATTCATAATCCTCTTTCCCCTTTTTCCCAAGAGACAAAAACTGCTCATATGTTTTTGGTTCAATCGGACGTAGTAAAACTAAATTTCCTTTTGAAGAGAGCGCTTCTGGTGTTCCAATATTTTCAGTTAGCTCTTCTAAATCTTTCCAATTTACACTTTCAATAAACTGCGAATTCGCATCTGTCCATAAAACAGGCTTTTCAGATCTATTTCTAAGAACAACAAGCAGCACTTTATTTGCTCGAAGTTCAGAAAAAATTTCTAATCCATTTGCAACTGATTGGCCATTAACTGCTAAAATACGGTCATTTCTTTGAAGCGGTTGGTCAATCATAAAAGAGGATTTTGTATCCAAATTTTCCTCATTCATGAGATCGTAATCAATATAAGATAGTCTATCTTTTACAACACCTAACACATCTATTTCATAAGGAATAAAATAAAGCTCTTCTTGAGCTCCATTCATTCCTAATGCTCTTTTCCAGTCCAAAAACTCATCTTTTTGTTGTAAAGTTAGCTGCAAATCGTCAAGCAAGACTCTTGGAACACGCAAATGAATAACTTTATGATCTCTTTCTACTGCTAGATAAACATCGTCTCTATTTACAACTTTTGTTAATTCTAATGCTGAAAAAATAGGCTCACCATTAGCCCAAACAACTCTATCACCCTGTTGAATTCCAGAACCATAAGCCGGAGAAAATTGCCCCATCTTAGGATCAAATCCACCAAAAATGACATAGTTAGCGGGGACTACACCAATTGTTTTGATCCCTTTTAACGCACCCTGCATCGGATACCCTTGCAGATCGTACTGATAGGGAACCTTATCATTTGTGAAGTAATTAACTTTATCACCCTGAATTTCAATTGTGTCTGAATTTAAGACGCCCCCATATATCAAATCTTTAAAACCAGTAAATTTTTTCCCGCCATACTCTGTAATTGTATCTCCAGGTTTTACTCCCTTTTGAATCAATTCCGAAGTCGGATCTACCCACCCAATAATGTTTGTAAACTCTTCAAATCGTTTTTCTCTACCACCCAAAACCCAAATCATTGTAAAAATTAAAAATGCAAAAACAATATTGACAAGTGGTCCCATGATAGCAACTTTTATTCTATCAATTGGTTTTTTTCCGAAAAATCCGTCTTTAATTAGATGAGGTTCAACCCCCCCCTCTTTTTCCATGCCAGCTATTTTTACATATCCACCGAAAAGCAAATAACAAACTTGCCATTTTACGCCATCTTTCATCCATGTATAGATAGGTTTACCAAATCCTATACTAAAAACTTCAACACGCATGCCAACTCTCTTAGCAACAAGGTAATGTCCAAGTTCGTGGATGAAGACTAAAAAACTTAAGCCCAACATGGCTAAAATAATATGTAATATGTCAAAATTCATAGCTCTACAATCTTTTTGCCTCTAACCTAGCCTCTCTATCAACTTCTAATAATGTATCTACACTTAAATCGTAGAGTGCATTATGTCTTCCAAGGAGAATTTCTAGCTTTTCAGCGATTCCCATCCAGCTTACCTCACCTCGGCAAAACCTTTCAACTAATACCTCATTTCCGGCATTTAAAACGCAAGGCAAACTACCCCCAACCCTTAATGATTCGTAGGCTAGATCAAGACAACGAAATTTTTTTCTATCTGGGGTAAAAAATTCAAATTTATTGTTTTTATAAAAATCAAATGGTAGCGTGCCTCTTTTTTCTCTTTTAGGGTAAGTAAGCGCATATTGAATCGGCAGCTCCATATTTGGCACATTAATCTGAGCCTTCATTGAGCCGTCAATAAATTCAATAAAACTGTGTACAAGACTTTGTGGATGAATAACAACATCAATTTTCTCTAAGGGAAGATCAAAAAGCCACTTTGCCTCAATCACCTCAAATCCTTTATTCATTAAAGTTGAGCAATCAATGCTTACTTTGCTACCCATAGACCAGGTAGGATGATTTGCAGAGTCTTTTGCAGTAACATGTTTAAGCTGCTCTTCACTAAAATGAAGAAATGGTCCGCCAGAAGCTGTTAAAACAACTTTTGAAACACTCTCCTTATCTTCTCCTAAAAGACACTGAAAAATTGCACTATGCTCACTATCAATTGGAAAAAGAGTAACATTCATCTCTTTTGCAAGTTTTGTGATAAAATGACCTGCTGCAACTAAAATCTCTTTGTTGGCAAGACCTATCATTTTTTTCGCCTTAATCGCCTCCATTACGGGCAAAATCGCTAACGAACCAACAGTTGCTGCAATAACTGTATCAACAGCATGATAACTTGCAACCTCGCAAAGTCCGCTCATACCAGTTACAACATTCCACATCGGGTGTCTTTTTTTTAGCTCTTTAGCAGCCTTCTCATCAAACAAACAGACAATTTCTGCCCCTGTTTCAATTGCTTGCAATTCAATTAAATCAACATTACTCTTTGCAGCTAACCCATAAACTTTAACTTTTTCACCCAGATTTTTCGCAACATTTAATGTCTGTTGGCCAATCGAACCAGTACTCCCTAAAATTGAAATTTTTCTTTCCATAACCTCGAGAGACTATCACCCCGAACGGTTAAAGTCAACGCTTCACTCCCAAAAGCTCTAAGTTATAGCAAAATTCCCTAAGATCTGAAAAATTTTATATGCCTTTTGGTAAAGGGAAGAGAGGCTTTAATCGAAACATTATTAAGTTTATTAAGTTTAATCACTTTTTTTTAACCTTTTGACCCACGGTATACTCAATTAAATCTGCAGTGATAATTTTACTCTCGCCTTCTATCCCTTGCTTTTCGACCCCTTCCATCAAACCGTCTGAAACCATACGTTCTACTTCAGCGGCGACCAAAGCCTCATAAAAATCAAAGAGACATGCTATGTATAGTGAATTAAATTATAATTTTCATGCACCTCTCATTACGATTGAAAATGAAAAATCGATAGCTTTTGAAAGAGTCTTAAATATTTCTAAGTTTGCCTGAACCTTCTTTTTAAAATTTGCCCAAA
>VGMD01000001.1 GCA_016866545.1 Chlamydiota bacterium | reverse complement strand
GAAGAGAGCCATCATCGAGAGTAACAATATTGCGAAGAAAAAGATCGTGATGCGCAATTTTTTTCTTTTGCAACAGATCTCTTAACTCTTTTATTTTTGTAAAATCGATACTCTTATTGCAAATTTTCCCTTCAAAAAGATAGACAACCCACCCTCTAGTTTCTGAAAATGCTCTTTTTTCCACCAAAGCAATCGGTTTTAAAACAGGTACACCCTTTGCTTTTACATAATGAGCTACGTTCCAAACATGAGTAGCTCCATTCATCCGCAGTAAATTTGGCAAATACCCTTTTAATTCGATAGATTTAACGATAAAATGATGCCCATCTAAAAAAACCTGAGATCCCACCCTTTCAAAATTAGCCCATAAAATCTCTCTATTTTTTGCCTCCATCTCTGAAAGAAATTGCATCATTTCTTCTGTTGCATACTCTTTTTTACAAAAAATTTTTTCAGCCCTGGATAACTTTTTAACAACTTCTGGATCATTGATTCCAACGTATCCGTAGGAGCTTATCATAAATATCTGCCTGTAGAGACACATCAAATTATGTAAAATAGATTTACTTGGGCTCGAGGTTTCAAAGGCAAGTTTTTTTACTCTGTACCCATTTTCTAAAAGATTTTGGTTAAATTTACGCACCTCTCTTCTCATGCGCGCTCTAAATACAACCGATTTACTCGGGTATAAATGAAGTTTATCAATATCTATTAATTGCAAACTTCCATCATCTAAAAGAACAATATTTTTTATCCGAAAATCGTCGTGGACTAAACACTTTTTTGTTAAAAGTTTTTCTAAAGCTTGAATTTTAGCAAACCAACTATCACTATTTTTTATCTCTTCTTCACACGCTTTACCTTCGAATTTATAAATAATAAACGTTTTACTCTTATTCCAAGCTCTTTTTTCAACGAGAGCAATCGGCTTTAAAACGGCAACATTGATCTTTTTTGCAAGCTCAGCATTATTCCAAACGTTAACACCCATTCCCATTCGAAATAAATTTGCAAAAAACCCTTTAAATTCCATCGATTTAACAACAACTTTTTCATTTCCAAAAAAACTCTCTTCGACGCTTCTCTTTCGTTTTAAACAGATGGTATTTTTCTCTCTTTCCTCAATAGATTGCAAAAAACTCATGACCTCTTCATTTGCAAACTCTTTTAAACAAAAAATCTTTTGGTGCCAATTCACCTCTTTTTTGCAATTTTCATCATATAATGCTTGATAATCGTAATGAGAGACTGCATAAAGCTTTTGATACACCCTTGCTAAGTTATGAGAAATAGAGTGCCAAAAAAAACTTAAAATGAACAAAAATGAGGTAAATAGACCTATAGCTCTCATACTTTAAGTCTTTGTGAAGAGTCTGTTTTTTCTACCACATTTAGATTAAACTTATAAACCTCACGCTTCAACCTCTGCTTAAAAACATGGGAATTACACGGATACCAGTGCAATTTATCAATATCAATAAACTGCAAACTTCCATCTTCTAACAGAACCATATTTCTTAAACGAAAATCGTGATGAATCACATGTTTTTTTGCTAAGAGGGTTTTTAGCTCCTCTATTTTTGGGAAAAATGCCTCAGATGTTTTAATCGCCTTTTCACAAACTTCTCCTTCAAAAAGATAGACAATAAAACTCTTTGTCTCAAAAAGTGATCTTTTTTCAACTAATGCAACAGGTTTTAATACAGGCATACCCATATGTTTGGCCCAATTTGCATTATTCCATACATTAACTCCCATTCCCATAGAAAAAATATTTCTCAAAAAACCAACTTTTGTCGCTGACTTTACAATAAAATGATTCCCTGCGAATTCGGCTTCTTCTGTCAATTTTCCCCTATGGTCCCACAGAACTTTTTTATATTTACTCCTTTCAATATCGTGTAAAAATGTCCAAACCTCATTTGTTGCATACTCATTGAGACAAAAAATCTTTTGTCCCCAAGAGAGTTCTTTTTGCACACTTTCATCAAATAGACCGGTATACTCATAATGCACCTCTAAAAAAAGAGCTTCATACATTCTTGAAACATTGTGCATAAGCGATGGCCAAAAATAGACGAGTAGAAGCAAAAAAGCTCCTCGTGCAAGCCATTTTAATCTTTTAAGAGCCATTCTTCTTCCTTATTTAATCGTTTGTGACACACATATGACCACCTCGGATAATAGTGCATCAGTTCAACATCAATCAATTTTAACTGATCTTGCCCATTTGAATAAACAATGTTGCGCCGTCTTAAATCAGCATGCACTACATGGGCCTTTCGGAGCTCATTTGTGATAGAGTTCGTCTTTGAAAAAACATTTTTATTCTCGCTATCATCTGATCTTTTTTCTTCAAATCGATACAAAACTTTAGTTTCAACACAACTTTTTCTTCTTTTTTCATAAAATGCTACGGGCGTGACAACAGAGACCCCTTTTTTGCTTGCCCACTCTAAATTATTCCAAATAGAGACCCCTTTTCCCATTTGAAAAATATTTTTCAAAAACCCTCTTTGCATATGTTTTTTGACTACATACTGCTCTCCATTAACTTCTACCCAATAGGTTTTCATATTTTTTCTTAAAGAAAAAACCCAGATTTCATTTGGGTCATCCTCTTTTAAAAGTTTTTCCATCTCTTTAGAAAAATCGCTCTCTAGACAGACTAACTTCTCACTAAAAGAGAGCTCTTTATAATAACTTTTGTCATCTAACCCAAGGTAGTTGTATTGGAAATAAAAAAATGCACCCTCGTAAAGTCTTGATAAAATGTAGACTGCCTTCTCGGAAAAAAGTCCTGCCATACAAATGAGCAAACTGACAAAAAAACTCTTCATACGCAAAGTAATTTACTCGAAAAAGCTCATTATTGCTTGCTAAATTTTACATATCCAGAGTATCTAAAAAAAAAAGGCGGTTAGTATGAATCATCTAGCAAAGAAAAACCTACAAAAAGTAATCGAATCATTTTTATCGGAAAGCAATCGAATCGTCTCAATTGTCGAAACCCACCCAGAAAAACTCCAAGGAAGAGACCTTGAAATTCTTGCAGAAAAAATTTGGGACCTACGCCATTTTTCTATTGAACTTCTCAACCAATTTCCCGATGAATCCACCTGGTACAACGCTTCAATTATCAAAGAGCTCGTAGATGAGCCGATTGCAATGGATCCAAATAAAAGAAAAAAAACTTCTTTAATTGCTGCTGCCGATCTAACAAAAAAATCTCATAACGATAAAACCCTTCGTCACCTTTTAAGATCGTGGACTATTGAAAAAAAGGCTCGTGAAGTCCTCTTTTCAAACCTTAGAGAAATCTCTAAGGAACTTGCAAGCTAGCTTTTTACGAATCGAAATTGCTTAAGATCATCTGCCGCATAAGCGTTTGAAAAAATCTCTCTTGCCTCAGCTTCAAACGGTTTTAGATCAAGATAACGTGCTGAAAAGTGCGTCAAGATAAGCTGCTTTGCATTTGCCTCTTTTGCTATATAGGCAGCCTCTTTTGCAGTTAAATGATTGTGCGACTTAGCAAGCTCTTTTTCTTCCTCTAAGTAGGTGCTTTCGCAAAGAAGAAGCGATGCATTCCTAGCTATATGCAAAGCTCCTTTGCAAGGTCTTGTATCCATAACAATAGCAAATGAGTCTCCCTTTCTGAGGCGACTGACTTCCTCTAAGAGAATTTCTCTTTCATTGTGTACGATTTTTTTATCTCTCAAAAGATCTTTCATAATCGGGCCATCAATGCCCAAAACTTTCAATTTTTCTTTATCGAATTTAACTGTATCTCGCTCTGTCACTCTGTAGGCAAAGTTATCGACACCATGATTGAGCCGATCTGCTTCAATTATGAAATTTTCATCTTCGTGAACAATCCCAGGCTCTGAGACAGGGTGCTCAATCACTGTGATATTTTCCCTGTACATAGTTCCATATCTAAGGCGATCAAAATAGACCTTTCCCGAAGCTGGGTAGTAACAATGGATTGGATGAGTGACTTTGTCAAGATTGAGCCTCATCAGCATAGAGCCAAGACCTAGACAGTGGTCCCCATGAAAATGGGAGACAAAAATCCGTGTCACAACAGGAGGGGCAATTTCTGCAAAAATAAATTGCCTTTGCGTTCCTTCTCCAGGATCGAATAAGAGCCCTTCCTCATTCCATCTTAAAAGGTATCCACCGTGATTCCGCTTTCTTGTAGGAGCTTGAGAAGAACATCCGAGTATCGTAAGATCTCTGACTGTCACATTTTCCTTTTAAATAATTTAATACACCCCAGAAGCATCCCTAAGACTACCCCTGAAACGTGCGCCGTATTTGCTATATTCAGTTGAAAGGAGACAATATGAAGGATTTCTAGGAAAAAAGCAACTATTTGCAAGAGGAGCATCCCAAAGATAAAAATCCAAAGAAAAATCAATGTCCCAAAATCTATCGGATAAATCTCCCAAGGAGCTCTTTTTTTCCTGATCCAAATATAGCCTGCCATAGCAGAGACTACGCCTGAAAATCCCATGAAAAAAGGGCCTGTCATTAAATACTGCAACGTATTTGTTATGACCGCAGCAATCAAGACAAACAAAAGATAGAGCCCAAATTTTAAATTTTTTTCGAGCATCTTCCCCAGCATCCACAGCCAAAGCAAGTTAAATAGTATATGTAAAAATTCGGCATGCAAAAAAGTAGGGGTTACTAACCGCCAAACTTCCCCCTTCTTTATGTCAGTAAAAAGGTTTGCTCTTAAAAGCTCTTTGCTCTGACTCCACTTAAGAACTACATAGTAAAAACCTGGCCAAGGAGGGGTTTTTTCTATCTTATTTAAAAGGTCTTTTGCCTCTGGAGGTAGACTCTCTATTTTTGTCTCTTTTGTGATTTCATAGGTCTGACTTAATTCTTCAGCATAGACGAGAGCCTGAGGAAAATCATACATCATTTCCTTCTGCACTTTTGTAAATACAGGGAAAAGTGACTGTTTCAAATTTTTTAATTGTGACTCTTGGTACAAAGAGGCTAAAAAAATGACAGAACAGATAAAAATAAAAAATCTAGTTAGGGGGACAAAATAAAAGTTTTGCAACGGAGCACTTTTTTGTTCAACGCTCTTAAGAATACTCTCCTCTTTTTGCTCTTTTCCCTCTAAAAAATCTCTATAGCACTCCTCTGCAAGAGCTTTCTGATCCTCATTTAAAACCCAAACTGCAAATTCATTTTCGCTCTCTTCTAAATGAGAATCAATTTGACACGCTTTTAGAACGCGACAAAATTTTAAAGAGCTCTCTTTTTTATCAAACTTCGCTATAAGTCTCACGAACTCTTTCCACAACCTTAGAAGTTGATAAACCAGGAACTAATGAGACTATATGCAATCTGCCGCCATATTTTTTGACAACTTCAGCCTCAATACAATCGCTTCCCCAATCTTGCCCATTTACATGAACATCAGGCTGGACAATTTCTAAAAGATCTCTCGGATCATCTTCTTCAAACCAGCTGACATTTGAAACAAATGAGAGTGCTGACATCATCTGAAGTCTGTCCCTCAAACCGATAATAGGTCGTTTAGGACCCTTATATCTTTTAATAGATGAATCACTATTTAAAGCAACAAGCAACACATCTGCTTGCTTACTTGCTTCATAAATAATATGAAGATGGCCCGCATGAAGTAAATCAAATGAGCCATTCAAAGTTGCAAGCGTTTTGTTTGCCTTTCTTACCTCGTGAGAAAAAGAGGCAAGCTTTTCAGGCAAAATAAGCTTTTTTTTTGTAAATTCAGGAAAATCTCCAAACACTAAACTCCCCCTCTTTTGCCCCCAAAGACAAGCTGATAAACCTGTTTATAGTCATCGACAAAGTGAACATGTACGCCCTTTCTTAAATAGGTTGGCAGCTCTTCCCAGTCACGTTTGTTTTCAGAGGGAACAATGATGTTGTGTATGTTTTCTCTCTTTGCTGCAAGTACTTTTTCTTTTAAACCACCTATTGGCAATACTTTACCCTTTAAAGTAATTTCACCAGTCATCGCCAAATCATTTGGCACAGGCTTGCCAGAGAGCAGTGAGATCATCGCAGTTGTAATTGTTACCCCAGCAGACGGCCCATCTTTTGGAGTTGCCCCTTCAGGTATATGAATATGCACCTCTTGATCGCTTAAATCAAGGCCTGTTGGTAAATATCTTGCTTGCTCTGACATCAAATAGGTCATAGCAATTGATGACGATTCTTTCATGACATCCCCCGCATTCCCCGTAAGCTTTAACCGATCCCTGCCTCTATTTTTTACAGCTTCGATATAGAGCAAAGAACCCCCAAGCTCCGTCCATGCAAGCCCTGTTGCAACTCCGTTTAATTTCTCTTTGGAGTAGAATCTCTCCGATGTAAAGATTGGCTTACCTAAGTATTTTTCTACTAAAGTAGGAGTAACTTCTACTTTTGCCATCTTTTTCTTCTTCTCAATATCTCGAACTTTTTGCATCGCCACTTTTCGCATGATCTTATTAATGTTTTTCTCTAAATGACGAACTCCTGCCTCTCTGCAATACTCGCGGATGATTTTATGCAAAGACTCGGTTTTAAAACTAATATCTGTAGCTTTTAGACCAACCTCTTCACGATTTTTTGAAATGAGATATTTCTTTGTGATCTCCATTTTCTCTTCTTCGATATATCCGGAGAGTCTAATGATCTCCATACGGTCTCTTAAAGGTCCAGGTATTGAATCTAATGTGTTGGCTGTACAGATAAATAAGATGTTTGAAAGATCAAATCGAACATCAATGTAGTGGTCTAAAAACTCTTTATTTTGCTCAGGATCTAAAACTTCTAACAAAGCAGAGGCTGGATCACCGCTATAACTTGAGGCTAGCTTATCTACCTCATCAAGCATAACTACTGGATTAGATGCCCCCATTAATTTTAATGCCTGAATGATTTTACCAGGCATTGCACCTACATAAGTGCGTCTATGCCCTTTGATCTCAGACTCATCTTTCATGCCGCCGAGTGAAAATCTAAAAAACTTACGATTCAAAGCCCTTGCTATACTCTTTCCAATACTTGTCTTACCTACACCAGGAGGCCCTACAAAACAGAGAATATACCCTCTTGGCCCAGTCTTTTTCAAAAGGCCTACACTGATATACTCAAGGATTCTCTCTTTAACATCTTTTAAGCCGTAGTGGTCTTCATCAAGAACTTTCTCTGCAACAGATAAGTTGTTATTTTCCTTATCTTTAACACCCCATGGCAAAGAGGTCAAAATATCTAGATAATTTCTTACAACTCCATACTCAGCTGACTGGACATCTAAAACGCCAAGCTTTTCAAGCTCTTCATCAAACACTTTTTTTGCCTCTTCAGTGAAATGAAGTTTTTTAGCTCGCTCTTGAAATCTTTCCACATCGACAGTTTTATCATCTTTAGCCATTCCTAACTCTTTTTGAATAGCTTTTAACTGCTCTTTTAAAAAATAGTCTCTTTGATGCTTGTTGATTGTAGTTTCAATCTTTTGATTAATCATCATTTGCAATTTTGTGATGTCGAATTCTTTCTTCAACAAAACAAGCGCTTTTTCCATTCTTTTGATTAAATCAAAAGTAGTTAAAATCTCCTGCATCTCCTCTCTTGAAGCAGTTGTTAATGCAACTGCGAAATCGCAAAGCTTCCAAGGCTGGGCAAAATCTGAGTGACTAAGCACAATTTGAAGCTCTTCTTTAAAAAGAGGACTTAGATTTAAAAGCTCTTTAATAGTTGTCACTAAGTTATTTGTATAAGCAGTTACCGTGTCTTTTTTGCTCGGCGCAACTTTTTCTTCATGATAGGCAACTTTAGCAACAAGGTATTTCGCTTTTTTAGGCGTAACATCTTTTTTAATTAAAAATCGTCTCTCAATATTCAAAATAACTTGAGCGCCCGCCTCCTGAATATTTAATATCCTTATAATACGAGCAACAACCCCAACCTCGTATAGATCATCAAAACCAGCAGTATAAATATCTTGATCTTTGTCTTTTGTAAGAACAAGCCCCAAGAATTTGTGATCCATTTTTGCAAGCTCTTTTAACAAATCGTAATAGACGCCCGGCTCTATCACAATTGGAACCGCCATTCCAGGCATGTAGACTCTACTTGTCAAGGGAAGGATAGGTAAATTTACTGGATACTCTTCAATACTTGTAGCTTCAGACGCTCTTTTAATTTGCCCATCATTTAAAAGCTCCGATAAGTCTTGACCTTCTTCGTACTCTTCCTCTCTAGGATCCAATCTAAACTCCCCCTGTATTATAAAACTTTTTTTAATCGTAACAAAATAGTTTACCGATATTTTTTCTAAACTTCAATAACTCTTCTCTCTAATTAAATCATCTTGTGATATTTTTACAGCATGAAAATACTATTTATTGACACAAGTGACAAAAAAGCGATTGTAGCCCTTTTAGAACAGGGGACTCTTCTAGCAAAAAAAGAATTTGAAGCGATCGAGCAGCAAAAGTTTTTAATCCCTGCAATCGATGAACTGATCTCAAACACTCCAATAGAGGCAATTGCAATTTGTGTCGGGCCTGGAAGTTTTACAGGGACAAGAATTGGCGTTATGACAGGCAAAGCATTGGCCTTTGCATTAAACCTTCCCCTTATCCCCTTCAATAGCCTACTTCCTTATCACAAAGAAAAAACTCTCACTTTACGAGATGCAAAAAATGGATTCTGCTTCTGCTTTGATGGCTCTTTAATTGAAAAAATTCCTTACTCAGAAGTTTTAGAAAAAAAACTTCCTGTCTATGCAAAAAACCCTGAATCTATCCCTTTGGAAACAAATCAAGCAACACTCTCTTTTGAAAAAATTGTTTTTCAGCCTGAATCAGAAGAAATTACCTTGATCTATTAAAGCTTGATTCAATTTCATTGTGTATATTTTGATGATTGTATATAATCTCGCCCATCCAATTAACGAAGGAACATAGGATCGATGACTACAGTTAAGGTTCGAGGAGAGACAATTGAAAAATCTCTACGCACACTAAAAAAGAAACTTGACAAAGAAGGGGTTATGAAAACCGTTAAGGCAAAACGCTTTTACGATAAGCCCTCTGTAAGAGAGAAAAACAAACAGAAACAAGCACTAAAATATCGCAAAAAAAGAGTCTAATGTCTCGCAATTATTACGATGTTTTGGGCGTTGCAAAAAACGCCTCCCAAGAAGAAATCAAAAAGGCTTACCGCAAACAAGCCCTCAAATACCATCCCGATAAAAACCAAGGTGATCAAAAAGCTGCAGACACGTTTAAACAGGTCTCGGAAGCTTATGAAGTCCTTTCTGATGAAAACAAAAGGAAGCTTTACGACCAGTATGGAGAAGAGGGTGTAAAAGCTGGAGGGGCTCATGCCGGCGGCGCTGGGTTTTCTTCCATGGAAGAGGCTCTTCGAACATTTATGGGCGCTTTTGGCGGTGGCTCTTCAATGTTTGATAATTTCTTTGGTGGTGAAGGTCCTGGGGCGCATTATGCGCAACAAGGTGCAAATAAGAAAATTCAAGTGACTATCTCTTTTGAAGAGGCTGCAAAAGGCGTACAAAAAGAGGCTGTCATTACAAACAATGTGACATGCTCCGATTGTAATGGGTCGGGAGCTGCAACTCCTAACGACATAAAACATTGCAACACATGTAAAGGCTCTGGCCAGCTTCACCAGACGAGAGGTTTTTTCAGCATGACAACAACATGCCCTCATTGTCACGGCTCTGGAACTGTTATTACAAAAGCTTGTACAGGTTGTCATGGAGCGGGAAAGCTTAAGAAAAAACAGACTATTAAGATTCAGATACCTCCAGGAATTGATTCTGGCATGCGCCTAAAAATGAATGGGTATGGCGACTCTGGAGAAAATGGTGGTCCAGCAGGCGATCTTTACGTCTATATTACTGTTACACCTCATGAATTTTTCAAAAGAGATGGCGATGATCTTCTTATTGAACTCCCTATTAGTTTCACAGAAGCGTCGTTGGGAGCAAAAAAAGAGATTCCAACGCTAGAGGCGTCTAGTTACAAATTAACTATACCCGAAGGGTCTCAGACAGGAAAAATTCTAAGAGTTCGCTCTCTTGGCTTCCCAAATGTTCATGGAAATGCAAAAGGCGACTTTTTGATTCATCTTAGAGTAGAAACACCTGTGAACCTTTCTGCTGATCAGAAGAGAATCTTAAAAGAGTTTCAAGAGACCGAAAAACCACAAAACTCTCCGCAAGCAAAGAGCTTCATAGATAAACTAAAATCATTTTTCTAGGTGATCTATGTTTAAAAAGATGCCCTTTATCCTGGTTTTTCTTATCTTGCTAGTAGCAAGTTTACAAAAATTTATTCCTGTTTCGTTTTTAGCGACTTGCTATGCACTCAGCTTAACTTTAAAATCAGTTATCATTTTTCTACTCCCCTTAGTCATATTCATGTTGTTATTTAAAACGACAGCCTCTCTTTCGAGCAAAGCGACCAAGATTGTCCTTTTCCTTCTAATCGGGATTTGTCTCTCTAACTTTATTTCGACGCTGATCAGCTATGTAGTTGGAAGTGGGATTTACCATTTAAATTTATCAATCAACCTACCAAAAGATCAAGTAGGTCTTCTTCCTTCTTTCTCCTATGAGTTTCCAAAGCTGATTGCAAATGATTTTGCTATGTTTTCGGGCCTCTTTTCAGGAATAGTTCTCTCACTTCTGCATAAAGAACTTGCTCAAAAAATCTCCTCTTTTTTTGATAGATGGATTGAAGGAATTTTAAAATTTATCCTTGTTTTGATTCCGCCATTTATTATCGGCTTTATGATGAAGCTAATTCATGACAAAGTGATTGAAAACATCATTCTTGACTACGCTCTCATTTTTTTACTAGTTGCCCTGGCGCAATATGCGTATATATTTTCTCTCTATCTGATTGCAAACAACTTCAAATTGAGATCTTTTCTATCTTCGATAAAAAATATGTTTCCCGCAGCAATAACTGGCTTTGGAAGCATGTCGAGTGCAGCTGCGCTCCCTCTTACTTTAATAGGCGCTGAAAAAAATACAAATAGCTCTCCCCTGACAAAGCTTGTTATACCAACGACAGTAAACATTCACCTCATAGGGGACTGTTTTGCAATCCCTATTTTTGCGTTTGCAATCATGAAGAGTTTTGGCGCACTAGAACCGACTTTTTTGTCATATTTAACTTTTGCAAGCTATTTTGTTTTGGCAAAATTTTCTGTTGCAGCGATTCCTGGAGGCGGAATTATTGTTATGCTTCCTATTCTAGAGGCCCATTTAGGCTTTACAGCCGAGATGTCTTCTTTAATTACAGCTCTCTATATTCTTTTTGATCCAATCATTACAACAGCCAACATCTCTGGCAATGGCAGTTTTGCAATGATCATTCATAAGATTTCTTCTTTGCAATTTTTTAAGCAATCTTTTATCATAAAGAAATCTTAAAGAAACCTTAGGCTTTTCGTGAAACAGAGCTCTTTAGTATTAAAAGACGTTGGGTCTGATATCGCCATATCATTTGCAGGCTCTATTCTTCTTGCATTTATTTCTCAATACTACATTCCACTCCCTTTCACACCTATTCCGATCTCTTTGCAAACAATTGGGATTTTTTTAATTGCTGGCATGCTAGATCCTCTTAAAGCTTTCTTAAGTGTCTTTTTTTATTTACTTGAGGGAACTTTAGGATTTCCTGTATTTGCAGGGGGTCTTTCAAAACCCTTATGGTTTAATGCCTCCACTGCAGGCTTTTTATTCTCTTTTTTATTTACTGTACCTCTCATCAGCAAAGTTTTGCAATATCGGAAAGGAAAACATTGGCTCTTTATTTTTTCAACTCTCTGTATCGCACAGGCAGTGATCTTTATATTTGGCATGGGTTGGTTAAGCTTTTTTATTGGCATAAAAAAAGCGTTTATTCAAGGAGTTTTTCCCTTTATCATAGGCGCTTTTGTAAAAATTGGAGTAGCCACTTTTCTTTTAAAAACAATTTTTTTCAAAAGAAGTGATTAAATGACAGATTGTCTTGCTGCATCATCTTATGTTGCTCCTGGATCTAAGCTCATTTTAGTCTATTGTGAAAGACGAGATCGGGCTACTACAACAGATAGTTATGAATACCTCTATCCCCAACTTGTTAAAATACCGCATCGTGCGATCAAAGTAGTTGATAGCGACTATCTAAAAAATAAATCTTGGGAGCATAAAACTTTTCTTCTTGTTCTACCTGGGGGGATTTTTAGTAGGTGTGAATACTATCTTGAAGCAAAAGGAATTCTCAAAATCATTAATTTTGCAAAAAACTTCCAAGGGAGAATTTTTGGAATTTGCTCATGGGCTTATGGCTTATCGCAAAAAAGCTCTTATATAAACGGTAAGGAGTGTCTAGAGAGGGATAGGTCGGGCTCTCCTTTTTATCTCTCCCCTACTTTTGCAAGAGGGCCCATTAAGCAAGAGGTAGCAGTAGCACCTGTCTATTCATTATCAGACTCTTGGGATTCTTTAGAGTCTTGGGATTCATGGGAGAGTGCCTCTTTTGACGGCGGAGCGTCTGCAACGGCTCCTTCTGGTGTTGTACAAATTTATTCTTGTAGACGAGATCGAACTTTTTCTTCCCCTTTCACCCGCTTTGGCTCAACTGATTCTCTTGATTCTTTTTTTACAAGATTTTCCCCTTCACCGCCTCCCAGTGCAATCTTTACATCTGATGTAGCAAGATGCATTCAAATTTGGCGTCCTGACGGAACAAGCGGTTCTTGCCATTACCTCAATGGCGCAAAATTAACACCATTAACCCCAGAGGCAACACTTGTAAATTTTGCAAGCTTTGACAAAGAAGGAGCTGAACTTGCAATCGTAGGCTATACCCCAAATGAGGGGGGGTGCCCAGGAAATCTCGTTTTAAGCTCTGTTCACCCGGAGTATACAGGAGAGTCTATAATCGGGGAACCAGGTGGTGCAAAACCTCTTTCGACTCTTTTTGAAGAACTCTCCACTCCTGATGCAAAAAAATTTAATCAAGCTCTTTGGGACACTATTATCTCGTATTTTCAAACCGGCGATGACCCAGCCTAGCAACGTTAATTAGGAGTAAGCTGATGCTTTCAAAAATACCTACTTCTTTGATGGATATTGAACAACTTAAAACTGCCTATCCCTACATTCCTGAAATCACACTTATTAGAACCTCACTCATCGAAATATTTCATAAGTTTGCTAAAAATATAGACTTACCTAGACACGATTTTTTACTAGTTAAGCGGAATCTATTTCGAATATTTAAACTAAGTTATTATCATAAAGATATTCCTGCAGAAAAAGTAGCTAGCATCTCTAGAAAACTTCTACTATTTAGAGAAGAGCTTAAACTTTGTTATAACTTTCGGGTAGAGACTGTTTTTCAACACCTTCACCACTTATCTCACACCCCAGGTCGAGAGGGCATAGATGCTCTTACAACAACTCCTCAAACAAAAGAGGCCATTTCACTGGCTATTGATGATTATTGTTTGCAGCTTAAACAGTTTGCAAGCGTTGCTCTTTTATATCTACAAGAAGAAAAAAAGAGCGCCCTGAAAGATTTGCTTTTTCTTCTTTCTAAATTTAAAAGCCCCAAAGAGTTTTTACTAGGAAAGTCAGAGCATAGTGAAGAGTTTGCAAATAGGGTTTATGTATTTAATTCTGCGCTAGCAATTAATAAAATAGTTGTCGCCTTATTACACGATGCCTCCAAGAAAAAGCTGATCCAATTAAACAAGACATTCATAGCCCCTATTCAAACAGTTACAAGAGATCTTTTATTAAAATATCAAGAGATAAGGATGCGAGAGCCATCATGATGTTTTTTTAGAGTAAAGTGAGTTCCTGTAGCATATCTATGAATCATTTTTTGATCGTGGCAAATGACAAAAAGAGTGATATTTTGAAGCGAGTTTAAAAATTCAAAAACCATAGTTGCGTTTTCCTCATCTAGAGCCGCGGTGGGTTCATCTAATAAAAGAATTTTTGGTTTTTTTGCTAACTTCATCAATAGCGCAAGGATTTGACGCTGCGCTCCTGAAAGCTTATGCACTAAAAGGGTTGGATCTATATGAAATCTAAGGAGAATTTTCTCAATTTCAATAGAACCAAAATGATCTACTTGCTTTAAAAAGCGAAATGGACTTGGAAACTTTTTAAAAGAAGAGCATTGCAGATTCTCTAAAAATGTAAATTCATTTGCAAGAGTGATATCAAACTGTTGTGAGAGGCACTCTATTTTTTCTGAAACAATTTTTCCCAAAAAAAGAGAGTTGCAAGGAGCTGTTTTATGTAAAATATCAAATAAAACTGATTTGCCAACACCATTTTTCCCATGAAGCGCGTGCATTTTCCCTTTTTCCAAAGTAAATGAGAGGTCCTTAAAAAAATAATCGTCGCCTTTATGATGTTTAAAAAATAGATGTTCTACGTGCATAACTTTTACACTCCTAAATGATCAAATGAGATCTGTTTTGTTTTTTTAAATAGTGTAAGAGTTGCTACTATGCACAAGGCCTGAAAAGCATTAAAATACTTAAGAGGCAACCCAACTTTCAAAAGTAACTTTTGCAAAACACAATAGATACACAACCCCAAAAAAGGGATCACTAAGTTTTGTCTTGTTTTTTGAAAAAAGTAGACGTATGACGATTTGCCCAAAATTAGAGATGTTAAACAGAGTAAAATAATCCCGTAATTCATTGTTAAATCAACAAATCCGTTGCATAGTGCAAATAAAAACCCAGAAAGTGCGCTAGAGGCGTACCCCAAAGCTAACCCAACTGAAACAACATACTTGCTAGAAATCCCCTGATTTTCAAAAAATTTAGGGTTATTTCCATAAATAGCAAGAGCATACCCAAGCTCTGAATAGATCAGTAAGCCAAAGCCCAAAATCAGAGCTAGAGTTATACCTAAACAGATGGTATAAGATGAGATAGAAGAGAGTATATGGAAGCTTTTTTGTGAGGTTCCAAGTAAATATTGAGTGACTCCATGAAATAGCCCATTTGCAATTATAGCTCTTAAAAGAAACGGTATATTTAAGAGAGTATTTAAGGCTGAAACGGTGAAGGCAACAAAAACACCTCCAAATATTGCCCCAAAAATCACTATAGGCAGCTCTAAATTTCTACAAAGATAGGAGACTACTGCGCCAAAAAGGTAGGCACTCTCTATACTAAAATCTGGTAATTTCAATAAAGAAAAGGTGATATATGCTCCTATTACTAAAGGAAGGAGAATAAAAAATTGCTCAATCATTTCCCCTCCAGAAAGAGAAATTTATCAACACTCTTAACAGCGATTGACCCCGGATGTTTCCCATTTTCGAGTATATCCAAAGCAATTTCTGCCCCCTCTAACCCAAATTCTTTTTCCTCCACACCAAAAGCTAATGAAGCGCCGAGCTTATAAGAGTCTAAATCACTTGCAATAAGAGGAATTTGATACCTCTTTGAGAGCTTAATCAAAGCCTCTACCGCTCTAACGACCGTGTTGTCCTTCAAAATTAAAATAGCATCCACACCCTTTAAAAGTTGTTCGGCTTTACTCATCACCTCATTTGTTTGAAAAACTTCTACTGCTAATAAAGTAAGATTCTTAGCAAAAAAAATCTCTTCTACTCTCTTTTTATCTTTTATAAGACCGGGCTCCATAGGATTGTAAACAAGGAGAATTTTTTTGAGTTCAGGCCTTTTCTTTATTACTAACTCTATCTCTTTTTCATAGTCGACGATCTCCTTTACTCCTGTGATATGCCCAAGAGGCCTCTCTTCAGACGATACGATTTCAAAACCAATCGGATCATTTACACAAGTAAACACAATCGGTGTAGAGACCCCCTTTTTTGAAAAAAGCTCTTTAACCATATAAGAGGCATTTGTGCCAATCGTGAAAACAAGATCAAAATTTCTCCTTAAAATCTCTTCTGCTTCACTCTGCATAAGCGTCTTGTTCCCTTGCGCGTTATAGGTAACAATTTTATATTTCCCCTTACTCTCTACCTCTATTTTTTCTTTAAATGCTCTCTCTATTTCTTCAAGACTTGGATGGGTCGCTGGTGTCAAAATAGCTATTTGATTTCTCTTCTCTTCTCTGAAAAAGAAATAGAGGATTAATCCTATTGATAAAAAGAACAAAATCTTTTTCATAATAGCCTCACAATTGCCTCTGCTGGAATTTTAACTGAATCATATACCCTCTTATTTGTTCTTATAGGGAAGTGGTGATGCACTACAGGCAAATCTGTACATCCTAATACAACCCCATCAATCTCATCTCTATATCTCTTTATTAAAGATTCTATCACTTCAGAATCAGACTTTTTTAAATCCCCTTTCAATACGTTGTCAATAACAGACTCAATAACAGACTGCTCTTCATCAGCCGGAACTAAAAATTGAACCCCCTCTTTATAATAAAGAGTTGAATTACATGTCGCTTTTGTTGCTAAAAGCAAAACTCTTTTCCCTTTTTTTTCTACAATTTCATCAATCACACACTCATTAATGTGAAAAAATAGCATCCCATGCTTAATCTTTTTGAGTTCCATATGCAATGTATTGCAAACTAAAACAGCTTTAAAGACATTGTTTCTTTCAAGCTCTTTGCAACATGTTGTTAACTCTTCAACTAATCTCTTCTCTTGCAAAACCTCTCTTTTAAACGGATAATTTAATAAAATAATTTCTGGTAGCTCTCTTTTCATCTGGTAACTCTCTTGTACAAGCGTTTGATAAAAAAGAGCGCTTGCTAAAGGACCTGCTCCTCCAATAATTCCTAATTTTTTCATACAAGCCCTCTTTCAAGACAATGATCTCGGTAATTTGCAGACATTACAAGTCTACCCCCTACTGCGCGCTCTAACATTTCGGGATAGACATGATGAACAGACATGTGTAGAGGCTTTCTTCCTGAAAGATGGCATCTTTCCACATCTGCTAAAGATTCTCTAAAAAGAGCCCCTAATTTTTCACACCTGTCTAAAAGGGGCAGAAAAAAACTCTGCACCTCCTCTGTAAAATCTGCAGCAACAGCATGAAGGAGCCTTTCTTCACTCCTCAAGATCGCAGAAAACTGTTCTTGGTAGGGATGGGGATCAATTTTTTCCTCCATACAAAAAAAACATTTTTCAGAAACTGGGTGCCTTGACTTTTGACTTAAATATCTTTGCGAATAGGCACTACATTTTTTAGCCTCTCTTAAACAGTCAGAAACACTCATCTCTTCCGAAGAGGCAACTAGATCAAACACAATCACAGCTTTTTTCGGATCAATTTCAGCTACGTCATAATTTGTATGAAAAAATGTGGCAAGACCCTCTTTAGCAATGACCTGAATCTTAAAAACGACCGGAATACTCTCTTTTGCAATCGCGTCGATGAAATAGATAACCCCTGGGAATTTCGGGAAGGTATATAAAGAGCATTTAGGAGCAGGCAAAAAAAGAGTCTCATCAGCTTGAGCAATCAGACTAAGCTCTTCTGAGTAGGCAACCTCTTTTTTCATGTATTCTATGAATAGCCTATTTAAAGCAACTCTTGATGCGAAAACTCTTTTGCCACTAGAATCTTTTAAAAATTTCTCAGTTACCTCTATCCCAAGCTGTTTAGAAGCTTTATTAAAAACCTCAACAAGCAATTTACTATCATTGACAAACGCTAAACTCAAAAAAAAGAAATGATACAAAAATCTTCTATCAACTCCTTTATCACCTGCAAATAATTTTGCTGCAATCAATGCATAGATATGACACTGATGATTCATCGACATCGGATCAAAAAGAAAGAAAGCCTCTTCAATAGATGCCAAATAATCAATTACTTTGATCATGCTTTCAAATAAAGGATTTACCTCCTCTTCTAAGAAATCTGAAAAATAGTGAGCTTCTTCATTAAAAAGGTAGTGACAAGTATTTCTTGTGGTAACGGAAGACGACACAATAGACCTCTATTTTTGTTTGTATACTTGTAATGGTATAACATTACAAATATACAGTCAATAGAGTTTTCGTTTCAACAAATTTCTTTTCTTAAGAAGTTTTCAAGATCTTTAGATACAAGTTTTAAAGCGTTTGATCCTCTTGTAATTTGAGCAATGCTCACCTCGTATTTCTTTGCTAGATCCCTCTGGGAAATCCCCTCTCCAAGGAGCGCTTTGATAATATCGTACCTTGATTTAATCATCTCTTGCTCTTCAAGGGTCAAAAACAGCTTAAAAAGTTCACTTAAAAGCTTAGAGCTCTTCGTATCATGACAAAGCTTTACAAATTTTTCAAAGTCGTCCCCTTTCATAACTGAATTCCTCTTTTAGATCTCTCTTTAATAGTATACAATAATGGTTATGAAACGTCTAGCCTATCTAACTTTTGTTTTGGGACTGATTTTTTTCTGCACCGTCGCAAGAAAAGATACCCTTTCAGAGACTCTTTTTATTCCAGTCTCTACAGCCAAAACGCTCCCCTTTTCAGAAAAAATTATCGAAGAAATTACTGCAAAACCACTCACCTATCTTGGCAATGGGTGTGAAGCGATGGCATTTTCCTCTCACGACAATAGATACGTTTTAAAACTCTTCTTCAGACGAGAGTATCACACAAAACCGAAATTTGATCCGATCGCAAGATTTAGACAATTGACTTGGAAAAAAATGTCTGAACGAAGAAATAGACACATTGCAAACCGTTACGAGAGGGCCTTACAAGAAATCCCTGAGCTAACTGGCATGCTAGATTTTCATAGATATGTCTCAATAAATCAGCTACCTATCTGTACACTGATCGATTCTCATGGAAAATCAGTTGTTGTTGACCTAAATAAATTAACCTTTGCTATTCAAGCAAAAGGATTCGTAACAGATAAAGAGTTTCTCAAAGCACATCGAGAAGAACTTGATCCTAAATTTACCAATTTTTTTACCCAAATGACAGAAAAAGGGTTTGTCAATATCCGCAGAAGTTTTAATCCTGCAAATTTTGCCCTTCTAGACGGCAACATTATCATGATTGATATTGGCGAGCTAAAATACGATCCTGAAAAAGCACACACCTCAGAAAAAGCCTACCTCGAAAAAAGATACCTCTCTCATTTTAACTAACCCCTCAATTGTGGGGTCAATTGTGGGGTCAGGCCTCACATTTGGTCAAATTGTTGTGGGGTCAGGCCTCATGTGGGGTCAGGCCTCACATTTGGTCAAATTGTTGTGGGGTCAGGCCTCACATTTGGTCAAATTGTTGTGTGAATTGTGGGGCCCTAGCGTCACAATTCAATTAAGATGCTAAACGCATAAAAAATTATTTGATTTAGAGGCTAGGGCGCAAATGGAAGGTTGCATTATTTGACTTAAGCGATTATAAAAATTGGGTCATGTACAGCAACCACCCTTTTTATGCAAGCTTACGCGATCTCGGCCCCTACTTTATTGGAGAAGGAGAAGAGGTCGTAAAAGCTCTTTTCAAAAGCGAACTAGAAGTACTCTCTCTTCTTATGGAAGAGCGCTACCTTTCAAAAATAGATATCCCACCTAACATTAAAATAGAAATTGCCCCAAAAGAAGAGCTTACAAAAATTACTGGGTATAAAATGCATCAAGGAATTATGGCTCTTGGCGTTAAACCAAAAAATGCCCTTTTAGAAGAAATGTCAGGCGCCGCAGTAGTACTCAATGGAGTTATTGATCCAGATAATGTAGGCGCAATCGTCCGGACTGCACGGGCGTTTGGAATAACCAATTTAATTGTCGATTCCTACTCTTCACCTCCCTACTTAAGAAGAACAATAAAGGTCTCAAGAGGCTCCCTCTTTCATATGAAAGTGCATACTAGCCCTAACCTTCCCCTTCTCCTCAAAGGAAAAAATAGCGTTGCGACATCTTTACGAGATACAGCCATTTCACTCCATGAAGCAGCCCTGCCAAACAATCCTTACTTTATTTTTGGTAGAGAATCAACTGGCATCGACAAAGATATCCTAGACACCACCAAACTTCACATTAAAATACCTATTGACCCAATTATCGATAGCCTCAATGTTGCTGTTGCCTCAGGCATTATTTTCTCCCACTATTCAAAATTGTCAAAGGCATTCTGTGCCACTTAACAAATTCATTTGAAAGCACTTTATTGAAGTGGCATACTTATTAAAGGGAAAAATACCCTCGTAAAATTTCAGGAACATCCAATTTAATGCCGTATTTAATCGCATTTTTGTATCCTTTAAGGACTAAAAAAACATTCGTCGTTTTTTTAACAATGTCTTGAATTTCAATTTTCAAACAGGGCAGATCTTTGGAATCATCTAGGCCGTCTTCGGGAATTGAGTTTTTTACCGCATAAGACCTTTTTCTGACATCAGTTACTATAGAAACTTCGTACTCTTCATTTTTTTCTCTCAGAAATAAAAACACCCACTCATAAACTGTTTTAATGACTATCTCTTCTGTATGGCGCTCTCTATACTCTCTAGCTGTCTCAAAACCATCTCGTTTTTCACTTTTTTTACTATATTTATGACGAATCACATCTACTTGATCCAAATCATCAGTAGCTCTAACAATTTGAGCTCCATAAGTCCACTCTTTAGGAACAAAAAAAGCTGAATCTTGCCTTACGTCTCTAATTAAAAATGCATCAAATCCTTCTAGGCCCCTCTCTCTCATATCAAGTAATGCATTTCTTAAAATAACTGTCGCCTCTGTTCTACACGAATAATAATCGTATTGCCTATCCTCTATTGTAAGAAATACTTCAAATTCTAAACCCCTTAAAAAAGAGACCAACTCTTTTTCTAATCCTCTATTTGAACCTGTATTTAATGAAAAAATCTGTTTTGCTCCGTTTTGAAAATTTAAAATAAGCGGCAGAACATGCCTATACCCAGAATTCTGAACTACTATGACGCCTATTAACTTTATTGCAAGAGCGCAAAAACTATCTATTCCCTCTCTAAATTCTTCTAGCGTACAAACAATGATTTCTATCCCATACTTTTCTTTGTAATCTGCTGCAATCTTTTTTAATATTTCATTACTTGGGATAACAATCGTTGGTAAAAAGCAGTTTAGTTTTGAAAATTTAGATATTGTTCTAGAACTATCCTCTAATTCTTTCACTACATCTGGACGACTCTTTACAAAATCCATTTCGAAGAGAAGCTCTACTCTTCGATCTAAACCCCGATCCATTTTCTCATTAACAACTCCACTCTGTAGTAAAAAAGGGCGCTCTCTAAATAAACCCCGACCAACATCCCCTGCTAAACTTGTCATTAAACCTCTTTTTAAAGATGCAACAATTGTGACTTTTAATCTTAAGTTTTTTAATATTTTTGCTCTACTTCTAGAATAAAAAAAAATGGGGTTAAAATGTCAGAAATATCATTCTCAACAGGATTTGAAAGAGTTGCATTAGAAGCAATTGATAGATACCCGGAACTCAACACAAGTGCCTCCGGAACTGTTTTTTGCGTAGGAAAACATAAAATTAGAGTATTGTCAAAAGATTCATTTTTATTACACGCCAATAATCAAAAAAAATATGATGAAGTATTTAGAGAGTATCTACCGGAGTCTGCTATTGCCTCTGGCACATATAAAATTTCACAAGTAGCATACCTTGTTAACTACTGTAGTGATTACATTTTATCTATTGCAAGCGTAGTCTTTATTAAAGAAAGAAAATATCGTCGCATAGAAGGGGAGCGATTTCTCCTAAGACATGAGCATCCAGATAAACCTTTATTTATTCATTCGAATATACAAAGTTTGGAAAAATTTGTGAATTTACCCTTAGGTAGAAGGGGATATATAATTGAAGAAAGAGCCCTTTGTGATTTTGGTTCAGGCTTGTTAGAATTTGACCCCTTTTATAAAAGTTTTAAAAATAAATGGCACGTTATTCGAGATTGTTTACATGCGCTTGTATTTATACATCGGAGTGGGTATGTCCATCAAGATATTAAACCTGAAAATGTTTTGCTATTTAAAAAAGAAGATGGTGGCGTGTTTGCTAAATTATGTGATTGTGAAGATGCAATTAAGGAGGGCGATCCAAGAACAGTCATGACTCCTGGCTATCTGCCCCCTCTTTCTGGAGATATAGCAAAAGGGTCTCACGATAGATATGCCATGGCAATTTTGATGAAAAAATGTTTTTTTAATGATGAAAGCTCATCCTTTTTAATAACAAAAACTCAACATGAGTTGGTTACGGCGTTTCAGGAGTGCTCCTTTTTTGAGGGGATACCCATTCCCTCTGAAGAGTGGATTTATCGATTAGCTAGATTAATTGATAACATGATTATAGAACGGGGTGAGCCAAAATCAATCGGAGATTTTTACATGACAACAGAGGGTTTTAAAGATGAGGTTGAGACAATTTTTAAAGATTGCTCCCTTGCATCTTTTTAACCTTATCTGGCATAGAAAACCGCCTTATGCTTTTCAATAGACTTCTTTGGAAACTCGCTTTGCTTGGAAAAATTAGAGATTTTTTGTCTATTGCAGATTCGTTGACTATATAGTCAATTAAGCCTAGGAGATAAAAAATTTCTAAAAAGTGCTTTTAATGAAGAGCTTTAAAAGAGATGTCTAGATTTTCTGATTCGGCCCGTAGGCCGATTCAATATTATTTGCTCAGAGCGGGACTTGAACCCGCACGCTATTGCTAGCACAGGATTTTAAGTCCTGTGTGTCTACCGATTCCACCATCTGAGCAGAAAAGAGAACAAGATCAAAAGTCTTATTCTCTTCGTAAATTGGCTGCTAATTCTACAGAGAATTGATTAGAAATGCAACAATTTATTCTTCGGGTTTTTCTAGATCTGTCGGAGAAAAAATAAGAACCTCTGTCGGAACTATCTCCTCTTCTAACTTCTCATACTCTTTTGGCGCCTCAGAAAAAAATTGCACATCATCTTGCTTTATCATAGCAGGAACAAAATCAGCTGCCGGATGTTCTGTAAGGGCTTCAGAAACTTCTGGAGACATTACACTCTCTTCTTCTAGCTTCTTGTACTTATGTATCGAATCAGAAATCAAAGATTCTGGTGGTTTTAGCAAATGACTGAATACAGACTCGGTTTGCAATTGAACAGGCTTCCCACTCTCCTCAGCAGCCTGCACCTCTCTTTGGACAGCTTCTCTTGCACTCTCTTCAAAATTTCTTTTTCGTCTAAACTTATTTTTCTTCTCTCTTTTGTTGCGCTCTATATTCTGAGACTGCTCTTTTTCTTGCGAAGCAGGTTTTTCATTCACTTCATCAACTGCCGCTAAAGTTTTCTCATCGGCTTCAGGTTTTTGTGATTTGGAAGCCTCTTTTCCCCCACCGATCTTAATCGATTTTTCCATGACTGGTGAACGTATCGTCAATCTAGCTTCTCTAACTTCTTGAATTTCATAGTCATGTATAGGAATAAAAAAAGATTTAGGTTTCTCTCCTGATCTATAAAAAAGAGCGCCACTAAAAGAGACTACCTCTACTGCATCGACTAAATACTCTTCTTCATTAATGTGCTTACTGCTTTTTATAGAAAGTTTATACCCTTCTTTTGCTGAAATAATTGTTTCTACAATTGGTTCTCGTGTAAAGTTCACGGTTTCTGTCCATTGTTAAAGTTTTCCCATAATGCACATCTTCAATTTTTAGAGTGCATATAGCGTATCAAATCAACAACTCTATTGGAGTAGCCCCACTCATTATCATACCAGGCTACAACTTTATGGAAATTCGGATTCAACTCGATGCTTGCATCTCTATCGTACACTGCTGAAAGCTCAGATCCAATAAAGTCTGACGATACTATTTGTTCTTCTGTATACCCTAAAATTCCAGAAAGTTCTTGCAAACTTGCCTCATGCATTGCCATAGCGATCTCGCTGTGACTTGCACCCTTTTCTAATCTTACCGTAAGATCAAGTGCTGACACATCTGTAATAGGCACTCTTAATGCCATTCCAGTAAGCTTGCCTTTAAGTTCCGGAATCACTTTTCCAACAGCGCTAGCAGCTCCTGTGGAAGAGGGTATTATATTATTTAAAATTCCTCGTCCTCCCCTTAAGTCTTTTGAAGAGGGTCCATCTACTGTTTTTTGTGTTGCTGTAACAGCGTGGACTGTTGTCATTAGTCCTTCAATGATTTTATACTTTTCGTGAAGGACTTTAGCTATTGGCGCCAAACAATTTGTAGTGCATGAAGCGTTAGAAACAACCCTTTGCTCAGGATCTTTAGGGTCGAAATCTTTATGATTTACACCCATAACAAACATTTTTGCATCCTGACTTGGAGCTGTAATCACAACTCTTTGAGCACCAGCTAAAATGTGCGCATTTGCTTTTTCCTTTGTAGTAAAAAGCCCTGTTGACTCTACCACAACATCTATCGCTTGCTTTCCCCAAGGCAACTTTGCAGGGTCTTTCTCTGAAAATAGTTCAACTTTTTTTTCATCTATATAAAGAAAATTAGCCTCTGCACGAACTGATCTTTTTAAACGACCATGTACTGAATCATTGACTAAAAGGTAAGCTAACACATCTGATGGAAAAAGATCGTTAACGGAAACAACTTCGAAATCTTCACGCTCTAACAAAATACGAAAAATTAATCTTCCGATTCTGCCAAAACCGTTGATAGCGACCCGTATCGACATTAACAAACTCCTTCCAAATTTGGGTCTAATCACCCGCTTCTCATATTAATAAAGAAGCAGGTGATTGTAAAGTCTTATTCTACACATTCAATGATACAGCACTCAGCTGAATCACCTACTCGTCCATTTGTAGTACGAATAATACGTGTGTATCCACCAGGTCTCTCTTTAAACTTTGGTCCTAACTTATCAAAAAGCTCATTCATAACCAATCTATCTCCATTATATGAAGAAAAATCGCCCTCTTTTGCTTTTCTTTTATCTTTAGAATCAAGCTTATTGAATCGAATACTTAACAACTGAAGAGCTCTTCTACGATTAGTAAGATTATCTTCTTTAGCTAATGTAATTAAAGGCTCAATTACTTCTCTTAAAGCTTTCGCTTTAGGCACAGTTGTTTCAATTTTTTGACTTAGAATAAAAGACTTTGCCATATTCCGCATCATAGCTAAACGATGCGATGTAGTTCTATTAAGTCGTGATTTCTGATTTCTATGTCTCATACAATATAATCCTAATTGTTACTTACTACGAGTTGGTGAACTGCTTCTTTAACATTTTCACGTGTAATTCCGTATTTAGCTAAGTCCATACCTAGATACATTCCCATCTCTTCTAACTTTGCTTTAATTTCATTCAACGATTTTTTACCGAAATTTCTAAACTTAAGCATTTCAGGCTCAGCCATAATAACCAACTCAGCTATTGTTTCAATATTAGCTTGAGCTAAGCAATTTGTAGACCTTACTGAAAGTTCAATTTCGCTTATTTTCAAGGAGAGCTTGTTTAAAAGAGCATCTCTATCAGCGCCCTCTTCCTCTTGATCCTCTTCATAAGTAATTGTCTGGAACTTAAGTTCATCAAAAACCGATAAGTGTAGTATCCCGATTTGAGCTGCAAACGTAACAGCTTCTTTTGCAGTAATACGACCATCAGTTGTAACTTCTAGCACCAAACGATCCATGTCTGTATCGCCGCCTACTCGGCAATTCTCTACAAAATAATTCACAAGTCTTACTGGTGAAAAAGTTGCATCAATTAAAATCTCATTTGGAGACTTGCTTGCTAAATTAAAGGCTTCAGATGGCATATAGCCTCTTGCAATCATCACTCTAAAAGAGACATGTCTCTTCATTGGTTTTGTCGCTGTAAAAACACCCATCTCTGGATTAATTACTTCAAATTCTGAATCACCTAAAAGTTCGCCCAAAGTAACAAGATATTGACCATTATTTTTATCAAGCATATCTTGTGTCACTTCTAACTGTCTTGAAATAACTTTCATTGAACGCGAATTACTCTCTTCTGAAACAGGCAACTTTCTTAAAAGACCTTTTTTCAAGTTAAGAATAATATGTGTCATATCTTCGATAACACCTTCAATTCCTGTATATTCATGCGAAACACCTTCAATCATGACAGAAATAATTGCAGGAGCTTCAAGAGAAGTTAACAAAATTCTTCTAAGAGCATTTCCTACAGTGTGCCCAAAACCTTTCTCAAAAGGCTCTGCAACAACACGCGCACTCCCCTTTGAAGAAGGAGACTCGTCAATTTTAATTTTGGTCGGCAATTCAAACTTGCCATATTTTATCGCCATATTTGTTCTCCCTTAAAAAACCCTAAAAATTAAACACGTCTTCTCTTGGGAGGACGGCATCCATTATGAGGAATTGGCGTCGTATCTGTGATTGACATAATAGACAATCCAGAACTTACAAGACCTCTTACAGCTGATTCCCTGCCTGCTCCCGGCCCTTTCAAGGTAACATCAACTTCCTTCATTCCTAATGATATCGCAAGCTTACCAGCATCTTGAGCTGCAACTGTCGCTGCAAAACCAGAAGACTTACGAGATCCTGAATAACCAACTTTTCCAGCAGAAGCCCACGCTACTACGTTGCCTGATGGATCAGTAATTGTAATAATTGTATTGTTAAAAGTTGCTGTAACATGGGCAACTCCTGTAAAAACCTGCTTCTTTTTCTTTACTTTTACAGGTTTTTTTTTCATCGCTTGTGATTGTGCTTTTTCCTTAGACAAGGGACATTCTCCTTACTTTTCTACTTGGTCGCTATTTTTTTATTTGCAACAGTTTTCTTTTTACCTTTTCTTGTACGCGCATTCGTTTTAGTTCTTTGTCCACGTACAGGAAGACCTAATCTATGTCTCATTCCTCTATAACAATTAATCGAGACTAATCTTTTTATATTTTGCTGAATCTCTCTTCTCAAATCCCCTTCTACTACATACGTAGTTTGAAGGTATGAAGTCAATTGTGCAACTTGAGCTTCTGTAAGTTGTTCCGATCTCATATCTGGGTTCAAATTAAGCGCTGCTATCACATCTTTTGAGCGTTTTAAACCAACGCCATAAATGTAAGTCAAAGCAACCTCTAAGCGCTTATTTTTCGGTAGGTCAACACCTGCTATCCTTGGCATACTTAATTCCTGTTTTAATATAGAAAGGCCCCAAAGACCCCTCCGGTTTTACAATCTAACTTTCTTTTTCATCATGAAACCGTCATAACGATTCATGAGTAAATGTGATTCCATCTGCTTTGTCGTATCGAGTACCACGCCGATAAGAATCAAAAGCGAGGTTCCTCCAAAAAAATGACTTATCGTTGGATCTACCCCAAGCACTCTACTTACAATATTTGGCAAAATTGCAATTAGTGCCAAAAAGAGCGCTCCAACTAACGTAAGCCTACTCATACTTTTTTCTAAATACTCTTCTGTCGGCTTCCCCTGCCTAACTCCAGGGATAAAGGCCCCATTTTTCTTCATATCAGAAGCTATTTGTTCTGGATGAAACTGCGTAGCCGTCCAAAAGTATGTAAAAAAAACGATTAAAAGTACATACATTAATGTGTAAACTGAGCTTCCAGGAGATAACATTGAAGCGATCTCTCCAAATACTCCAGTTCTTCCTAAAAATTGCGCTATAGTCGCTGGGAACATCAACAAAGATGAGGCGAAAATAACAGGTATAACCCCAGCATAATTTATTTTAAGAGGGATGTAGGCGTGATCAGAATGTTCAGCATCTGAACCACTTCTTCTAGCGTATTGCAAAGGAATTTTTCTAACACCTTGAATAACTAAAATTGTTCCTAAAATAATTACTACAAAAGCGGCCCCAAGAACAACAAGCGATGAAAACGTCATCTGACCAGGCTCTTGCGAATCCAAATTAAGCTGCTTAATAACTGAACCAACTGTAGAAGGTAATGAGGATAAAATTCCAAGGGTAATGATCATACTCATCCCATTTCCAATCCCTTTTTCAGTGATGCGCTCACCTATCCACATAAGTAAAAGAGTTCCAGCAGTCATCGTTGTCATAACTAATAGGAAAAATAACCAAGGAACTCCAAAAAGCTGAATTTCTGCTATCCTATCAAAAATTATCCCTGGTGTAGAGGCATTCATATAAAGAGCATGTCTTGCAAACAGAGCAGACTGGAAGAGTGAAAGCACAAGAGTCAAAAATCTTGTCCATTTACCCATCTTTCTCTTTCCTTGCTCACTACTCTCTCTAATCTCTCTTTGGAAAGAGGGAACAAGAGCCATGACAAGTTGCATAATGATAGATGCCGAAATGTACGGCATCACACCAAGAGCTACTACAGTCATGTGAGCAAAAGCACCACCTGTAAACATGTCAACAAGCTGAAAAAGATTTTGTCCACCGCCAGTTACAAACTGAAAAGCCTTAACAACTTCTCTTCCATCGATACCTGGAACAGGTATATAAGCACCTATTCGACAAACAGCTAACATAAGAAGTGTAAACACTATCTTATCTTTAAGCTCTTGCATGGACAATATTCTTTTTAAGGTTGCAATCATGAAATGATGCGAATCTCCCCTTTAACCTCAGTAATTTTTGCTTCTACTGATTTAGAAACAGCATTTACTTCTAAAATTAGTTTTTTAGTTAGTTTTCCATTTCCGAGCACTTTAATGATAGGATTTTCTTTATTCGATAAAATTCCTTTCTCTCTTAGTGCTTGCAAATTTACAACATCTCCCGCTTGGAAGTATGCCTCTAAAAGACCTAAGTTAATAGCAAACTCATTGTCTTGGAATCTTCCTCTAGAAAATCCTCTAACAGGAATTTTTCTAAAAATTGGATACTGACCACCTTCTTGACCCCAACGTCTTTTATAACCTGATCTAGCTTTAGCACCTTTTGTTCCTCTAGAACATGTCTTACCTTTACCAGATCCAATACCACGACCAACTCTTTTTGGGGTAATGTGCTTTCTGTGAGTATCTTTCAACGTAGAAAGTTCAATCATACCTGTTTCCTTTTCTCTAATACTTCTTTTTTATTTTGTAATTGCGCTAAAGCTTTAAATGTTGCTCTAACTTGGTTACATGGATTATTTCCACGTAAGTTTTTCGCTACAACATCTTTCACTCCAGCCATCTCAAGCACAGCTCTAACATGAGACCCAGCAATAACGCCTGTTCCACCTGGGGCTGTCTTAATTAACACCCTTGCTCCACCGTAAGTTGCTTCCACATCATGCGGAATAGTCGGGCCTTCAAGCTCAACTGCCACTAGATTTTTAGTCGCATCACCTACTGCTTTTCTAATTGAATCTGTAACTTCATTTGCCTTTCCAAAGCCCATTCCAACACGTCCATTGCCGTCACCAACAATGACTAAAGCAGAAAAACTGAATCTTCGTCCACCTTTTACCACTTTCGCGCAACGATTAATGAAGAGAACTTTCTCTTGAACATCAGATTTCACAGACTCTTCTCTAGGTTTTGATTTTTTATCGGTCATGATATCCCTTCTTTAAAATAATAATCCGCCTTCACGTGCACCATCTGCAAGAGCAGCTAATCTGCCATGATACTTATATCTTCCACGGTCGAATACAACTGTATCAATATTCTTCTCTTTAGCAACCTTAGCAAGCATTAATCCTACTTGTTTTGCTACTTCTTTGCGATCTTTAATATTTCGAAAATCTTTTTCGTAACTTCCCACACCGACAATTGTTTCGTGTTTTTGATCGTTAATTATCTGTGCACTAATATGTTTTGCAGAACGAAAGACTGACAAGCGGAGAACTTCTCTTTTTTTAATAGGAGCTCTAACTCTAAGAGCACGTCTTTCTCTTTTAACAATTGTTTTTTTACATTCATTTAACATTTTTTATCCCCTACTTTGCCGTTTTCCCTGCTTTTCGTCTCACAACTTCACCAGAGTAACGAATACCTTTTCCTTTGTAAGGCTCAGGCGGCTTAACAGCTCTAATACTAGCTGCGAACTGTCCTACAACTTGCTTATCCATTCCTGTAATAATAATGATGTTGTTTTTTTCAATCTGAACTTGCACTCCGTGCGGAATATGCAATTGACTAGGATGTGAAAAACCAACACTTAAATCTAAAAGGTGACCTTTTACTGCCGCTCTAAATCCAACTCCGATGAGTTCTAGTTTTTTTTCAAAACCTTTTAGAACACCTTCTATTGCATTTATAACACGGGATCTATCTAAACCTAAAAAAGGCAAATGATCAAGTACATCACTAGCCTTTACATAAGCCTCACTTCCTTCAATCGACAAAAGCACACCCGGTGTCATTTTAACGGAAAGGGCACCTTTGGGACCTTTCACATGAACTAGCTCTTGACCTTCTAACTTTATTTCTACGTTTTTAGGTATCTCGATCGGTTTTTTTGCTTGCTTTGACATCTTTTCTACTCCTTTTTCGTGGGCCCAATACTTACCAAATAGTGCAAATGAACTCGCCGCCAATTTTCTCGTTTTTAGCTTTTTGTCCGCTCATCACACCTTTCGATGTAGAAACTACAGCCAATCCGAGTCCGTTTTGAACAACAGGCACATCTTGCCATCCAATATAGATCCTACGACCAGGACTTGAAACTCTCTTCAAACCTTGAATCAAAGAAAATTTATTAAGATGATATCTTAAAAACACACGTATATCTTTTTGATTCTCATTATTGACAAAATCGAGAACAAAGCCTGTCTCTTTCATTACAGAAAGGATAGACGTGATCAATTTACTAGCACGAACATCCACGTAACGATGTTTCTGTAAAGCTGCATTTCGAATTCTCGTTAGCATGTCAGCGATAGGATCATTTAACATTGAATTGACCTCTTACTTTATTTATTTTGATTTTAAGGGCATGCCCATTAGTCTTAATAATTCTAAGCATTCTTCATCTGTTTCAGCAGATGTCACAAAAGTGATATTCATCCCTTGAGCACATTTAACTTTATCTAAATCAATTTCTGGAAAAATAGTCTGATCTTTAATACCTAAAGAGTATGACCCTCTTCCGTCTGCCTTCTTTTTAAAACCTCTAAAGTCAGGCAATTTCGGCGCGCAAATATGTTCGAATCTGTACATAAAATCATACATTCTATGTCCACGAAGCGTAACTTTTGCTCCAATCACTTGCCCTTCTCTTAACTTAAAGTTAGAGATAGCTTTTTTCGATTTCGTTGCAATTGCTTTTTGCCCAGAAAGTTTTCTTAAATCTTCTAAGCAATAGTCGATCAAGTGTTTATCTTTGCTTGCCTCTGCAAGTCCCATACTAATTACAATTTTACGTAATCTAGGAATCTGCATCGGGTTCTTATAGGCAAACTTTTCTTGCAACCGAGGTTTGACTTCTTCCTGATAATGTTCTTCTAATCGTGATTTTTTCATAAATTAACTTGCCTATATTTATCTAAACTTTACGAACTAAATGTTCTTCGTTATTTTCAGTTTTATAAAAAATCTCTTTTTTATTCTCACTATTAAACCTTGCTCTTAATTTTACAGGTTTACCGTGAGCTGCATATTGCACATTAGAAATATGAACTGGAGCTTCAAAAGTAACAATTGCTCCCTTCTTATTTTCACCTTGTGCTTTTTGGTGTTTTTTTCTTAAATTAACACCCTGCACAACTACTCGATTACCTTTAATGGCAAGTAGTTTACCCTCTTTACCCTTATCATTACCAGCAACCACAATTACCGGGTCGCCTTTTCTCAATCTCGTATTACCCATATTCCTCTCACTCTATATAACTTCTGGGGCTAATGAAACAATTTTCATAAAACCTTTTTCTCTAAGCTCTCTTGCTACTGGTCCAAAAATCCTTGTTCCTTTAGGGTTTTCTAATTTGTCATCAAGAATCACGCAACTATTTACATGAAACTTCAAATAAGAACCGTCTGGTCTCTTAATAGATTTTTTGGTTCGAACAATAACTGCTTTTACTACGTCGCCTTTCTTTACAGTTGCTTTTGGCGTTGACTCTTTTACGGAGCAAACAATGATATCTCCTACAGAAGCATAACGTCTTTTGCTACCTTTAAGAACCTTAATACACTGAACTTTTTTTGCGCCTGTATTATCAGCAACTTCTAATTGTGTCTCTTGTTGAATCATTTTATTTGTCTCAAGTTTCTAAATTTATTTCGCCAAAACGCGCCATCTCTTCAATTTTGAAAGAGGCCTTGTTTCCATAATAGTTACTTCATCGCCTATGTTCAGATTATTTTCATCCGTATGAGCGTAGTACTTTTTCTTTAATTTAATTACCTTTCCGTATTTTGGATGTCTTGTTGTTCTAATCGCGGTAACAACAACAGTCTTATCCATTTTATTTGAGGTAACAGTACCTTTTACTTCTTTGCGCTTATGCATTCTTTACCTCTTGGCTCATCTTTTGATTGATTAAAGTGTAAGCCCTTGCAATTTGCCTTTTCAATTTAGGAAAAAGGTGCGGCTTTTTTGCTTTTTTATTTCTGTTAGCGATCACCCTTTCTTTTAAGAGCTCAGCTCTCCAACCTAAAATTTGATCTTCTAACTGCTTTTGGTCTAAACCACGCATTTCTTCTAATTTCATAAATCTCTCTCTTTTTAGGATGCCACAGTTTCTAAGCGCTCTACAAATCTAGTTTTAATTCTAAGTTTAGCGGCTGCCAAACTAAGAGCTCTTTGCGCTTGTTCTCTTGTTACATTCCCTACTTCAAATAAAATTCTACCTGGTCTAATCACTACAGCATAGTGATCAACAGCACCTTTTCCAGTACCCATTCTAGTTTCAGCTGGCTTTTTAGTAATAGGCTTGTCTGGGAAAACTCTAATCCAAACTCTTCCTTTTCTACTAAAATATCTAGTGATGGCAACTCTACAAGCTTCTAGCTCATTTGCTTTAATCCATCCTCTATCCAAAGATTGCATCCCGAAATCACCAAAAGTAACGAAATTACCTCTTTTGCTAAGGCCACCTCTGTTTCCTTTTTGCTGTTTACGAAACTTTGTTCTTTTAGGCATCAGTGTCATAATATACCTTCCTACTTACCTTAAGCTGTTGTTGGTGCTGCGGCTGTTTGCTGTGGCTGATAATATTCGCCCCTTGCAATCCACACTTTAATTCCTATTGAACCATAAGTAGTTTCAGCTCTTCCCATGCTATAATCAATGTCGTAACGAAGATTTTGCAAAGGGACGCTTCCATCTCTATACCACTCAGTTCTTGCAATCTCTGCACCACCAAGTCTACCAGAGCATTGAACTTTAATTCCAACAGCTCCCGCATCTCTTGCGTTTTGCATAGATTTTTTCAAAACTTTTCTAAAAGCTGCTCTTCTTTCAAGTTGCATTGCAATCCCATCAGCTACAAGCTTAGCATTTAGATCTGGTCTCTTAATCTCTTCTACTTCAATCCACACTTCTTTACCGGTAAGTTTTTTTAATTCACCTTTCAAAACATCGATTTCTGCGCCTTTCTTACCAATCACAAGACCAGGTCTAGCAGTATGAATTGTAACTTCAATCTTTTCGCCCATTCTTTTAATTGTGAAACCTGCACTGCCGTGGCAGCAAGCTTTACCTTTTAAGTATTTGCGAATTTGAATATCTTCTAACAACAAATCTCCGAATTCTCGCTTAGATGCAAACCAATTAGATTGCCAATTTTTTCTAACAGCTAATCGAAATCCTCTTGGATGTGTCTTTTGTCCCATAATTATTTCTTCCCTTGTTTCTTGTTAGAAAGTAAATCTACTGCAACGAAAAGATGACTTGTTCTACGTAGAATCGGAGATCTTCTTCCTTTGCTTCGTGGCCATGCTCTTTTAAAGTCAGAACCTTTATCAACTTTTACCTCGGAAACATAAAGATCTTCTCTTTTTACTTCTTTAAGATTTTCCGCATTGGCAATTGCACTCGCCAATGTTTTCTTCAAAAGGCGTCCGCCTTTTAATTTAGAATATGTAAGCTGTAACATCGCATCAGCCACTGTTTTCCCTCTAATGAGATCAACAGCAAATCGAACTTTCGATGGCGGCACTCTTACGCTTTTTGTGATTGCTCTTGCAATAGACATACTAACCCGTATTCCTTTTTTATTTCTTTGCTGCAGTTGTCGCACCAGGCTTTCTATACGTTCTTGTAATAGAAAACTCGCCTAACTTATGACCAACCATGTTTTCTGTAACAACAACGAGAATAAATTTCTTTCCGTTGTGTACTTCAAAATTCATCCCAATCATTTCTGGAATAATCATTGATCTTCTAGACCAAGTCTTAATAGGAGTTCTTAACCCCTCTTTTTTTGATTTTTCCACTTTTTTCATGAGATGCGTATCTACAAATGGACCTTTTCTTAGTGATCTACCCATAATCTTTTACTTCTTCCTCCGATCTTTCACAATCAAGCGACTGCTCTTCTTCTTCGTACGAGTTTTAAACCCTTTCGATAATACAGATGTTCTAGATTGTGGAATATTTCCTTTTCCTCGGCCTTCACCACCACCCATAGGATGATCAACAGGGTTCATATGAACAGGTCTTACTCTTGGTCTGTTACCCATCCAACGAGATCTTCCCGCCTTACCAATTCTTCTCAAGTTATTTTCAGCGTTTGAAAGAATTCCGATAGTAGCTCTACACGCTTCAGGAACCATTCTCACTTCACCTGACGGCATTTTTAAAGTTACATATCCGTTACTTCTCGCCATAATTTGAGCTGCAAGCCCAGCACTTCTAACCATTTGACCACCTCTTCCTGGATAGAGCTCAATGTTGTGAACGTCTAATCCGATTGGAATGTTCATAAGGGGTAAAGAATTTCCAGTTTTTAAAGGTGAATTTGGACCTGAATAGACCATATCTCCCTCTTTCAAACCTTTTGGAGCTAAAATATAACTCTTTTCTCCATCCTTATAAGCAATCAAAGCAATGTGCGAAGTTCTATTAGGATCGTACTCAATTGCTGCAACTTTTGCTGGAATATCATCTTTAATTCGCTTGAAATCAATCTGACGATATCTCTTCTTATGGCCACCCCCACGATGATATGAAGTTAAATGACCTTGATTGTTTCTACCACTCGAGCGGTTTTTCTTCGACAAAAGAGACTTAAGCGGTTTATTAGCTTTTGAAGAAAGATCTTCTCTCTCTAGCTGAATCAATCCTCTTCGACCGGGTGTTGTAGGTTTAACTGATTTAACCATTGTTCCTCTAAAATTTATTCTTCAAAAATAATTCGATCGCCTTCTCTCAAAGTAACAATCGCCTTTTTCAATTCGCTAGTTTCTCCTTGCTTAGCACTTCCACGCACTCTTTTCTTTTTACGTGGCAATGTAATGGTATTCACTTTAATAACCTTACATTTTTGTGATGCATAAGCCTCTTCAACAGCTTGCTTAATTTGATGTTTATTTGCATCTGGATGAACTAAAAACACATACTTAGCTGTATTACAACGCTTTAAACATGGGTTAGAAGTAGCATCTACAAGCCCTTGTAACATTTCTGATTTCTCTGTCACATGCAGTGTCTTTAAAACATTCTTGCTTGCATTACTCATGTTACCCTCTCAAAATTCTTTCTAGCTCTTCTACAGCCGAAGCCATCACAACTAGTTTTTTATTCACTAAAACGTCATAACCGTTAATATTTTGTAAAAGCATTGACCCAATTTTTGGAATGTTTCTCATGCTTAATCGGAAATTCCAAAGAGCAGGTGTTGGCACTTCATCTGCGAAAAGATAAACAACTCTTTTCCCGTCTGCATCAATACCTTTTAATAATTGACTAACTGCTTTTGTTTTTGGCTGCTCAAAGTGAGCGTCCATATTACCATCAAGAACAACAAGCTCATTATTTTTCAATTTTTGAACTAGTAGTGCTCTAATTGCAGCCTGTCTCTCTTTCCTATTAATTCTTACATGCTGATCAAACTTAGGCTTAGGGCTATGAACTCTTCCCCCACCTTTAAATTGAGGAGCACCAAGAAAACCTTGTCTAGCTCTTCCTGTACCTTTTTGAGGATGAGGCTTAGCTCCAGAATGGTTAGACTCGTGTCTTCCTTTTGTATTAGCAGACCACTGTCTACTATTTGCTCTTAATGCAACAATGTAGTCTTTTATTAACTGAGAATTAACGCTAGGCTCATCACCAAACTCAATTTCAACTTGCCCGGTTTCTTTCCCACTTAAATCGTATTTTTTACAGCTAGCTTTTGCCATTGTTTAACCTCTTTTTTTCATTGCCTTGCGTATATACACAACCCCACCGACGGCACCTGGGATAGCTCCTGTAACAACGATTGCAGAAAGCTCTGTATCAATTTTTACAACTCTCAAACACTCTGTAGTCACTCTTTCATCACCCATATGACCAGCCATTTTTTGACCAGGACGAACTTGTCCTTTACCACGAATACAGCCGATAGATCCCATATGACGCTCTACTGGGCCTACACCGTGTGATCCAGCAATACTACTTTTCCCGTGTCTTTTAATAACACCCTGGTAACCTTTACCTTTACTCATCCCACAAACATCGACGAACTCATTTTCAGTAAAGTAATCGACTCCGATTTCTTTCCCTAATTCAATTCCTTCTTCGATTTTTTCAAGTCTAGTTTCACAAGCGAATTTTCTTGGCTCGATATTATTTTTTGCAAAACGTCCTAAATCCGGTTTGCGAGCGCGATTTTTATCAGCAGCGCTCATTTTGACAGCTGCTAATTGCAAAGCAATATAGCCATCATTTTCTAAAGTTTTTATTTGAGAAACCACGTTTGGTTCTAATTCAATAACTGTGCACGGAATCGATTTATTCGATTTCAAATCAAAAAGACGGGTCATACCCCGCTTTTTTCCAATCAACGTAAGAGACATACTATATCCTTATTATAGCAGTTTCTCTTTACAATAAGCGGCTAACTAGGAATCAACCTATTTATGTAAAGACTTTAAGAATCTCCACTCAGTCTGCTTGCTTTTATTTTCTATAAGCAGTTGAACGATTCATTGGCAGGCAGCATATCAAATCAGAAGATTTTTCAACAACAGATTCTTTCTCTTTTCTTAAAATAATCCGATTTTTTATGACATTCCTCTTGATTCCCCCTACAAGAAGAACAGCCCCTATAGAGGAGAGGAGAAAAATAATAACCACCCATTCATGTAAATAAAGTTTTTTATCAGGCAAGGTAGGTGTGCCTCTCACTCATAGATGCATCAAAATGACTTATAACTCTTGTGGCAGGCCTTGCTGAAAGGCGGAAAAGAGAGGCGGCGACGAGCGCAGTAAACCCTGCCACAAGTAAAATATTTAAAGCATTTGCACTTAAAATAACTACCCCTGCAATAAGAGAGGCCAACTGAACACCTGAATAGGTGAACATAACCGAGTGTGAGAATAGACTTGCAAAGGCAGCGTATTTTCTAATTTCTAGAGCGTTTCTTTCAAGTAAAGTGCAAGAAATCATTATACGGGGCTCACTTGTAATAGATTCTATTTTATCTAGTTCTTTTAAAGCGCCTAATGCTTTATTAAAATAATAAAAAACTCCTGTTCCATAAGCGATAACTTTAAGAAAAATTGCCTCTATAAGAGGTACGAAAAACCAGTTTTGCTGCAAGGACCAGTCGCCAAATCGCGCTAAACCTCCCAAAAGATTTATTGCTGAACTAATCTTATTAAAATTTCTTCCTGAGTCATTTTCAAGAGGTGTTAGAGCTGCTCGAACCTCTAGTTTTTTAGGGAGCAAATAGTTGACAAACTGAACTGTATACCCTACAGAGACTCCTAGGTGACAACCACCTACAAACACCTTTTCTAACGTTAAAAGTCCATCGATCATACAAACATTATACCGAATTTAAATAAAAAAAGCGCTAAGGATTTCCTTTGCGCTTTTTTCTACTATGACACTGATAAAAAAGAGTCATAAATAAAAATTTAACTTGTTTAATCTATCGCCAAATATTCTTGGTGCAGCTTTGCCTCAACATCTTTTTTATTTGCAGCAACAAAGTGATTCACTGTCACAGCTACTGTATAGACAACTGCAAGCCCCGTAATCAAAATAGGAGATACTGGGTATAAAAATATAGCAGCAACCGCTAATAATGCATGAAAAACGACCCCAGTAACAGCTTTTGCTTTTGCTGAAAGCGCCTCTTGTTTTTCTGCAACTAAAAGTTCTGCTTTAATTGCGTTTTCATGTGACTTAATTTCTGCTGGTTTTTTTACAAATTCAATAAACAAGGTAAGAGCATCGCCGACAAGTGTAAAAATATTTTTAAATAGAGTTAAACCGTAAAGAGTATCTCCTGAAAGTTTCACTACCTTCATTTTATCCATTATGCCTGGCAGGGCTGAAAAATCACTTGTACTCTTAAACAGACTCGCCCAAGTTTTTACTTCCTTATGGCCATCTTTTTTAGAAAACCCTTTCGCAGCCTTAAACCCTTCTCCAATCGCGTCGGGAAGAGCACCACATAAACTACCTGCCCCATTAAATCCACTTTCAGCAGCGACAACTGCTGTTGAATCTGACCAAATTTTTACAACTGAAAGAACTGTAGCTAAAGTTTTAAAAAGACCTTTTGGGTGGCTTAAAAAGGAACTTACCGCTCCGGATCTTCCACTTGAAAGAACAGTATGACGGTTAACTTCACCGTTAACCACTTGAGTTACAACTGTTCCTGTATAATTATAAGTTCCTGTTAATCTTGGTTGTGATACTGCTGCCATATAGAATTCCTCCCTGCTTCAATTTAAAGTTAATCTATTTTTTACTACGTAATCTGTAAGTTGATTTTTCGCAAAAGATGCGATCATGGCTGTTATAAATGCTGTAACTGAGATTGCGAACAAAACCCATGACGAAAGGACTACGCCAGCCCCTGCTGTAAGAGCACCCACACCTAAAACAGCGTGCTTGATAAACTCACATCTGCTCTGTAATTTTTTAATCTTATACGCCTCTTCATACTCTTTTTTTACCTTGAGAGCTTGAAACGCCGTAGCAGCGTTATCATACCCATCAATTACATGAGTCAATGTATCAAACCATGGGAGAAATGGGGCTATTTTATCACTAATTGCTGAAGAAATTCCAGGCAGTTTTAGTGCATATCCAATATCAACAAAAGTCGCAGCGCCATTTCGTAAAAAATTTATCCCTTCACCTAAAAAACTACCTTTACTTCCAAAAACAATTTTTACACAGGCAATCGCTGATTTAACCATCAGATACCCATCAAGAGCTGCATACCCAAAGCACAAAGCACAAGAGGCGTTGTCTAAAGAGTTTCCTAGCTCATCACACCCTAATTTTCGAACAATATGAGAAGATAGATCAAAAACTCTTATAGGAGCATCTGCAACAAACCCAACTGCCATGCCAGGGTAATCAACAGGATTTATGATATCTGAATAACTGATTCCTATCGAGGCGCTCATAATTTATCTATCTTTCTCTTGTTTTTCACAATTAAGATAAGATAAAGAGAGATTCTTGTAAATATAAAGAAGATATTAATAACAAAATTTTATTTTGGTAGAAAACCCGTTGATAAAATCTTTAGTACTCATCTTTTTTTTTCCTTCGAGCTGAAGCTCAAGAAGTTCGACTGCTCCATCTTTTGTTGAAATAACTAAGCCGCGCTCTTTATTAAAATAAATCATTTGACCAGGCTCTTTTTTTTCAAAAGATATTTTTCTCATGCGAAAAATTTTAATTAAGACTTTTTTCCCATCGAGATCTACAAAAGTTCTAGCTCCAGGCCTAGAATTCATCCCTCTGACAAAATTACAAATTTCATCCGAGCTCTGATTCCAGTCAATAAAAGCATCTTCTGCGTGAATTTTTTTTGTATACGTAGCATCTTTTTCATTTTGTGGAGTAGAAACAATTTTTTTACTTATAGAAATTTCTTGCAGAACTTCAAGTAAAGATTTTTTTGCTATTTCAGCTAAACATTTTTCTAACTCTTCATATGTTGTCTCTTCAGAAATTTCTACAGGGGTAACTTTTATGATTCCCCCGGCATCCATAGCAAGCTCCATTTCCATAATTGTAACCCCAGTCTCTTTATCTCCTGCTAAAACAGCGCTCTGAATGGGCGATGGCCCTCGGTATTTAGGAAGCAGACTTGGGTGGACGTTAATTGTGCCATAGAGCGGGATATCAAGAACATTTTGTTTTAAAATTTGCCCATATGAGACAACAACAAAAAGGTCGGGCTTTAACTTTTTTAAAGTCTCAACAAATTCATCAGCCGATGCTTTTAGCGGCTGATAAACTTCTCCTTTAAACCCCATTTCAAAACAGATCTCTTTTACAGGAGGTGCTTCCACTTTTTGAGATCGCCCTTTTGGCTTATCTGCTCTTGTAACGACTGCTATGAGATCTAATTTTTCTTGTAAAAGAAAAGCAAGAACATCTTTGGCAAATTCATCTGTACCGAAAAAAATAATTCTCATGAAACCTGACGCTTAGACTTCTGCTAAATCTAGACTCTCTTCTTTTATTTCTTTTCTATTTCTGATGGGAGACAACCCTCTAACAGTTTGATCGCAAAAATGAATCCAAGTATTTAAGCTCTCGTTCAAGCCAAACTCTTCTAAGATTTGCTCTCTTGCTTGATCCCATGGTAAATTTGACTGGTAAGTCAGTCTATAGGCGCGAATTAATTGTTTTCTTAGTTCGAATGAAAATTTATGCCTTTTTAGTCCAACAACATTTAATCCAACAACCCGCAAAGGAAATCCTGTTCCAATGCAAAAAGGTGGCAAGTCTTGTCCTACCATCGATCCTCCACCAACCATCGCATAGTCGCCAATACGAGTATATTGATGAACCGCACAGACGCCGCCTAATATTGCGTGACTTCCAACAGTCACATGCCCTGCAAGGGTTGCTCCATTAGACATAATTACACTATCACCAACTACACAATTATGAGCCACATGACAATAGGCCATTATCAGGCACTGGTTGCCAATAACAACTTTTGTTCCCTCTCCACACGAAGAATTGATTGTTACGTATTCTCTAATTTGACAATTTTCTCCAATTTCAACATACGTAACTTCTCCCTTATACTTTAAATCCTGTGTTTGCGATCCGATGCTTGCAAATGGCCAAATTACTGTCCCCTTGCCAATAGTTAGGTGCCCATCTAAATAGACGTGAGATTTTAGAACAACACCATCCCCTAACACAACATTTGGCGAATTAATTACTGAATAAGGACCGATTTCGACATCTTTTCCTATCTGAACTTTTGGATGAACAATTGCTGTTGGATGAATTTTTGCCATTTTACTTCCTACTACTCTTCCGTTTTAGATACTTTATCAGAAATCATGCCAAACACGATCTCCCCTTCAGCCGCTTTTTCATTATTCACAAAAGCTGCACCTCTTACCTTTCCCCCGCGCGCTGACAAATGAACAGCCCACGCCTCTAATTGAAGAACATCTCCGGGTTTAACAAGACGTCTAAATTTCGCATTTTTAATACTTGCAAGCACTTTTAATTGAGGATACCCTTTTTCAAACATTAAAATTCCGCCAATTTGCGCTAAAGCTTCAATAATTAAAACACCTGGCATAATCGGATTGCCAGGAAAATGACCTTGAAAAAACGGCTCATTAAACGTAACATTTTTTACACCCAGAATGCGTCCCTCTTCTAGTTGTATTTCTACAACTTTATCTACAAGCAAAAAAGGGTATCTATGCGGAAGACATTTTAGTATTGCCCCTATATCAAGCTCACTCGGATTACTCATACTTAATTGTTAGCTCCCTTTAAACAGGCTAAAATCGTTTTTGCGAGTTGCCCGTTTGCAAAATGGCCTGACCTAATTGCAATATAGTGAGCAACTACTCTTTCACCCATTAAAGAAATATCGCCAATCAAATCAAGTATTTTATGTCTAACCATCTCATCTGAAAATCTTAACCCCTCTGGATTAAGCACTTCCTCTCCTTTTATCACAACTCCGTTTGATAAATTACCCCCTTTAATAATTCCTTTGTCTAAAAGAGACACTATCTCCTCATAGAGAGAAAAGGTACGACAAGGAGCAATCTCTTCTATGTAACTTCTTGTATTCATAACAAAGGAGTAAAACTGAGAATTTAAAAGAGGGTGTCCTGGATAAGTTAGTGTGTAACTAAATTGCAACTCTTTAGCAGGAATTGCAACTATATGTACTTTTCCGTCAGACCAATAAACAGGCGAGTTTAGATACCGATCTTGTTTGGTTTCATTTTGTTCCTCTACACGAGATTTTTCCAATAAATTGACAAAAGCAAGTGCACTTCCATCTCCTACAGGAACTTCTGGACCATCGAGTTCAATAATCAGATTATCAATATTAAAAGCGCTTAAAGCAGAGAGAATATGTTCAACACTTTGAACAACTACTCTCTCTTTATTGCCTAAAATTGTACACCTTGGAGTATCTAAAATGTAATCGACATGTGCAGGAATAATTGGATTTTGAGGCAAATCAACTCTTTTAAAAACAATCCCTGTTCCCTCTTTTGCAGGAATTAACTTCATATTTACTTGAACTCCTGAAAAAAGTCCCACTCCAGAAAATGTAATTTGGCTACTTAGTGTTCTTTGTTTTCTAAAAGATTGTGATTCTAAAACTTCGTCTACGACCTTAACTTCACATGGCAATAACAATTTGGCTCCTTCATCTATCAAGTTAATACTCTACTGGAACTTTTTCTTTTTATCAAGAAGATAGCCAGCAGGCATAAGGAGCAAAAAGATACGATAATTGTATTGCCAAATTTAATAAAAATTGTCGGATACGAATAACAATTTATTAATGCCGTTTGAACACCGCTATTTAAATTTCCTCTCTCATCTCTTTCTTTTAGCATAGCAAGAACTCTTCCAAATGGATCTATAACACTTGTAATTCCTGTATTGCATGCACGCAAAACAAATGCCCCATTCTCAATCGATCTTACCCGCCCCAAATTAAAGTGCTCTTCATGTAACCTAGAAGAGGGGAACCACCCATCATTTGATAAATTAACAAGAATCGTTGCTCCAGCTCTTCTTCCTTGACAAATCAAGTGGGCAAATCCCTCTTCATAACATATTGATGGAGCTATTGGAATTTTTCCTGAAAAAACTTTTGCTGTTTCCCCAGGAGAAAAAAAAGAGGTAATCCCATACGGCTCCAAAAAATTTTTCAATCCTTTAAAGGGCAAATATTCCGCTAATGGGACTAAGACTCTTTTTTCATATCTCATACACTCTTGTCTATCTGGACTAATATGAAAAGCTGCATTAAAATCTTTTTCAATCAAACCTATAACAATTTCACTGTTATAGAGTTTAGCAAGTTTTTTACTCAACTCTATGTGGGAGATGCTCTCAGTTTTATCATTCATAAAAGCAACTTCTGGCAGCACAATTAAATCAAACTGCTTCTCTTGTGTTGCAGCTAAAAACGAAAAGACTCTATTCCATTGCTCTTCTAATGAAATTTCTTCTTTTTCTTCTACTGTCAGCCCTGTTTGGACTAAAGCAACCTTATAAAAGGGCTCTTTTTTATTACTCTTTTCCCAAAACTGCATATGAAATATGCCAAACAGAATCAAAAAAAATCCAGTTATGAGCGATGTTTTTATTCTCAGATAGGCAAGTTCGAAGGAAAGATAGATGACAAAAAATGATAGAGCATACACTCCAAAAATTGATGCAATTTGCATAGTGACTGGAGTTGCTGTCAATAAAAGCCCTACAGGAGAAAAAGGGAATCCACAAAAATAGTAGAGCCTACTCCACTCCACAAGGGTCCAAAGAGAGGCTAAAGCTAAACCAGATTGGATAGAGAGAGTAAAAACCGAGGCAAATTGGAGGGCGAAAAAAATGACTATAACAACATAGACAAAAACAATACCAATTCCGTGATAATTTGTTGTAGAGAGCCAGCCTAATTGAACAGAATAAACACCTATTGCCCAAAGAAATGCTAGAAAAAACCGATGCTTTCTTACGCTTTTTAAAAGATAAAAAAGCCCTACATATCCAATAAAAATAGCTGCTAAACAGACTTTGATTCCCCGGTCAGGGGCTCCAAACGCAGCACTTACCAAGCTGACAAAAAAAAGCCCTACTCTAAGAAGACTTGCCTTTGGAACCACCACCACTTACCTCTCCCTGTCCAAGAGCAATGATAACGAGTAAAGCTCCAATAATCGATAAATTTTTCAAAAAAAGCATTAAAGACCTTTGCATAGCAGGCCCCTCCAAAAACCAAAAATAATTATATAACAGATTCGCTGGAACTAATTGACAAAGAAGCAAAACAGAGCCTAGTCTTACTCTTAAGCTAAGAGAGACTACAAATCCTCCTAATATCTGCAAGGCGATTCCTAAAACAACTAAAAGAGGGACAACTGTTAACAAATTTTGAATAACAAATGAGACGCCCTCTATATACCCAATATAGATCTCCCAATTGGCTAAAGCAGAGGAAAGCTCTGATTTTGCAATTTCCCAATTTAAAATCGAAGTAATCCCAAGTGCAATAAAAATCAGACTCACTAAAAAACGGCCAATTCCCGCTAAAACTTTATAACCCATCCCTAAAATCCTCTATCTATATTTTTTAACCAACCTCTATGTCTTGCCGACAAAAAATCGCCTTCCTTTTTCAATATATATATTGGATACAAATTAAGTGGATAAAAAAATTTACGCAATTTTGTGATCTGTGCTAGAATCTTTGAGCTATGACAACTCAATTTCATCAAAACCACATAAGAAATTTTTTGAACTCGTTCGAAGAGACCCCTAATATCCCCCTAGATTTGCAGCTCAGGCACTATTTGAAACAAAATAAGGCTATTGGCTCTAAAGATAGAAAAGTGATTGGCGACACAATTTATGACTTAATTCGGTTTAAAGGGCTAATTGATAGATCGATTTCAAAAAACCCTACGTGGGATGAAAGACTTGAGAAATATCTTAAATCATCTATTGAAGAGATGGGTAACCATAGAGAACTTTTGCCACATGAAAAAGTGAGCTTTCCTAAAGAGTTTTATGACCTTCTCCTCTCTCACTTAGGTAGAGATGCAACTGATGAGTTTTGCAGAAATTCTAATTTACCAGCACCTCTTACAATACGAGTCAATCTATTAAAAATCTCAAGAGAGGAACTTTTTAAAAAGCTCTCCTCTCTATTTCCTGTCTCTTTATGCCAAGAATCGGCTGTTGGTATTACATTTCATAAAAAAATTAATTTCTTTGAATTGCCCGAGTTCAAACAAGGTCTATTTGAGGTGCAAGACGAAGCTAGTCAATTGGTTGCAGAATATGTCGAAGCAAAACCTGGAGATGAGGTATTAGATTATTGCGCAGGCTCTGGTGGAAAAAGCTTAAGCATTGCAACAAAAATGAAAGGGAAGGGGCAAATTTTTTTACATGACGTCAGAAAAAAAGCTTTGGAAATGGCAAAACAAAGATTTAAAAGAGCTGGGATCCAAAACATACAAATTCTTTTAGATCTACCCCCCTCTTTAAAAAACCGTATGAACCACCTTCTTTTAGATGTTCCTTGTACAGGAAGTGGCACATGGAGAAGAAACCCAGATCAAAAGTGGAAATTTAATAAATCTGTGTTAGAAAATCTTGTTCTTGAACAAAGAAAAATCTTTGATGAAGCAATGCCCTATCTTGGATCAAAAGGAAGAATTGTGTATGCAACTTGCTCAGTTCTTCCGGAAGAAAATGAGATGCAAATAGACTATTTTTGCCAAAAATATAAGCTTAAAAGCGTAAAACCATTTTTCAAAAGCTTTCCAAAACCAAACGAAAAAGATGGGTTTTTCGCAGCTCTACTTGAAAAAACTGATTCTGTCTGATACACTCACAAACCTATGAAAAACAAATTTATTACCCTCGCTGCATCTCTGTTCTGTATGAGCGGAGTTTGCCAAATGCCCGGCTTTTTTTCCCCTCAGGGAGAAACTTACGAAATTATTATGAGTAATCGCGTTCTTGCAAAAATTAACGGCAAAACTTTTTCTGTAATGGACGTGAAAAAAAAGATGGATCTTTTCTTGCATGAACACCATCCCGAATCTCTCTCTTCTAATTTATTGCTCTATCAGTTCTACACCCAAAACTGGCGACAATCTCTTCAAGAAATGATCGACAATGAGCTGATCAAAATGGAGGCTGTAACTTTTAAAATTAATATCTCTGATGGAGATGTTCGGCAAGAAATGGATAAACGTTTTGGCCCAAACTTAGTAAAACGACTCGATGAGCTAAAGCTATCTTATGAAGAAGCAAAACAGATTGTTCATGATGATATTGTTGTTCGCAATATGCAATGGTATAGAATCTGGGCAAGAGTTTTACAAGATGTCACTCCAGAAACTGTAAAAGCAGGATATGAAACGTATCTTGCAAAGCTGCAGCTAAAAGACGACTGGACTTACAAAGTAGCAACACTGAAAGGGCCTAATCAATCAGAAGAGGCTGCTATAAAAGCCTACAATCTCCTTTTACAAGAGGAGAGCGAAGTCACACCTATAGAAGTAAAGGGTATTTCAGGCTTTTTACCAACAGATACCTCTCTGCAGATTTCAGAGCCAATTACGATCTCTACAAAAGACCTCTCAAATGAAATTGTTAAAGTTTTAGAAGACCTTCCAGCTAATACATTTTCAAAACCTATTGCGCAAAAAAGCAAATCTGATGGCTCGACTGTGTTTCGGATGTACTACTTAATTGATCACAAAAAAGAGAGCCCCCCCTCTTTTGAACAAGTTTCAGCAAAAATCCACGAAACTCTCGTACAAAGATACGGGGATCTCCAAAGAGAAGAGTATTTTACAAAACTAAGAAAACGGTTCCTATCCGAAGATCTTGTTGTAAAAAACCTTTTTCCACCCAGCTACCAACCATTTAATATTTGTGGATCCTAGAAAACTGAGCGAATTAGACCCTTTTTTGAAAGAGAAGGGTCTAAAACCTAAAAAATCACTCTCGCAAAATTTTTTGATCGATACAAATGTCTTAAAAAAGATTGTAAAAACTGCAGGAATTCTTCCAAATGAGCAAGTGCTTGAAATCGGACCTGGTCCGGGAGGGTTAACAAAAACGCTTATTGAAGCAGGCGCAATTGTTACAGCAGTAGAAATTGATAAAAAATATGCAGAACTTTTACCTCACCATATCAAAAGCCAAAATTTAACTGTTATTTGTAAAGATTTTTTGGAATTTATTCCAACTTCTTCCTACACCGTTGTCGCAAATATTCCCTATCACATCTCTACTTCTATTATTGAAAAACTAGCAGACCACATAGATCTTTTTCCTAAAATTTTTCTAACAGTTCAAAAAGAGTTTGCTGAAAGATTGCTTTGTAAAAAACCATCGAGTGCCATCTCTATTTTTATCGATTTTTATTTTGATGCCTCAATTTCTTTTACAATCAGCAAAGATTGCTTTTATCCAAAGCCCAAAGTACCATCTGCTGTTCTCGCTCTTATTTCTAAAAAAACTCTTCCCCTTCCAAATCCAAAACTCTTTATTACTTTTATTAAATATTTGTTTCAACATAGAAGAAAAATGATCAAATCGATTCTAAAAAGCTCTGACTTAACAGAAGCAAGACCAGAAGCACTCCATCTTGAACAATTTATTCAGCTTTTTCTTTTCTTACAAAAAGAGAAGCGATTGCCAATAGAATAAAGAAAATCGCGTACGGAAAATAGAGTTTACAATTTTCTAAAATCAGTAAAGAGAGTTTTTTGGACACCCTATTTTTAGCATGCAACTCTTTAGTAGTTAAAAACCTACCCTCTTTTTTTGTGTACAGAGATAAAAATGCGACAACTTTTCCCTTTTCAACAGGCAATGAAACCTCCTGCCATTCAATTTTTGCAATCACATCTTCTTCTTCAGAGGAAAAAAACTTTATGAAATAATCTTCTTTTAAAATTGCTTCAAGCTCTGTTTTTGCACCCTCAATTCTCTTTTTAAACAAAGTCTCTTCTTTCAAAAACAACAACCTTTCTTCTTCTTTCTCATTAAAAGCTGCTTCAAATAGAGCTATTGCATCTTGAAATCTTTGATTCGAGGTAGGGCTTTTGTGTAATGCAACAACTAACTCTCTTACACCATTATCAGCTGCTGCTACCAGATTATATTTTGCTTTTTTAGTATATCCAGTTTTTACCCCTATCGCATACGGATAAAAATTTTTACTCTCTGGCCTTACCAACTGATTTCCATTTGTTTTAGAGCGTTTATAAGTTGGCAGTTTGACTATTTCTTTAAAAAGGGGGTACTTTAGAGCCTCTTTTGCCAAAATAGCCATGTCATAAGGTGTAGTTTTATGATCTGGGTGAAATAGACCGTGCGGATTGCAAAAATGTGTTTTTCTACACCCAAGCTCCTCAATCATCTTATTCATATCGGTTACAAAGGCTTCAATATCGCCGCAAACATACTCAGCTAAAACATTTGAAGCATCATTTCCAGATGCAATTAATGCTCCATGCAAAAGCTCTTTTACTGAAATTTTCTCTTTTCTTCTTAAGTTATAAGAAGTTCCATCTGACTCTAAAATATAGGGGGGTAATAAATCGATTTTTTCTGCTTTAACCTCTTCACTTACAACTCGAAGTGCGTTTTCAGAACAGACCACGACATCATCGATTTTATCGCTTGCATGCCTTAAAACATATAGAGCAGAGGCAATTTTTGTTGTAGAGCCAGGGTAAACAGACTCATTTCCTCTCTTATCAAAAAGTACTTTTCCAGTTTTTGCGTTTATTAAAATAGCGTAAGGGGTCTCAATTTGGACATCAAGATTTTTTGAAACAAGCAAAACTTGACAGAGAATAAAAAAAAAGATGAAACCGCGCAAATGACCCATGAATAGACTATGGCGAAGTTTTTTTTTTCATTCCATAAAAAATAAGTTTAAAAAAATGTCTTACCTTTCTATTAAGAGGTCTAAGGAACCTTTTTTTAGGACAGTAAATAATGTTTGCTTCTCAGAAATTAGAAAAGATCTATCAAAAATTTTCAACCGATTTATCAAATCATTTACAAGATGGTATTGTAAAAGTTGATCTTTCGCTACTTAAGCGATTTAACTTACTCAACAAAACACCAGAAGAAGAAAAAGAGATTCAAGCTCAATTTCCCTTCTATTTTCATGTAATTGAAAATCCTGAAAAAGTTACCCTCTTTAACAACCAATTTGTTGTTTGGATTATTCCTAAAGTTGAAAATGAAATCCCCACAACTCTTACTCTCATCGCACTTAATCAAAAAGAGGATCTCCGGTTAGAAATCGCTTTCTCAACAGCAGGAGTCTATAATACTCCAAAATATGTTCTAAAAGTTTTGCGCCACTACCTTTCTGAAGTCATCGATACCGAAGAAGAGATTGCTTCTATTTCACCTAGCTAAACTTTTTTCTTTAAATGAAAAGAGAGGGTTAATATATTTGATCCGTCTACTCTTTTATAAGTTGCTGCATCTGTCATTTTTAAAATAAAATGAATCCCTAATCCCCCGATTTCTCGCTCCTCTAAAACGGCATCTTCATCAAACGATTTAGGATTTTCTAAAGGATTAAACGGTTTTCCCTGATCTTTAATCTCGAAATCAAATCTCTCTTCACCCATAACATATGAAAGGTAGAGATTTCCTGGGCTACTTCCATGATAGGCATAATGAACAACATTCACAACCGCCTCTTCAACGGCTATTTCAAATTTTTTAGCTTTTTCAAGTTCATCAAAACTCTCAAAAACATCTCTTACCCAGTCTAAAATTTCATCTAAGTCGGAAAAATCGGCTTTAAACTGCTTAGCGCCTTTCATTTTTCTCTCTCTTTACTGAAGGCGCTCTTCTTAATCCATCTAAAATCTTTTTTGCAAGATCTTGATACAAAGTTGCGCTACAAGCACTTCTCGCACCTTCTTCTGAATCAAGTTGGCCAAGTGAGTATTGCAATGTTGTTTGTTTTTGCCCCCTCGCATCTCTGAATTCAATATCTTTAAGTGCCACTGGGTTAACAAAATCATAATTTGCCTGAGCTATTACCTTAAATGGCTCAATAATAGGATCTTTAGTTTTTACATCGATAAGAGCTACAGAAGCTACTACACTCTTTCTCCCCTCGTCAGGGTAGAGTCTATTAAGCTCTATACCTGTGGCAGCATTTACATCCCACTCATAGCCTATTATATCGACGTATTCGTTTTCAAATTTAATAACAAGCTCTGCTGAAGCCTCTTTAGATGCATACTTATATTTCCCTGTTTCAGAAATAGCCCTTGCTAAAGAGTTGCGTAAAATTCCATCATCATCCTCTTTTATAACAGGGATAGAGACTAAGGCTATCTTTTCTGAAGGTGTACTACCTTGCACAGAATAGCCACACCCAGATAATAGACCTGAGATGAGAAGTAAAACGACTAAAACTTTACTCTTCTTGGAAGGAAGCATTTTGCACTTCAACGGGGTAACGCACTTTTAATTCTTCAATCTTTTTTAACGCTAGGGGAGCAAATTTTGACTCTGGATATTTTCGCGCAATCGTTGTGTAATAAAGGATACAAGATTGCATTTTCTTTTTCTTTGCAAAATAGTGGGCCGACTCCCAAAGATCTCTTGCATAGTTATCTTGCATCTTAGAAAGGATTTTATCAACTTCGTTAACTCTTTCATCTGACGGGAAATCCTTGCGAAATTTTTTAGCATTTAGCCTCGCTTGATCTAAAAAATCTCTATCTGGAAATAAATCTTTACTCTCACTCGCATACGCTTCAGCAATCGCTACATAACTTTTCGGAGCAAGGGGATCTTTTGGAAATCTTCTAATCAAAGTCTGAAAGGTCTCGATGCTCTCTTTAAACTTATCTTCTAATCTTAGCATTGTAGCTTTATTAAATAACGATTTCGCAGCAACTTCATGCCGCGGCAGAGTTGCAATTACTTCATCATAAATCAGATAAGCATCATCCCAGGCAGAACTCATTTTGGGCAGTTTTTCAACTCCCATTAGATGCTTTTTAGCACCTTTTTGAAACTGCTCTGCTATTTGAAACTTATAAACGATCGCCTCTTCGAAAAATTTAGGCGAACTATACTCTTTTAAAAATTTTGAAAAATAATAATTTGATTGGTCGTAATCCTTTTGGTGAAAATAGGCAGCTCCCATATAAAAATAGAGCTCTGTCACAAATGGAGAGTCCGATGCTAAATCAATAACCTTTTTTGCATGGATTTTTACATCACTCCACTTCTTTTTTTGAAAAGCAACTGTTGCCTTATTGTATTCCTCTTGAGGCACACACGTCTCTTTGGCAGCATGCAAAGAGGTTAAGCTAAGAAAAAGAGCTAAAAACAAACTATATATTTTCATGGATACCAGGATACAGAGTTTATGTTATAAAATCAAATTATATAGTGTTTTGCCCTTAAATTAGAACCTACATAGTCGATTAAATTTTGGTTGCTATTTTTTATTGAGCTCTTCTTCATTTTTTGATCCGCACTCACCCGTGTTGTAAGCGAGAATGTTTAGGTTCGTGCAACGACAAACCCTAATCAAAATCTAATTGACTAAACCAATAAAATTTCAGTGACATAAGCCAAATTTTTGATTTTGCTTTCTAACTCGGGAGTTAAATTTACACCTCTGCCAGCATCAACCGAGATCGTGGCTATTTGCTTTTGCTCCGACTGAAAAACAATATCAACCGCTTGCCCACCTGGTGAATCTGAAATTATTCTTTTCAATTCCAAAACTTTTGCTAACGTAATTTTTTCCATACTTACATGGAGTCGAACACTCTTTTTCACCTCTTTTTCCATTTTTGCTTCTCTTTTTTCAGTTTTAAGGGAAAACTTTTTAGCGTCTTGGTATGCTTCCTCGAATTCTTCGGGCAATTTGGCGTCCAATTTTGTAATGTCGTCAATCCATTTGCAATGAAGTTTTATAGGCTCTTCTTTTTTATCAATCTGTATGACTGCAATCAAAAGAGCATTGTCGTCTAAAACTCTTCCTTTTGCTTCAAAAAGTTCAGGCCAAATTGGCATTTCATACTGCTCTCCACCATCGCCGATTTTAGTAATCGCAAATTTTTTTTGTGTTTTAGCTGAAATCCTGACTTGGATGTCTTCTAAAATACAAGCAACTTTTACAACTGATTTATCTGGAAGGTTATTGAATTCAGAAAGAGGGGTACAACCAAGCTCTTTGATTGTATTGCGATATTCATCAAGAGGGTGGCCTGTTACATAAAAGCCAAGAAGCTCTTTTTCCTTTTTTAATCTCTCTAACATCGAAAAAGGCTCTGCCGAAACTTTTGGGGGCAGAACCTCCTTTTTGGCAACTTCTTCTCCAAAAAGGTCCATAATCCCTTTTTGCTTCTCCTGCTTTGATTTTATAACACCCGTAAATTGCTCTTCAAGATAGGCCAAAAGCTCGCTTCTTGCCCATTTAGTAAAATCAAATGACCCAGACTCTATTAAATTTTCGATTGTTTTTTTTCCAATCTCAGAAATTTCAGCTCTTTCTAAAAAATCGGCAAAATTTTTATATCGACCATTTTTTTTCCGCTCTTTTACAATTAACTCAACAACACCTCTTCCAATTCCCTTAATCGCAACTAAAGCAAACCTAATTCCTTGACCTGTAGCGACAAAAGACTCCTCCGATTCATTGATGTCTGGAGGCAAGATGGGAATATCCATTCGAAGACCCTCTTGGATGTGCTTTGTTACCTTCGAAAGGTCGTGCATATCGCATGTCATCAATGCAGCCATCCACTCACCTGGATAATTTGCTTTTAAAAAAGCAGTGACGTAACTTAAATACCCGTACGCTGCCGCATGTGATTTGTTGAATCCATACGATGCAAATTTTTCAATTTTATCAAAAATTTCAGTAGCCGTTTTTTCATCAATTCCCTTTTCCAAAGCACCTTTTCGAAATTTTTCACCTTGGCGACTCATTTCTTCTTTATCTTTTTTCCCCATGGCACGTCTAAGAACATCACCCTCACCAAGTGAATACCCCGCTAATTTAGAAGCGATTTGCATAACCTGTTCTTGATAAACCATGATTCCGTACGTCTCTTGAAGAATATCTTTTAGCCCATCATGATCATAAATAATCTCTTCTCTGCCGTGCTTTCTTTGGATAAATGAAGGAATCATTTCCATGGGACCTGGTCTGTAAAGAGCGCCAACCGCTATGATCTCTTCAAATTTATCAATTTGGAGCTGCCTTGCTAAATCTTGCATTCCAGAAGATTCTAATTGGAATATTCCCTCTGTCTTCCCCTGATTAAGGAGAGAAAACGTTTTTTCATCCTCAAGAGGAAGGTTTACCCAATTTAAAAAGACCCCCTTGTGCTCTAAAACGGCATCGACACTTTTTTGAATACAAGTTAACGTCTTTAAACCAAGAAAGTCTATTTTTAACATTCCAACCTGCTCGACAGGCTTCATTGAATATTGTGTAACCAAAATATCGTTGTCTTTTGCAACACATATTGGAATATGATCTGTTAGTGGATCTTCACAAATAATCATTCCAGCTGCATGTATTCCTGTATTTCGAATCGACCCTTCAACTTTTTGTCCAAGATCTAATAATTTTTTCGTTTCAGGATCTTCTGTATATTGCCTCTTCAAATCAGGATCCACTTCTAGTGCTTTTGCTATCGTGATACCCAAATCTTCTGGGATTAATTTTGCAATCGCATTTACTTTAGCAAGTGGAATGCTTAAAACTCGCCCCACATCACGTACAGCCATTTTAGCTTTCATTGTTCCAAACGTAATGATCTGAGCCACTTTTTCTCTGCCATAGCGAGACATTGTATAATCAATCACTTCTGATCGCCTTTCCATACAAATGTCAACGTCAATATCGGGATAAGAAATTCTCTCAGGATTAATAAATCTTTCAAAAAAAAGATGAAATCTTAGAGGCTCAATATCTGTAATACCAATTAGATAAAGTATGATTGAACCAGCTCCAGAACCCCTTCCAGGGCCCATTGGTATCCGTTGATTTTTAGCCCATGCAATAAAATCATGAACAATCAAAAGATAGTCTCCCATCCCTTTTGATATAATGATATTTAGCTCGTAATCAAGCCTTTCTCTTACAACATTTAAAGGATCTTTTCCTGGATACTTTTCAGCAACTTTTTGTAACACCTCTTCTGTGTATCTTTTAGAAATCCCCTTTTCAGAAAGTTCTCTTAAATAATTTTCTGCGGCCTCTAATCTCTCTGATTTTGAAAATTCTTTCCCCTCTAGCTGAGGGGGAACAAAAACAGGGTAAAACCTTTTAGAAAAATCAAACTCAAACTCACACTTTTTTGCAATTTCAAAGGTATTAGTTACAGCTTCAGGAAAATCTGAAAATAGGGCCTGCATTTCTTCAGGCGACTTAAAATAGAGCTCATATGAATAAGAGGTTTGTCTTTTCGGATTTAAAACTAAATTTTTCGGGTTGCCAAAACTATCTTTTTCCCAAATTTCTACAGGTTCGCCTGAGCTAATATTCATTAAAACTTCTTGCGCACGAAAATCATCTCTGTCGAGGTATTTTGTATCATTTGTCGCAACACATAAAATCCCTTTCTCTTTTCCAATCTCTTTAAATGTAGAAATAATTTTTTCTTGCTTTTCACTAATATCTAAGAATTTTTGATAGAGATGGCTCTCTTCGTAAACGCCATACTTTTGTAAATTCTCCTCAGACATTTTATGGCGAGAAACTTCCAAACAAAAATTTTCACCAAAAATGTCTAGAAACTCATCAATACTTGCCTTTAAGCCATTTTCATCTCCCGTTAAAGCTAAAGTAGAAACTCGTCCATAAAATGGGCCTGAAAGACAAATAAGACCTTTTGAAAATTGTCTTAAAAGAGTCATATCGATTCGAGGATAGTAATAAAACCCCTCTGTAAATGCTTTTGATGACAACTTACAAAGATTTTGATACCCATCTTTATCTTTAGCTAACAAAATAATTGGATAACCAGCAGCTTGATGTACAATTTTTTTCTTTTCTCGATAATCTGTCGGGGCAACCATAATCTCAATCCCGATTACAGGCTTAATCCCTTTTTGCTTTACTGCTTTATAAAATTCAACAGCTCCATACATATTGCCGAAATCAGTTAAGGCTACATGCGAAAGATCAAATAACTTTGCCTGATTTGCAATGCTATCTATGGAAAGGGTTGCATCTAGAATAGAGTACTGTGAATGAACATGGAGAGGGACAAACCTCACATTTACCCCGCTTCAGGCTCTAAATTACTACCCTTCTCTTCTTCAAATTCTTCTTGCTCTCTTGATTTAATAGACCAAACAGGAAGCAGTAAAAGAACCATTACAATAGAGCATATCCCTAAAACAACAAAAAACATTCCCCAGCCATACTCTTGTGTAATTTTTGCAAAAGGGAACCCCGCAGTTGCAGCTCCAGCATAACCGAACCACCCAATAAATCCAACTGCTGTTCCAGCAGCCTTCTTATGAGAAAGCTCTGTTGCTGCAACACCAACTAGCATTTGCGGCCCAAAGATAAAAAAACCTATTGCAAACATAACAATAGATGCGAAAATAATCCCTCCAACAGGTGTATACCAAAGAGCTAAGACACTCAAGACAACAAAGAGACCAAAAATTGCATTAATTGGCCCTCTCCTTCCCTTGAAAAGCTTATCAGATAGAAACCCAGAAGCTAAACAACCAAAAAAACCTCCAAGCTCAAAACTAAAAATACAAGAGCCTGCGGCAATCAGTGAAAATTGTTTATATTCATACAAATAAACAAGCCCCCAGTCATTAATCACAGTTCTTATTATGTATACAAAAAAATAAGCAAACGCAAGGATCCAAATATACTTATTTTTTAAAACATACTCAAAAAGCATCTCTTTTTGAGAAAGCTCTTTTTCTTCAAAATTTTTCTTCTGCGAAGTTGTTTCACCTTTAAACACCTCGATTGTAGGAAGACCTAAAGATTGGGGCGTATCTCGCAGTCTATTAATTAAAAAAAGTCCTACTATTATGCACAAAATTCCAGGGACATACATCGCCATTCGCCAACCCAAGGCCTCTGCAACAAATACGACCAAAACGGGTATAATTGCCCCTCCAACGTTATGGGAGGTGCTAGCTATCCCCCACCATGTCCCCCTTTCAGACTGAGAGTACCAGTGGGTTAAAAGTCTTGCACAAGGAGGCCAACCCCACCCTTGAAACCAACCGTTTAAGCCCCAAAAAATGGCAAAGAGCAAAATGCTCGAAGTCATACCGAAAAATATATTGAAAAACCCAGTTAAAATAAGCCCAAACGCCATGAAATATCTAGGATTTGATCTATCGGACATCATTCCACTAATAAATTTACTCAACCCGTAAGTAATATAAAGAACACTTCCTAGTATACCTAAGTCAGCCTTGGAAAACCCAAGGTCAACCATCATAGCTGGCATTGCAAAGGTAAAACTTTTTCTTGTTATATAAAAAAAAGCATATCCAATATACATGGAATAGAAAATTCTCATTCTCCAGTACTTATAATTTTTTTTAATTAAGTCTGGATCTTTAATTTCTTCCTTATAAGGTGCATGTTCAAATATTTTGAACCAATTCACAAACAACTCCTCTCATGGATATGGATCTCCATAAATTATGAACGTTTTCTTAGAATTGTCAAGATCAAAGAACCCTCAAAAGTAGTAATTCAAACTTTACTTTTGCATAGTATTTATTTTAATATAAGAAAATGATGAATAATATCCCCGAAAATTTTGATAAATCTGACCCCTCACACATAAAAATTGTCGGCATCCAGGCTGATAAAAAATTTCCACTTGAAATCCCTTTCAAGGGACGAATTCTCTCTTCAAAAACTGTCACAAAATTGGCTATTTTTTTAAAAATACAAGAAAAAATAGAAAATTTTTTTACTAAAAAAGAGCTTTTTGCTTTAGAATCAGAGCTTTTTTCTTATTTAAAAATCTTAAAAAAAGAGCTTGAATTACTATCTCAAACAAATGTTAGCCAAGAGATTAGCTTTTGCGAAAAGCTTTCAAAAAATTGGCGTTTAATTATTGACTTTGCAAGCGAGCATAACGATGAGCTAGGGGGCCGATCTTATCTTAATCAATTAAAAGCACTGATTGAAAAAGTTCACAAATATCCAGAAAATCGCGACCATACACTTGGATATTACCTTACAAAATTTATAGACGGGGATTGGCTTCCATTTCCTTTTATGGAAATCTTAGAGCATCTTCATGAAGAGTCACTACTTTCAAAAGAGAAAAGCACTCTCTCGAATTGGATTAAAAAAATTGAAGACATTCTTTATGCCTCCTCTTAAATTTAAGAAAGAGGCATCAGAGTTAAAAAATCTATTTTTTTCCAGTTGGTCCCAAAGGCCCCCCAGAACCTCCACCTGAAAAACGAGCTGCCGCTGCAGAGTGAGGTCTTCTATCTTTTATAGAAGCAGCCACCCGAATTTTTTTCTGTTTTGGATGACCTACAACACCCCAACCTTCCGCCTCTTTTGGTTTAAGCATTCTATCAAGAGATTCTAGTGAATCTTTTTTTCGAGAAAAAGGAAGTGTTGCCTCTTCAAACAAATTCCTTAAAGTAATTGCTTCGGCAACCTCTGGGCTTTTACATAAAAAAACTCGCCCACAAACCTCGATCTCATCTACCTCTGCAGCCTGTACATAGCCTGCTCTATGAAGCATAATAATTTCTCGAGCAAGCACTCTAACTCTTCTTGTACGATCATCCCAAAACTCTATATCAACTAATTCAGAGCCTAGGCGGGCAGGAGCAGATAGGGGCCTTTCAGGAGCTGCGTCCCACAAATGGCACTCTCTTTTAGAGTGGACAAACCCCAAAACAACCACATCGTTTAAAAGAACGCTCCAATACCTCTCACACAATATACTACCTCTTTTCAACACAGCATCAGGCTCAGGCGATCCTAACGAAGAGAGCCAAAAATACTGAACTCGTCTGATGACATCTACATCAGTACAACCATGTTCATGAGAAGAAATAAGACCAAAATTACCGATTGCTTCCGGGTCAGATCTAAGTAAATTACTTCCTAAAACAGCTGGTAAATCGCCATCATAGGCATGGCTATATAAAGTCCAGCATCTTTCCTTGAAGCTTTCACGCGCAGATATTACAGCCATTTTATCTTCCCGAATCCATTTTTTTAATTGGTCTAAGCGAAAATTTTGTGCGCCACTTTTTCTTTTTAACGATTCTAATGAACTTTTTTCAGTGTTGTAGAGAGGAATTCTTGCTAAACAGTCAAAAATTTTAGAAGGGTAGGCAACAAGTCTATCTTCTTCTGCTTTAGGCAAAACCGCGTCTATCTGGGAATAAAAATCTCTTTGAGATAGCTTGTTTGTTGAAATTGCTGTCATACTACACTCCTAATTTGCATGTATAATAGAGCGACCAGTCATTTAATTTCAAGAGATTAAATAAATTATATTATAAAGATTTTGTAAATAAACAATCGTTTGGAAAATCTACTCTATTAAAATCTATTCATACTATTGAATTAGATTTTCTTAAAAAGAGCCTCTTTGCTATTCTTTTTCTTATGTTTCACCGGGTAAAAGGCTCTTACGATATTATTCCAGAAAGTGACGAGACTTGGAAAGAGAGCTCTCTTTGGCACCATTTTGAAAAAACTGCTCGTCTTCTCTCCTCTCTTTACGGATTTAAAGAGATTAGAACTCCTGTATTTGAACACACAGACGTTTTTACAAGAAGCGCTGGGGAAGAGTCTGATGTTATTTCAAAAGAGATGTATACTTTTTTTGATAAATCAGAGAGGTCACTCTCTCTTAGGCCTGAGCTCACAGCCCCTATTGTCCGAGCATTTATAGAAAATAACCTGCACCAAAAAGAGTGCGACCGTTTTTTTTATATGGGACCTTGCTTTAGATACGACAGAATGCAAAAAGGTCGCTACAGACAGTTTCATCAATTTGGTGTTGAGCTTTTCGCTCCCAAAGATCCGTATCTAGATGCTGAAACAATCTATTTTCTTTTAGAACTTTATAAAGAACTAGGCCTTAAAAACACGAGTCTTAAAATAAACTCTATAGGCGATAAAGAGATTCGAGAAAATTTTTCAAGCGCCCTAAAAACTCATTTTGCACCTTTTTTTAATAACTTAAGCTCTGATAGCCAACGAAGATTTCATACAAATCCACTTAGAATCTTGGACTCAAAAGACCCCTCTGACAGAGAAATTTGTAAAAATGCTCCAAAAATCGAAGAATTCTTAACTCCTGCTAAAACAACTTTTTTCAAAGATGTTTTAAAAATTCTTGACTCTTTAAAAGTCTCTTATGAAATCGATCAGACACTCGTTAGAGGATTAGATTACTATTGCGACACAGTCTTTGAAGTTGTCTCTACAAGCGACCTTGGCGCACAAAATGCACTCGGTGGTGGTGGCAGATATGATGGATTAATGAAAGAGATGGGCGGCCAAGACTTACCAGGCTTCGGCTTTGCAACAGGGATTGAGCGAATTTTACTCAGTATGTCGAGCGAAGGCTCAACTATACGAGAAAAAGAGGGGCCACTCTACTACTTTATCCCCCTCTCACCTCCCTCAAAAGAGGTTTGCTTCAAACTAATGACCCATTTAAGAAAACAAAAAAAGAGCTCTTTATGCTTTTCAAAAAATTATACATTGAAAAAGGGGCTTGCGGAAGCATCAAAAGTTCATGCTACATACGCTGTTTTGGTCGGCGAAGAAGAAATGAGTACAAATACAGCTACAGTCAAATGTCTTGAGACTCGCGTAGAGAAGAAAATTCCACTATCTAACCTAGACAGAGTATCAGAGATCTTTCATGCATAAAACATCTTTCAGGACACACACAGCGGGCGAACTAAGAAAAGAAAATAGCGGAGCTCTGTCAACATTATGCGGCTGGGTTCATAGAAGGCGCGACCATGGAGGTCTTATTTTTATTGATCTTCGCGATCGGTATGGAATCACCCAACTTGTTTTTGATCCCAAGATAGATGTGAGCACACACGCACTTGCAGAGTCTTTAAAAAGTGAATGGACCATCTTAGTTACCGGCAATGTTCGGTTAAGAGCTCTTGGAATGGCAAATCCAAAATTAGCAACTGGAGAAGTTGAATTAGAAGTAAAAAACCTCTCTATTCTATCGGAGGCAAAAACTCCCCCATTTTCAATCTGTGACGAAGAGTGTGAAGTTAACGAGGACCTAAGACTTACTTACAGATATTTAGACATTAGAAGAGGGTCAATTTTAAATAATCTTTTATTAAGAAACAGGCTTACATCTGCAATTAGACGCTTTTTTGAAAAGCATAGTTTTACAGAAGTTGAAACGCCCATTTTAACAAAATCGACCCCAGAGGGAGCAAGAGATTATATCGTCCCCTCACGAGTTCACCACGGCTTTTTTTACGCCCTGCCCCAGTCTCCGCAAATTTTCAAACAACTTTTAATGATTTCTGGGCTAGACAGATACTATCAAATTGCTCGTTGTTTTAGAGATGAAGATTTAAGAGCCGACAGACAGCCCGAATTCACGCAAGTTGACGTTGAAATGAGCTTTGTCGATAAAGATGATGTGATGTCACTTATGGAGTCTTTAATCAAAGAAATTTTCAGCGCCTGTATAGGATTAGAAATCACGCATCAATTTAGACAAATGACTTATAAAGAGGCTATTGAACGATATGGGAGCGATAAACCCGACCTAAGATTTGGATTAGATTTTGTTAGAATTGATGAGATTGCGAAAAAATCTGACTTTACTGTTTTCAAAGAGGCAATTGAACAAGGGGGGAGTGTAAAAGCGATTAGAATACCTCTCGGCGCAGAAACAATTTCAAGAAAAGATATAGAAAATTTTCAAATGTTCGTCTCAAATTTTGGCTTAAAAGGTCTTGCATGGATGAAATACAGCCAAGAGGGTCTTAGTTCAAATATTGTCAAATTTTTCTCCACAGAACTTCAAAGTGAGCTCATAAAAGCTCTAAACCTAGCTCCGTCTGATCTTATTTTATTTGCAGCGCAAGATGAATCTACTGTAAACCAAGCTCTCGATCACCTAAGAAGACATATTGCGTCAAAGCTTTGTCTCATAAAAAATGACCAATACGAATTTGTCTGGGTTGTTGATTTTCCTCTTTATGAACTTGATAAAGAGACAAAACAGTTGACTTCTGTCCACCACCCATTTACCGCACCTCTAGATGAGGACATTCCCCTTATAGACAAAGAGCCGCTTAAAGTAAGAGCAAAAGCGTACGATCTTGTATTAAATGGGTGCGAATTAGGTGGCGGTTCAATTAGAATTCACAACCAAAATCTACAAAAGAAAATTTTTGAAAGACTTAGGCTATCTGAAGAGGAGATCGAAAAAAAATTCGGCTTTTTTATTAAAGCTCTGCAATATGGCACTCCTCCTCACGGGGGACTTGCCTTTGGCTTAGATAGAATTGCTATGCTACTTTCTAACTCCTCATCTATTAGAGATGTAATTGCATTTCCTAAAACACAAAAAGCTTCAGATCTAATGGTTGAATGCCCGTCTGAGGTCTCATCTGAACAACTCAGAGACCTTCAGATTTCTCATAGAAAATAAGTAGAAAGAAAAGCTGAGAAGGGCTAAAGTGGTCTTTGACAAGGAGAAAACTATGAAAAAATTTATTCCTTTACTTGCTTTGCCCCTAGCTGTTTTTACAGCAAATCTCAAAGCAGAGCCAAATCAAGCAGTTTCTGACGAAGCAACAAAAACAAATGAAACCGCTCCACCCGATCTTTTAAAAATTTCAAAAGCTTTTGGTCATATGGTAGGGAAAAATTTAGAATCTATTGATATAGACTTTAATATGAAGGAAGTTTTGATTGGAATCCAAGAGTGTTTAGACGGGAAACCCTCTCCTATGACTGAAGCTGAGTGCATCCAAGGGATTTCTTTAATTCAAGAGAGCGCCTTTCAAAAAGAGTCTGAAGACAACCTAAAAAAAGCAGATGAGTTTATGGCAAAAAACAAAAGTTTGCCGGGCGTTATTGAGATTGAACCAGGCAAACTACAATATGTAGTTTTGGAAGCTGGATCAGGAGCAGAAGTGCAAGAATCTTTCTCTCCTATCATTCGTTACTCGGGAAAATTCATTGATGGAAAAGTGTTTGGTGAGTCAAGAGAAGACGAGGTGATCTCTTTTGAAGAGACAATTGAAGGATTTAAAAAAGGGATTGTAGGAATGAAAGAGGGGGAGAAAAGACGCCTTTTCATTCATCCTGATAGAGGTTACGGAACAACTGGCTTTCTTCCACCAAGCTCTCTACTTACATTCGATATTGAAATTGTAAAAGCAAATGCCCCAAAAGCAGACCCTTCAAATCTAACTACTGCAAATAACTCTGAAGTCGATCACTCTGCTGAAATTGCTGCAATGGAAGCTAACAAAAACCACCCCCGTTAACTCACCTTGAAAATTATATTATTCCAACCAGACATTCCCCAAAACACGGGGAATGTCGTTAGAACCTGCAGCGTTACTAAAAGCTGCCTCTCTCTTGTAAAACCTTTGGGATTCAGCATATCTAGTAGACATCTAAAAAGAGCGGGCCTAGATTATTGGTCTGAAGTAGAGATCGAAATGATCGATAATCTAGAAGAGTCGTTACTCAAAGAGACAAGACCCTTTTATTTTTTTTCTAGCAAAGTGAAAAAAAGATATACAGACATTCCCTTTACAAAAGACTCCATACTAATTTTTGGATCTGAAACAAAGGGCTTGCCTGAAGAATTTTTTGAAAAATGGCCTGAAAGATTTTATACAATACCAATGGCTGAAAACGCCAGATGTCTCAACCTCTCAAATTCGGTATCGATTGTCCTATTTGAGGGTTTGAGACAACTAAATTTTACATTTGATTGATTTTAGCAATCATTTTTTTGATGGTATCTTTATCTTGAAGACCGACAAAAGAATCGACTCTTTTCCCGTCTTTAAAAAAGACCACTGTTGGAATTGACATCACCATTTGCTCTGTCAAAAACTCTCTAGCCTCATCTTTGTCAACATCAATTTTGTATATTTCATAAGCGCCATTTGCCTCTTTTTCCAAATCATCTAAAATCGGCGAAATTTGCTTACATGGACCACACCATTCTGCATAAAAATCGATCAAAATCAGCTTCCCAGCCTTGATTTTTTCTTCAACTTCTGTCTTTGAGACTTCTTGAACAGTCATCTTCTTCTCCTAAAAATTTTTATAAATTTTAACTTACACTAAGATTTGTCGCAAGAACTAAGGGCCTTAATCGCCTCTTCTAAATCTTTTGTAAATTCACTCTGCATTTGTTTTTTATTAGAATATTTCTTCTCATAATCTTTCCAATCAAGCGGCTTACCAAATATTACAGTAATCTTGCAAAAAAGCCGGGGGAACTTTTTGTTTTTAGGCCACGCTTCATAAGCTCCCTTGATACCAACAGGAATTACTCTACATTTAGCCATTGATGCTAAAAGAGCAACCCCTCTTTTTAGAGGAGCTACTTCATTAGTTTCGCTTCTAGTTCCCTCAGGAAAAATAATAACCTGTTTCCCTTTAAGTAAAAATTCTGAAATCCTCTTAAGCACCCCTAAATCTCCAGCATCACCTGAAACCGGATGTGTATTAATTTTTGGCAAAATAGATCCAATCAGTTTATTTTCAAACAAGTAAGATTTAGCAAGACAGTGAACTTCATTAGGACATGCTATTCCTATAGCAGGAGGATCTAAAAATGATGAGTGATTTGGCGCTATGATAAGAGCACCTTCTGGATAATTTTCAATCCCTTTAATTTCTAATCGGAAAAAAATTTTATAAAGGACAAGGGAGCAAAAAACGATAATTTTATAGACAGCGCTTGCCCCACTTCTCTTCTCTCCGACTAAGAATCTCCAAAATGAGCTTGCTTTTCTTCTCTTAGTTAAAGTAACAATTTTTTCAATCACTTCTCCAACAGTCATTTCGGTAGTATCTACTACATACGCATCAGGACATTGGACTAGAGGAGCATCCTCTCTTGATCGATCTCTTGTATCTCTTTCTAGCAAATCTTTCTGAACTTCCTCTAATGTATGCACTCCTCCTTTCTGCTTAAACTCCTCATACCTTCTTCGCGCTCTTTCAGAAAGATCGGCTGTCAAAAATATTTTTACATCAGCATGGGGAAATACAACACTTCCAATATCTCTACCTTCTATAACAACCGATCTTCCCTTCGCAATTTCTCTTTGCAGCTCATTTACTTTTTTTCTCACAGCACTTAAAACAGCTATCTCAGAAGATCTTTGCGATATATAGGGTGATCTAATTTCAGAAGAGACATCGATGTTTCCGACATAATGAAAAAGCTTTCCCCCTTTTTCTACAATGTGGTAGGAAAAACAGTCTAAATTTGGTATCGCCTCTGTTTGTCTCTCCATCCACCATGCAAGAGCTCTATAGATTGCTCCTGAATCGATATGAAAAAATCCAAGTTCTCGTGCAACACTTTTTGCAACTGTTGATTTTCCTGACGATGAAGGCCCATCAATTGCAACACAGAAAGATTTTCCCATTTTAGGTACCTATCGTTTTTAAAAAAAGATATAGTACTGGCAAAGTAAATAATAAAGAATCTAAAAAATCAAGAACGCCGCCGACTCCAGGTATTGTATTACTATCTTTTACTTTTGCATCTCTTTTAAGTAGTGATTCAGCCAAATCGCCGAGTTGGCTAAAAATACCGATAACCCCACCTAAAAAAATCGCCTGGATAAAATTCAGTTTAAAACTCTCTAGCTGAAAGTACTTAGAGAGCAAGAAAAAACCCAAACTTAACAGTATCGCCGAAATAAAACCGGCAATTCCCCCGATTAATGTCTTTCCTGGACTCAAATGAGGCGCAAGCTTGCTTTTTCCCCACATCTTACCCATAAAATAGCCACCCATGTCAGTAATTTTTGTAACTGCGACAAGGTATGCTAGCCAAAGCCTTCCATCATGTAACGCAGGGTTCATCGTATTAGGATATAATATCTTTAGCAAGAGGCCCAAAGGAACAATGATATAAAATGCACCAAAAAAACTTGTGGCTATTTTAATAATTGCACCCTCTACCTGATAAAAATTGTATAAAAACACAGCAAAAAAGAAGACTATGACTACTGCATTTATCAAAACTAAAAACCGGCTATCTTGGGTTGCAAGGTAATTTGCCAGAATATAAACTACAGAAAGAGAAGACAAAAGCCAGACGGGAGTGGTTATCCCCTTTGCTTTTAGCAAGTTAACATATTCCCACAACGCAGTCACCCCAAGAATTGCAATTAAAAATGTTATAATCCATTTAAATAGAGGGTGATTTGCAAAAAAAGTCAAAAATCCTACAAGCAAAACACTAATTGAACCAATAAAAAAGCGAACCTTTAAATCAACAAAAGACTCCATTAAGCACCTAACCTACGCTCACGTTTTTGATACTCAGAGACTGCCTCATAAAAATCTTTTTCCCCAAAATCAGGCCAAAGAACATCTGTTAAAAAGAGTTCTGAATATGAAATTTGCCACAATAGAAAATTACTCACCCTCTTTTCTCCACTCGATCTAATGAAAAGATCGGGATCTCCGAAGCGAGCTGTGTCTAACCTACTAGAAATCAATTCCTCCGTTACATCATCTTTTTCAAGTTTAGCCTCTTTTATATCAGCTGCAATCCCTCTCATTGCTCGTTTCAGATCGTCTCTTCCCCCATAATTTAAGGCAAGGACTAACTGGATTTTATCCCCGGATGAGGTCTCCTTTTTTGTCTCTTCTAAGATCTTTTTTACATCATCTGGGAATGGATTTAAATCACCAATTGACTCCAAACGAATGCCATTTTTTATCATATTTCTCTTTTCTTTAAGCAAATAAAGTTTTAATAGATCTAATAAAATCGATATTTCGTAGTTTGGCCGACTCCAATTTTCAGTAGAAAACGCAAACACAGTTAATATTTTAACCCCAAGCTTTGAGGCAACCTCAACAATTTTAGTTAATGTTTCAGCCCCTTTTCTATGCCCCTCTCCGATTGGCAAAAATTTCTTTTTTGCCCACCTTCTATTTCCATCCATGATAATGGCTACGTGCCTTGGAATATTTGTTTGAACATCCAAAGAATTATCAACTAAATGATCGTTATCAGAAAAGGAAGACATATAAGAATCTTTTCTATCCACTATATACCGTTTCTGATTAAAAAGTGGAGAACTTCCTAATTTTGCTGCTTAAACATAAACTTTCACTTTAAGGAATTAAAATAACTATCGCACTGTTAACAAATTCACTAAGATCTGACAAAAGTTAATTCTATAAGACCCTATTAGTTTAAAAGAGCCTTAACAACCCCTGAACACATATCAGTTCCCTATATAGAAAAATTCGGCCACCCTCTATTTAAAAAATTTTTAGACTTCTCTTAAAGCTCTTTTCTCTAAAAAGCGTATTTCTAAAAAAACCTTAATTTCGTATTACGCGAATTATTTTCTGAAAAGCCATGTTGTATCAATATTCAAAATAAGTTAAACTATCCTCTCGCTTACTAAGATAAGGATTTCGTATGAAAAAGAAGAGTAAATGGCACTTACCTTTGATTATTACCGTATTAGCACTAACCCTCTACAACATATTACCAACCCTTCTATTCTACACAAAACCTCTAAACAAACCGATATCCGAAGAGCGCTCACAAGAAATTATTAGCTCGATTATGAAAAGAGTTAATTCACTTGAAGATGACGCTATTTCCTGGATTCACTCTTTTAATAAGTTGATTGGCGCTGAAGAAAAATCTGTGCAAATTGTCAGAAAATCACCAAGACTTGTTAAAGTAGAATTTGCAAATTCACAAAGTGCTGAAATCTTTAAAAAACTCCTTCCAAGGGCTGGTAGCTTAATTCCTTTTTTCCCAGCGTCATTAGCGCTAAGCGAAGAGAGTGTAAAAGAGGATTCTTTACATGATGAAATTTCGAATGTTGTCTACGTACAAAGAGTGATCCCTATCCATTTTCATAATTTTGAAGCTGATAAATTTTTCCATTTTGCAAAGATTCGCCAAGCTGACGGCTCTCTTACAGCTCAATATTGGCCTATATTAGAAGATAGAATTTCCTCACTAGCATTATCAATTGGGGGCCAACCTGAAAATAGCGAGCTTGTTGAACTTGCAATTAAGGGAGCAAACCAAATAGCTAATGACTATCTTTTCTTTATCTGCCAAAACATTCTTCTATTAGAAAAAACAGTCGGCGATTACCCACAAATCGCAAAGCAATTTTATGGGACTTTCACAAATGGATTAAAAGAGCCAAAAGCGGCAGTTGATGCTCTTATTGGCCAAATTGATGAATACAAAGCGTTGCTGCAAAAATCAAAAATTTCTTTAAAAGAGAGAAAAGAGGCAGACCCTCTTCTATTAGAGGAAATTGCAAGTTTAGAAGGGAAAGAGGAGAAGGTATTGCACGCGTTAACTATTTTGAAAAAAAATAGACATGCGTTTATTTCCGAGACTCCTGCTTGGACGAAAGAAGTTATTCATAACGTTATTAATAATTCATACTCTCCAAATGAGACGAAAACTCAAGAATTAACAGTCTTAAACAACCCTGTTGTAGAAAAAATTTATTTAAATATCTCGCAATCTTCGATAACTATTGGACTAAACAGAGATATAGTTGCGTTAAGAACGAGACTTGAAAAAGATCCTGCCGAGCAAGCAAGGTATAACTCTCTTACTCAGCTTATTTATGATGAAATTGCTAAAATATCAAGAGAGTCAGGAGAGATACTCCTGCCAGGACTTAACGAGTTTAACTTAAAGTTCTCCTCGTTGCAAAATGCAAAAAGCTTTATATCACTTAATTTAATTGCTCTTGCTAAAGCTGAATACGCTCATGTAAAACAGGTTTTACAAGATTTTTGGAATCCTACGAGCGAGGATTTGCAAAGAAGCGCCTACCCTCTGCAAGACTTTGCAGAGTTTCAAAAAATGCCCCTATCCCAAAAACACTTAAGTCTAGTTTTTTATGCCCCAAGCCTCTCAAACGAACCGACACAAAGAGGTTTTAAACCAAACTCAATTTATGTAATTGCAAAAGATCTTGGGAAAATCATTAAGAAATTTAATCAAGACAAGCACTCTGAAGAGTCAGCAAAAGTTAAAACTGATTTTGAAGAATTATCAAGACTTTTAAAAGCTCAAGGATTTAATGGTTATCCTGGTGCTACTTATCCTCTCTCTTCTGAATTTGCTGATGATTATATTTTTGAGGCATCTGATTTCTATCTCCCCCTTTTAATGGCTACAAGAGAAAATTTTTCTGTATTTGGAGCTAAAAAGCATGCTGTTTTAGAGCTTTCAAATGTAAGAGAGAGAATTTTAGCTATCAATGAAATTGAGACAAAGGCACACGAAGATCTATTAAAATGGCAAGATGAATTCAATCAATGTAGAGTCGATCCAACATTAAGAAAACGATTTGATGTACCTAAGCCAACCAAAAATATTTTATGGAGCAACTTTCTTTTAAGCTTTAAAAAATATTTCCGTGGTGATGAGAGAAAAATTCTTCAGTGGGGACTTGATCTCTCAGGAGGTAAAACAGTTCAAATCGCTCTTACAGACAGCAGCAACAAGCCCGTTACTAAAGAGAGCGATTTAAAGCAGGCAATCAATGAACTGTTTGCTCGCGTAAATAAAATGGGCGTTTCAGATGTTAGCATCAGACAAGAGGGCTCTAATATAACACTAGATTTTCCAGGATCACAAAATATTTCTGCAAACGAACTTGTTAAAGCCTCATCCATGACATTTAATATCCTTAACGAAAGGTTTGCGTTAGATACAAATTCCCCCCTTTCCCAAGAAGTAAATCGTTTTCTGCAAGAAGTTTGGAATGAAGCTATTGTGACTAATAAAAAAGATGTTGAAAGCATAAATAGAATCGCTTTTTCTCACCTCAATGGTGATAATTTTGATGATGAGAAAAGCCTTCCCAAAACAGAGACAGCTAAACTTCTTTATGAACATGGACTAAGACTTGCAAATCCTCTAAATCCAGATATTTCAGGCAATTTCGATGATACTGTTTCCAAAATTGCATTATATAGAGGAGAGAGCTTTGCAGAGTGGAACGGGCAAACGCATCCTCTCTTAATTGTCTTTAAAAACTTTGCTCTAGAGGGATCTAATCTCGAAAATGTGCATGGGGGCTATGATCCGTCAAAAGGGAATTTTTTATCTTTTGGTGTTAAAAATTCGCAACTACTTTCAGATGGAAAAAAAATTCACCCCAGAAATAACCTCTACAGTTGGACAAGCCTTTTTGCAAAAGACAAGTTAATGGGAACCCCCTATGAACTTGCAACAAAAGGTCGCGGATGGCGCATGGCTGTAATTTTAAACGGATATGTAGTTAGCTCGCCAAATCTTGAATCAGCTCTTAGAGAGAGCGGAATGATTACAGGCCACTTTACACAAAGAGAAATAAACACCTTAGTGAGTGACTTACAAGCTGGATCTCTTACATTTACTCCTCAAATTCTTTCTGAAAAAACAGTGAGCCCAGACCTTGGCTTAAAAGAGAGAACACAAGGAATCACAGCAACTATTGTTGCACTATTTGCAGTTGTTGCAGTTATGGTTGGTTATTACAGATTTGGAGGCCTAATTGCTTCAATTGCTGTTCTAGCAAACCTATTAATTATGTGGGCAACCCTTCAAAATATTGGCGCTAGCATTACACTGGCCGGTCTTGCAGGAATCATTTTAACTGTTGGTATGGCTGTCGATGCAAATGTCTTAGTTTTTGAAAGAATTCGAGAGGAATTTGAAAAAACTAAAAAACTTACAGCTGCAATTCACGCAGGTTACAAAAGAGCGTTTAGCGCAATTATTGACTCGAACATTACGACAGTGATAGCAGCGCTCATTCTTTTAAATTTTGATTCTGGCCCTATTAAAGGTTTTGCTGTCACATTGATCATTGGGATTGTCTCATCTATGTTTACAGCTCTTTTCATGACAAAATACTTTTTCACAGAATGGGTTAAAAATCCGAATCGTAAAGAATTAAAGATGGCGAACCTTATCCGAGGAACGAATTGGAATTTTTTAAGATACGGCAAAACTGCGTTGGTTCTTTCTCTTATTTTAATAGGTATTGGCGGATTAACTCTTGCAAAAGAGCGGTCTACAATCATGGGCATGGATTTTACCGGCGGATTTGCAGCAAATATTGAATTTAAAAATCAAGAGACGACCCCTGAACTTATTTCAAAAGCTCTTTTAGAAGCTCCTGGAATCTCTCTTCAAGACTTTCAGGTAAGAGAGTATGGCAACTCGAATCAATTTCGCATCTCTTTGTCTAAAACACTAGCTCTCCCAGGAAAAGCTTTTTATCAAATGCCACTTGAGAATGAAGTAGAATTTCCAACCTACTCATATGAGAAAAACCCAAGACTTGTTTGGCTTGTGCAAACTCTTGAAAAAGCAGGTCTCGAATTTTCTTCTAATTCTCTTGAAAAATTAGATCAAAACTGGAAAAGCATCAGCGGCCAGATGTCTGATACAATGAGAAATAATGCAATTATCGGACTCCTACTCGCCTGCTTATGTATTCTTATCTATATCACTGTTAGATTTGAATTTGCCTATGCGATCAGCGCTACTTTAGGACTTGTATTTGATATTTTAATTACTCTAGCAATACTTGCTTTATTGCACCTTGCAGGAGTCAATATCCAAATCGACTTAAATACCGTTGCTGCGCTTATGACAATTATTGGGTATTCTTTGAACGACACAATTATTGTATTTGATAGAATTAGAGAAGAGCTTGGAAACAAAAAATCTTTATCTTTTAAAGAAGTTGTAAACTACTCTCTCAACGCTACACTGAGCAGAACACTCCTCACGTCAGGAACTACTCTTGTTGTATTAATTTGTCTTGTAGCACTTGGCGGCAAAACCCTATTTAGCTTCTCTCTTGTTATGGCAATTGGAGTGATTGTTGGAACACTCTCTACATTTTTTATTGCATCAACTCTTCTTATTTTCTTTTACCACAAGGAAAAAAAATCGGGTCGTTCACATGATCAAGGAAATGGGAGCCTTTCAACTAACGGCGCTTCTCACTAAAATAATGAGCCCCAAAGAATTCTACTTTGGGGCTCATTTATATCAGATTAAATTTTAAGGAAAATCCTATAATGATAATTCAATTCAATTTGTATAAATCAATCTAAAGAAGCTTCTCTTCCAGTCATTAAACTGAAAAATCATTCTTAACAGCAACTTATGTAATTATTAGAGGGCCGGGCTATCTAACGTTTATTGTGCTCGCAATATTTGTTATCCAATTATCTAATCTTTAAATATTTGACTTTTACAAAAAAAACATTTATTTTTCTTCTCCAACTTATTAACTTAAAAAAGAAGAGTTTCATGTCTGCATCAATTTCTTCAAGAGAAGGTTATATGGAGCTTGCTGGACTAAGCTCTGATTTAAAAGCCTGTTTAAATGATTCATATCCTTATGAGGTTGTCCATTTAATCCTTGATGAAGCGCTTGATCGATTAGACTCTAATACACCTGCAACATTAACAGAAGATGAACGGATGCAACAGATTGCTCAACGAACTTGGGATGTTCTTGATCTTTGTTGCCTTTGGGCCTCTTCAAAAGAAATGCCAGTAAGTAGCCTAATGATACTTAGAAAAAGACTTGGAAAAACTTATACTGATATTCAGTCTTCTGTTGTTGATTTTAAGACAATTGAGTCATGGGAAAAACTGCATGCTTTTGTCACTAAAGCAATGAGTCCATTATCAATAAGATCAAGCACAGAAGAGAGCGATTTATCTCAAATAAAAATTAGTTTCAACATAGGTTTTGCTAGAGTTTCCTCTATTTTTAAGGTGTATCGGGAGAGAATTTTATGGTATTTTATTAAACCACTCCCTCATTTTGAAAGTAGTTCTCGTGGATGCTTATTAACTAAGTTTATATGCTCAGAAGTTAGTAAGATCAAGCGAATATGGGATCAGTCCAAAGCTTATATTCTAAGATCTCGCGAAGAAGAGGGTGGAGATTGTCCTTGTTGCTCTAAAAAGGGAAAGGCTAGAGAATCTACAAAAGTGTTTTCTGAACCAGAGCTTAGAGATGTAAGTGATCTTGATCCTGGTTCAATTGATGCATTTGATCATTTTTTATATGGGTATAAAAGATTCAGGGAGGTTGACGATTTTTTTAATCAATCTTTTGAAAAAATGTTAGAACTAATTGATGGGCTAAAAAATGTAATACTCTATTCTCTTTCCAACCCCAGAGAGTTTAGAACTCTAGAGGGAAAGGCTTTTTCTTTCACAGCTATTAATGACGAACTTTTATGCCAAGATATAAACTGTCCCGAAGAGTTAATTAGAGATTCCGAATTTGGGGCATTTGTGGATCAGCTTAATACATTTCGTAAGACCGTAGAAAATATGCGGCTATTAAAAATTATATTTATAAGCTCTATTCAAACAGCTACATCTAAGATTCATGAGAAGCGCAAATTCTTAAAGAGAAAAGAAAAAAAAGAGGAAGATCTAAGGTTAAGAGAAGCAAAAGGCCTCCCATTTAAAAGTGAAGATGAAAGTAGTAGAGGAACTTCGATTAAGGCAGCTTTCCAAGCTTCTTCTAAGATTAGTCATGATTTTTTTGTTACTCGAAAAATCTCTGCAGCTGAATTTTTATCTAAGATGGTTTTAATAAAGCCCGTTTTTTTTGCAGAAACCGCTTATAAAAATGCTGTTCGTAATTTTGAGAGCCTAATTTATCATTTAGAACAAAGCGATCCTACATATAGAAGTTTAGAGCTTATTAATTTTATGATAGAGGCAAGTCAAATGCTTGAGCAACTACTTACCGCTATCGCAAGACAAAAAGCAAAAGATGATAAAATTAGAGAACATAGTTATTTCTCATTACTAGATGCAGCGGGAATTTCTGAGAGTCTGCTTTCAGGTCTTGAGAAAAAAGTATTAAGAGCAGGAAATCGAACAGAAATTCTTTCTAGAAATATACCTTGCAGTGAAAGTTATTCAAAAAACTTTTTTCTTATGAAGCGTATTTATATGCTCGATAGTGGAAACCCAATGGGGGAAACAGATAATCTTAATGATTTAACAAATGAGGTCATTTTTTCTCTAAAAGAATCTATTTTGGTCTACTGTTCTCTACATCGGTACCTAGGTCGAGAATTACGCGTAGAAAAAGAGTTACTAGACGGCTTTTTTGCATCACTCCCTGTCTTACAAGATAGCGGAGCTGCGTCGGCAGCCTCTCTTTTGGATTGCGAGACGGCAGCCTCATCGTCTGATGCACCAATGACTAGGCTTGCAGTTTTGGAAGAGACATTTGCAGGGGCCCAAGAATTAAAGATGTCTATTTTCTTCAATTTAAAAAGATTGCGTCATGAACAAAGCAGGGAGAATGTCGCTCTGTTAGATTTGCATACATCTTTAATTGAATTACATTGCTACAACCTTCTAGAGAATATCTGCGCCTATCTTTTAAGAACTATTGACATAAGACATTATAGACATAACTTTAAAACTATGTTGAAAGCTATTGGAAGCTGGGAATCTCTTTCTTTAGAAGAGCAGACCTTTTTACAAGAAGCTAATCGGTATAGGGTTAGTGCAAAGTATCGATTAATTGAGGGAGATGCGTTTGCAAAAGCTGATGGAGTAGCTCAGCGAGTAAGAAAACGTGGCGTCTCTTCCCACAAACCAAAAGGTAGAGAGGGAGTTGTTTCAGGAGAAGCCCATGCAGCCGCCCTAAGTAGGTCAAACCAGATTTCAACACTGACTATGGAAATTGTCAATAAATTGATCCCCCCATTTTCAAAAGAATAGACTAAGAGCTGTGGCCCTGTTAACAAGGCAACATAGTTAAAATCTTTCAACTAACGGCGCCTCTCATTTAAATAATAGGCCCCAAAGAATTCTACTTTGGGGCTCATTTATATCAGATTAAATTTTTAAGACCATCCAAGAGCTTTTCTTTGATGTCTTAATTCCCAATCTAGCCTATTTGCGATAAATTCTTCCTTTATCTCTTCATCTGTTAACACTTTAAGGTAGCCATCTAAAGCTCTTTGCTCATTAATAGCTCGAGTTAGATGGGCTTTTCTCTCTGCAACAATTTCGGATGAAGCAATTGCACTATACGCTGCTGTCATAAGGAATTGACTGTCATTCCATCTTGTAATTTTTCTTCTAGAAAGCGGAGCGCCCATTTCAGAAACATCCTCTTTTTTTCTTTTTTTCTCTTTGACTGGCCTGCTTAAAACTTCTTCTGTGACGTCGAATTTTTCACAGTAGGAGTTGCCGTAATTCATAAGAATTTTATCGTCTAGAAAAATAGGTCTAATAGCTTTAACTACTATCTGTGGACCATTGACTCCTGACGCGATACACGCTTCTACATTAGGCAATAAAGAGTGTCCGATAAACCTTGTCCAATTCCCTTTTTTTTGAGCATTAATTAAAATTTGCTCTTCCCCTTCTAATTCAGATGCCATAAAAAGGTAAGGGTTATCTGCACCCAAAGCTGCGGCCTCAGAAGTTGTAATTGCATCCCCTGCACAAAACCCCAAAAGAGTTCCTTTCGGAAGATTTTTTTTTGCAATCACGCCAATTTTTCCACTAGCTTCACTAAGTCTTAGCGTCTCATTACACATGCACGCCCCATCACATAAACTCGTTGGATGCAATTTTTTAATTAATCTTCTTTCGCTCTCACTCCACCCAAGTTTTTTATCATAAGCTACACGCGACTCATGTGTATTGCACTTTAATCTCCATAAACTCTTTGCATCATGTGAGATAGTTGCTCTGTTACTATATTCTACCCCCTCACGAAGAAACAGCTCCTGCATAGTAAGAGGTCAATGTGCTACAACTTGATCCATTTTTATCTCCTTTCTTAAGATTTATGAAAAATTTTAACAAAACCTATTAATTTTTTTTAATCTTTCCTTTGAATTTTAAATATTAACCTTACATAATTAAAAGAGGGATCTAAAGATTTTATGACGTTAAAAACACAACAATCAAATCAAAACCTCCTTTGGGTTTTTCCTAAAGAGGATTCTCATTTAATTAAAAGCTTCGTCACAGAGTTTAATATTCACCCTGTTATGGCACAAGCACTTATTTCTAGAGGTTACAGAAAAAAACAAGACGTACATCAATTTCTTTATGCAAAGCTTTTGTATCTACACCCCCCAAATCTCCTCTTAGACATTGATAAAGCTGTAAAACGTATTTATGATGCTGTAAAAGCAAAAGAAAAAATAATTGTTGTTGGAGACAATGATGTTGATGGGATGACTGGGACCGCGCTGCTTGTTGATTTTCTTAGAACTCTTGGTGTTAAAGCATACTTTTATATCCCTAACAGAACTCTCGGAAGAGACTCAATTTTACCAGATGCCTGCTCCTATGCTGCTGAAAAAGGGTGCACTCTATTAATAACTGTTGATTGCGGAATAACAGCAGGTCCTGACACAAAGCATCTTTTAGAAAAAAATATCGACCTTATTATTACCGACCACCATGAGCCTACTGAAAAAATTGCACACTGTATCGCAACACTAAACCCAAAGCTTTTCAATAGTACTTATCCCAATCGTGATCTTACAGGTGTTGGAGTTGCATTTAAATTAGCCCATGCCTTTATTAATTATCTTGTTGTAATAGGTGATGTACAAGCTGATTTAATTGACTTAAAAAGATACTTAGACCTTGTAGCTCTTGGAACAATAGCTGACATGGGCGCCCTCACAGGAGAAAATAGGATTTTAGTAAAATATGGGCTACAACATCTTAAAAAAACACACCGCATCGGATTGCTAAAATTAATTCATGTCTCTGAAGTAAATCCAGAAGAAATTACAACAGTTGATGTTGCATCAAAAATTGCCCCAAGACTTAATAGCTTAGGAAGAATTGGTGACCCACTAAAAGGTGTCGAATTACTGCTACTTAGAGATGTTCAAGAGGCTGAGTCACTTGCAAAAGAACTCGATGTAATGAATCACGAAAGACAAAAAATAGAGAGAAGAGATTCTGAAGATTTAGAAAAACATCTTCAGCACCATCCAGAAATTTTTACAAACAAAGCCTTATTTCTATCTTCCGAGATGTGGCACCCGGGAATCATAGCTATACTCTCTGCAAGACTTGCAAAACAGTACAACAGACCTACAGTAATTGTGACTTCAGACGATACTATTGCAAAAGGATCGATTCGAACTATAAGCGAATTTCCCGTACTTTCTACACTAAAAGAAAATGCAAATCTTTTGCTAAGCTATGGCGGACATGACTATGCAGCAGGGTTTACGATTGACCCTAAAAACATCCCCCTTTTTCAAAAAAATTTCATCTCCTCTGTAAACGCAAAATTAAAGGAGAAAGATATCTGTCCTAAGCTCCGCTTAGATGCAGAAGTCTCTTTTAAAGATCTAACATTTGAGTTTTTAGAATCATTGAGTCTTTTAGAGCCGTATGGGATGGAAAATCCGAAAGTCATCCTCTACGCTGTTGCAACACAAGTACTGCCCCCAAAAATCATAGGAAAGAAAAATCTAAAACTCTCATTAGAAGAAAATGACCGCTTTCTTGAAGGAATAGGCTTTAATATGAGCCACAGAAAACCCGATCTAATGGGCAAAAATTTGAAACTCATGATAGCATTTACCCCACAGGTCAATGTCTACTTAAATAAATCGTCTATTCAGCTGCAAATTATCGATTTTCAAATCCTCAATGAAACTGAAAACCAGCAAATCACACCTGCCAAGGAATCTTAAAAAATATAGACAAAAGAGTTTATAACTTCAAAAGCAAACTATTTGTCTTTTTACAAACAACGCATATCCAACATGCTTATGCCCTTTGAAAGCATGTTTTCAACACATATTTTATAAGCACTAAATAAGAGGTACTAAAGAGCTTCTGATGTAGCGCTCTCTTGCACAGTTCTTTTATTTAGATACTTCTCTTGATACTCTCTAAGATCTTCTGTATGAACTACCCAAGCCGCGCCTCTACGAGTTGCTTTTAGCATCCCGATACGAGTTGCGTAATAAATTTTTTGAGCGGGTACACCAAGCATCTTAGCTACTTGATTGACAGAGTGAAACCCTTTGTCATTATCAAATAAAAGCTCACCATTATAAAGCGACTTAGCTCTTGAGTATTTTTGACGTCTATAATCTTCTAAATCTTCTAGATCAATTGTCCACCGCGTAGAATCTTTGTACGCCTTAAGTTTTTTTTGCTTAATAGCGACATAAATTGCCTGGCGAGTTACGTTATTGAGCCTAGCAGCTTCTGTTATTGATACAACCTTCTTCTTTTTAGAAGATACATCATCTGTTAGATCCATTATTTTCCTCCTCATCCACTTTTATCTAGGTAAGTCAAGCTAAAGTTATTTTTTATTACAGCTTGCCAACCCACCTCGATTATTGGTTTGTTGCGATATTATCGCCCTTTAAGATAAATTATTGTGACATAAAAATGAATTGATAGCAATCGAAAATGGCCTGCAGACGTGATTTATTCAGATTTTTAAGTTTGTTTCGAAAATAAACTTTACTTCTGGTACATAGAGGTTTTAGATAAAGATTATAGGTCCAAAATTGAATCTAGTTAAACAAATATGCGTTGCCTCACTTTTTTTAACCTCCCTTCTAATCGAAGCTGCAACCCCACCGAATATTACAGCACACGAGGCGCACTTAAAAGCAGAAGAAATCTTTAGGGCACACGCAAGACATAAAGAACTCACTTCTGAAATATCTAAGCGAATTATAATAAGCTACTTAGATGAGCTTGACCCTATAAAATGCTACCTAACAAAACAGGATCTCTCCCCCTATCTTGACCCCTCGAATGAACTCTTAAAAAAAATAGAGTCCGACTATAAAAAAGAGGAATTCTCTGTTTTTCAGTCGCTCTACGACTTATTTTTAGAAGCAATTGAGCGGAGAAACTTGATCGAAGAGAAGATCGAAGCCCTCCCCTTGCCAAAAGAGGTGACAGCAAAAGAGCTTCATGAAGCTGACTGGCCTGCTAATTCCGATGACCTTGAAAGCAAGTTACTTAAAATAAGAGCTTTGCAAAATGACTCTGCTGAAAAATTAGCTACACCCGAACAGTCGACGATATTTTTTCAAAGAGTAGCCAAAAGAAGATACTTAAGAGAAAAAGAGTTTACAGGAGCCTCTAAGCTAGACCAAAAAAGACAAATGCTCTCCTGCTTCCTCAAAGCGCTCGCCTCATCACTTGACTCGCACACCATGTATTTTACCCCCCAAGAGGCCAAACAATTTTTAATTCAAGTCCAGCAAAGACTTTTTGGGATCGGAGCCCAGTTAAGAGACGATTTAAACGGATTCACTGTAGTACAAATTGTAGAAGGTGGCCCCGCAAGCCACTCAAATGAGCTAAAAATTGGAGACAAAATCATCGCCGTAAACCACGAACCAATTGCAGGCATGGACATTACAGAAGCTGTAGACTTAATCAGAGGCCCTGAAGGTTCAGCTGTAATTTTAACGATTGTACGAGAACACCCCTCACAAAAAGAGGAAAAATTTGATATTGTTATTATTCGCGAAGAGATTGTTCTGACAGAGAGCCGTTTTTCTTCTAAAGTAGAGCCCTATGGCAGCGGGGCAATTGGCTATCTAAGCCTTCATTCATTTTACCAAGATCCAAAACACTCGTCCTATATTGATCTTAAAAAATCAATAGACGAGATGAAGGCTTGCCACAACGTCAAAGGAATTATTCTCGATTTACGACACAACTCAGGGGGTCTTCTACCACAAGCTGTAGAGGTGACCGGCCTATTTATTGACAAAGGGGTTGTCGCATCAATTAAAGACCATACAGGACATGTCCAAAGACTTCGAAACTTAAACGAGGAGGTCTCTTGGAGCGGCCCACTAATCATTTTGATTAATAGAGCAAGTGCATCTGCCTCTGAAATCGTGGCTCTTGCACTTGCAGACTATGGCAGAGCCCTCATTGTAGGAGATGAGGCAACGTATGGAAAAGGAACATACCAAACATTCACCTTAGAAAGTAGCAATCCAGAAAAAATTAACCCCCAAGGAGAGTACAAGGTAACGCGCGGCGCATATTACACTGTTGGAGGAAGAACCCCCCAGCTAACAGGAGTTAAATCAGACCTAGAGGTCCCAGGGATCCTTTCAAACATGGAAATTGGAGAAAAGTATGCAAAATACCCTCTTGAAAATGACAAAATTTCCCCTCTATTTGAAGATGACCTCTCAGACGTACACCCTCTTTACAGGACAAGATTAAAAAAAGCTCTTGGGAAATCTATTCAAAAACCATCTAATAAACTAGACACTTACATAGCCGACTTAAAAGCCCACTCGCAAAAACGAATCGAAAAAAATGCAAACTATCAAAATTTTCTTAAAGAAATCAGGGCGATTGACCGGTATGAAATCGACTTTAACTTGACAGGACAAAACGACCTCCAGCTAGAAGAGGCTTTCAATATTATGAAAGAACTCATCCTTCTATCTAAAAACGGCTCGTAAAAAACTTGAAAAGATTTATAAAAGCTTGCTACAATCTACGTCTATGAAAGTTCGCACAAGAATTGCTCCCTCTCCAACAGGTCATCCACATATTGGAACCCTGTACATGGCACTCTTTAATTTAATTTTCGCCCGTCACCACGGGGGTCAATTCCTTTTGCGAATCGAAGACACCGACCAAACAAGAAGCCGAAGAGAGTACGAGACTAGTATTTTTGAATCACTTAAGTGGCTTGGCATTTCATGGGATGAAGGGCCAGATGTTGGCGGACCTTGCGGTTCCTATAGGCAATCTGAGAGAACAGAGTTTTATCAAAAAGCTTGTTTTGACTTACTTAGGGCAGGAAAAGCTTACAAATGCTTCACTACTCCAGAAGAGTTAAATGAAATGCGCATTATTAGCCAAAAAATGGGTGGTAGAGGCGGCTACGACAGACGCCACAGAAATCTAAGTGAAGAAGAAATCAAAGCTTTTGAAGAGAGTGGTAGACCATACGTGATTAGACTAAAAGTTCCTCTTTCTGGTGAAGTTGTTTTTCATGATGCCATTAAGGGAAGAATTGCAACGCCCTGTAGCGATGTAGATGATCAAGTGCTCTTAAAATCAGATCTTTTTCCTACATACCACCTAGCAAATGTTGTAGATGACCACTTAATGGAAATTTCTCATGTGATCCGCGGAGATGAGTGGATCAGCTCTACACCAAAGCATATTTTACTCTATGAAGCGTTTGGGTGGACTCCCCCTGTTTTTGCGCACATGCCTCTTCTTCTTGGCATAGACGGGAAAAAACTCTCCAAGCGAAGAAACCCCACATCTGCCTACTACTATAGAGATAGCGGCTATCTTCCTGAAGCTCTCAGAAATTTCCTTACTCTAATGGGCTATAGCATGACGGGTGATAAAGAAATTTATACTCTTGATGAAATCATTGAAAGTTTTGATATAAAAAGAGTGGGTGTATCAGGCGCTGTCTTTGATGTAAAAAAACTCGACTGGATCAATCAGCAATACTTGATTAACTCCGTAAAAGTAGAAGATCTCTGGTCTCGTATTCGTGAGTGGGGATTTAATGACGAATTTATGGCCAAATTAATGCCACTTGTCCACACAAGAATCAAGACATTTGGTGATTTTATTGATCTTTGCGACTTCTTTTTTATTAACCATCTTAAATACACAGAGGCTCTTTTTTCACCAAGAGGTCTTAAGGCAGAAGAGGCGTCTCAAATTCTACAAGGATTAATCTGGTCTCTTGACGAAAGCGAACAGTGGAATAAAACAGGTCTTGAAGCTTCTGCTAAATCACTCTCTGAAGTGTTTGGCGTTCATTTCAAGCATGTAATTATCCCCCTTCTTTTTGCAACATTTATGGGTAAACACCAAGGCCCTCCGCTTTTTGATTCTTTTGAAATTCTAGGTGAGCACAAAGCAAGAGCACGAATTTTAAAAGCGATCGAGTTTCTTGGCGGAATTTCCAACAAAAAGATGGAAAAACTGCAAGAGACTTGGGCTAAGAAAAACTGCAACTCTCTTATAACAAGCATCATAAAAACCTAAGCGGGAAATAATGGCAACTTATGATACAATAGTTGTCTTAGCGCTCTCTTCTTTCACCGAATCCCCCATAATGTAGTTACGATCTGTCCCACTACCACTACAAGATATAAATAAAAAACTTGAAAAAACAACCAATAAGATTTTTTTCATATGACGAACCTACCCTCAGAAGAACTGAAATTAACAAAACCAATTTATGATCGCCACAATCCTTATCTAGCCACACTAGTTGAATGCAGGCTACTGACAAAAAAAGGGTCCTCTAAAGAGATTTTGCATATTGTCTGCGATTTCTGCAACTCCGATATCACCTACGAAGTTGGTTCAAGCTTTGCAATTCTTCCTGAAAATTTAGATTTGTTTGTAGATGAAGTTGTTAAAACTCTTGGGGAGCCTTATAGAAATTTTGTCATTGAAACAAAAAACTTCGAACCGATGAAATTTGGGGAGTTTTTAAAAAAAGAGGCTAACCTCTCAAGGATCTCTTCCCAATTTTTACAACTTATAGAAAAGTATAATCCAACCAAAGAACTTCAAGATCTGCTTTTAGACAAAGAAAGAGTCGCAAATTTTTGTAAGTCAAATAATCTAAGCACTTTTTTACACAAATTTTGGCATCCTACGATTCCGCTTCAAGAGCTTACAAATCTCATTTTTCCAATGCTTCCAAGGTATTACTCTGTTGCCTCTTCTATGAAAAAAGTAGGGAGCCAGGCGCATTTTATGGTTGCGTCTTTTTATTACCCTGATGCGGGAAAAGAGAAAGAGAGCATCACCGCAAGTTTTCTAAAGTCTCTTCAGCCGGGTGACAAATTTCGACTATTTTTACAACCTAATCCAAATTTTCTCCCACCCGAAGACACAAATAGACCCATGATTATGATTGGCCCTGGAACAGGTCTTGCCTCCCTTCGAGGCTTTCTCCAAGAGCGAGAATCTACTTTTGCAAAAGGAAAAAATTGGCTTTTCACAGGAGATAGACAAAAAGCATTTGATTTTCACTATGAGGATGAGCTTACAAACTATGTCGATAGAGGGATACTAAAATTAAGTACTGCCTTTTCAAGAGATTCTGACCAAAAAGTCTATGTGCAAGACCTTTTAATGAAGGAAAAAAAAGAAATCTGGTCTTGGATTATCACTGAGGAGGCATCGATTTATATCTGTGGTGATGCAAAAGCAATGGCAAAAGATGTGCAAAAAACTCTTCATCTTATTGCAGAGCTTGAGGGGAATATGTCTCCTGAAGAAGCAAAAGCCTTTTTTAAAAACCTTCGTCTTCAAAAAAGGCTTCTTTTAGATATTTATTAAACTTATTTAGAAAGCCTTGCTACTTCGGCTTTAAGAGCTCCAACCTCTTCACGCAATACATCGTTACTTAATTCAGAGCGACTTAGCTTAAATGTCACTTCATACAAAGCATGTTTTAGTCTTTCAATCTCTAAAGATGCTTTTTCTAAACTCTCTTCAGACCTCAAAACTTCTGCTCTTCTTCCAGAAAAAACTCTTCTTGTGCTTGCTAAAGAGATGTATTTGCCGTCTCTTGCAAATTCTTCAACTCTATCAGTGCGTTTTTTGAAAGCATCCCACCTCTGAGTTGGGGAGGCACTAGATGATCTCCACTCCATCCCACCTGCAGTAACTACTTCTTCTGATCTTTTTAATGGCAACATAATTTCTCCTTTTTAAACGGAAAAATTATATTTAAAAAATTGTTAGAATGCAAAGACATTGTAGACCAATTCCTTTACCAAAATCGCCCATTGAATTTCCTGATGTGCAAGTAATCCCGACAAGAGATTCATCTATTTCTAAATGACGGGCAATATTTTTTCGCATCTCTAAAAGAGATGCCTGCATTCTTGGCCTCGCACCCTCAAGTGAAATAGAGAGGTGAGAAATTTTTTTCTCACCTAAACTTTTTTTAGCTTTTTTAAGATACTCTTTACTATCTTTGATTCCTTGTTTGCACATCTGTATAGCTATATCGCCAAGTATGTGGACATGGGTAACTGATGTAATAGCATTACAAATTGCATGATAGACAACATCCCCATCAGAATCTGCATCAAGTCCTGGCATATCAGGAAATACAACTCCTCCAATCACGCATTTTTTATCTGTTTTTTCAATATTAAATTTGTGACTATCTTGTCCAAGACCTACTTTCATACAGATTCTCATACCCTTTAGTTGTTATTATAATTGTATCTTCATGTCTATAACCTAATTTCCCAATTTCATATAAACCAGGCTCTATTGTAATAGACATCCCCTCTTTTAAAACCCTTTTTTCGCTTGTCATAAAAGGTGCTTCATGGACTTCTAAGCCGATCCCGTGACCTAGTGAGTGTTTTCGAAAATCAAAGAGATTTTCTTGTTTAAAAAAATCATCCACTGCATCTTGCACCTCTTTAAAATCGACACCCGGTTTGCACATCTCTAGTGCTTTTCGACTTGCCTCTAACACGACCCTTTCCATTTTACACTCTTTTTCAGGAGATAGAAAAAATGATCTTGTCATATCGCTTGCATACCCATCTAGAATCACACCTACATCGATTGTAATTGGATCATTTTTTTTCAATTTTCGGTCAGTTACTTTATGATGTGGAAAAGCTGTATGATCCCCAAAGGCAATAATTGGATCAAATGCTAATTTTGAAGCGCCCCTTTCTCTTACAAATTTTTCAAACTCGAATGCAACCTCTTTTTCCTCTATCCCCTCGACAAGCAAAGAGTAAACATGCAAAAAACCGTCATAATTCAAACGAGCACTTTTTTTTAAAGACTCAATTTCGTCTTCTCTTTTAATCATACGCTTAATTGCAATAGGATTACTATCAATAATTGGCACACCCGATGCAAGTTTTTGAATCTCTAAAAATTCTTTATGAGTCACCTTAGAAAAATCAATGCCAAATTCGTCAAACTCTAAATTATTTAAATAACTTCTAATTTCGTCCTCTTTTTGCAGCAAAACCCACTTCTCTTTGTAACTAAAAAGCTTCTCTTTCCATACATGCATTCCTGTCTGATAAAAAATATCTAATGCATTTGAACTATAATAAACTGTTTTATTTCCCAAAAAACTCTTCCTTGTTGAATGCCTTCATGATAAGTTTCCCATTTGGCGTGTAAAAAGGGTCTTCTTTTTTCAAAACCTCTTTTAAAAGGTGTTTTATCTCATCTTTGCTAAGTATAGTATACGATCTATAGCGCACTAAAATTTTACATATATTTTCAAAACTAAACTCTTTTGAAAATTCCATTAACAGCTCTTCTAAAATTTTTCTGACAGCGCTCATGGAAAAAAGTGGCGAGAGTGCATCAATTATCAAACTCTGTTTCCCAAACGATCTAATTGCAATCCCTAATTTCTTCAAAAGTGGTTCATGTTTCATAATAAGCTCCTCTTCCCCTTTTGAAAAATTGAGGACCTCAGGAAATAAAAGCTCCTCCATATCACACCCCTTTCCCTCCTTTAAACGGACTAAAATTCTCTCAAATTGCACTTTGGCATCAAGTCTCTGGATGTGAACGAACATGAGTCTCTCTTCTAAGAAAATAGGACTCATTTGGGGAACCTTTACAAGCGCTATATCATCATAAAAACCAATTATTTCTATCTCTTCTTCGACTAGTTTTTTTTCATTTATTTGAAAAGATGGAACCGCTTTTTCATCCGTTATGTCTACTCGTTGCCCCCGAAACTCGACTGCAACGCTTGCTGGTTTTTCTGCCTGCGCATAAATAATTGGCTCTTCAAAAAATGAGTCGGGTCTTTCTGTTTTTGAAAAAACCGCCATTTTCCCATTTGTAAAAAAACTCTCTTCGACAGCTAACTTTACAAGTGCATGAACTTTATCCTCTTCACAAAATCTGACAAAAATTTTTTGTGGGTGAACATTTACATCGACTAAATGCGGAGGAAATTCCATCCAAAGGACAAAAAGAGGGTATTCTTTTGTTCCAATTCGGGTCCCAAAAGCGTTTTGAATCGCTCTTTCTATAAGAGCTGAGATGACAGGCCTTTTATTAATTACAAGGTGTTGTTGAAGCCTATTCGATCTTACATTTAAAGGCGTCCCAACAATCCCACTTATTTTATACCCATCTTTTTCAAATGTTATTGGAGTTGTTTCTCGTAAAAAATCTTTCCCTAAAACCTCTTCTATTCTTTTCTCTTTTAATCGAGATGTCTCTAAAAGAGTTTTTCCGCTTGATGTGAATAGAAATGAAACATCTGGGTGGGCAAGTGACACTTTTGTTAACATTTTACTTATATCACCAGTCGATTGCGCTGAAGATTTTTGAAACTTTTTTCTTGCAGGAACATTATAAAAAAGGTCTTGCACCCGTATCGTTGTCCCTTGAGTTCTAGAGAAGGGGTCTACTTTTAACATCTTACCCCCATGACAAACAACTTTTGTTCCGATAGAGTTATCTTCATTTGTCTCAATCTCTACTTTTGCAACTGCCCCAATAGAGGCTAAGGCCTCTCCACGAAATCCCATGCTTGTCAATTTTAATAAATCAGTAAACTTTGAAATCTTTGATGTTGCATGCCTCTCAAAACATAACACTGCATCATCTTTATTCATGCCGCACCCATTATCTCTCACTTCGATAAAGAGGTGTCCGCCCCCATGAACTTCTATTTCAATTTTTGTAGCATTTGCATCAATTGAATTTTCAATTAATTCTTTAATCAAAGAGGCTGGATTTTCAATAATTTCACCAGCTGCAATCTGGTTAATTGTCTCTTCAGATAACACTCTTATTTTCGCTGGCACTAAAAAAAACCTTCGGTTACATTTACTTTATGGAATATAGACAAATATGGAATCTCGATCAAGTTCTTCATGGGTCTGGATGCTCCTATGAAAAAATTGAAAAAAAATTAGACGAACTGTTAGATCAGATTCAAAAAATTCCATTAAAAATCCCTGATATATTTCTCCCCTATCAAACACTTCTAGATGAAGTTCATGAAGCGGGATCATTAATCGCATGTCTTTCATCATCCGATATTTCGGATACAAAAGCAACAAAAGCTGAAGCTAAATATAATAGTATAGCTGCAACGCTTGAAAGTGTTTTGCAAAAACTTCAAAAGCTTCTCTTAGATCTTTCAGAATCTGAATTTTTACAGCTATTGAAAAATCAAGAGACAATCTCATTTCCCCTCAAAAAAATGAGAGAAGAGGGAAGAGAAAAAATGGCTTTAGAAAAAGAGCTTCTTGCAAGCGAACTTTCTATTTCAGGCCATGCAGCAAACACGACTCTTTATTACTCTTTTATTGGCAGCCTTACCTTTAAAACAAAAGAGGGGGAGCTTAATTTAAGTAGATTAGAAAAACTTTTTTCTCATGCAGATAGACAGACTCGTCAAGACGCCTTTGCCAGCATGGAAAAAGAGCTTACTAAACATGAAGCAATTTTTGCGCAAATTTTAAATAATATCGTAGATTTTAGGCTCACACTTTATAAACAAAGAAATTGGCAAAGCTGCCTCCACGAAACTCTTTCAAAAAATAGAATCACTGAAAAAACTCTTATGACGATGTGGGAGACTGTTTCGCAAAATAAAGCCCCCCTAGTAAAGTATCTCCACCATAAAGCAAAACTTTTAGGCCTTAAAAAACTCTCCTGGTCAGACATTGATGCACCGCTTGGTTCTTTAGAAGAGTCTAAAATCCCCTACTCAGAGGGTTGCAAAAATATTATCACACAATTTGGAACTGTCTCTCCTAGACTTGCAGAATTTTCTAAAACCGCTTTAAAACAAGGGTGGGTAGACGCTAAACCCGGCCCCAAAAGAAGGGCTGGAGGATTTTGCACAGGGATTCCTCTGTTAAAAGAGTCTAGAATATTTATGACCTATACAGACACATTTGATAGTCAAAGCACCTTAGCTCATGAGTTAGGTCATGCATTTCACTCTCACGTTCTTTATGATAAATCTCCCCTATCACAAAACTATCCTATGAATATCGCAGAAGCTGCTTCAACGATGTGCGAAATGATTGTTGCAGATAGCGCTTTAAAATCTGCTACAGATCCTAAACAAAAACTTCTTCTGTTAGATGATAAACTCTCTAGTTATGTCGCCTTTAACATGAACTTGCATAGCAGATTTCTTTTCGACACACGATTTCATAAAAAACGAGAAAAGGGGTATCTTACACCAGACGAAATTAATGATTTAATGACCTCTTCTCAAAAAGAGGCATATGCAGACGCACTAGAGAGCTATCTACCTCATTTTTGGTGCTACAAAATGCACTTTTATTTTACAGATGTCCCTTTTTACAACTGGCCCTATACTTTTGGATATCTTTTTAGTTTAGGAACGTATAACATCTTATTAAACAATAACTTTGAAGATAGATATATCGCACTTCTAAAAGATAGCGGCAGCTTATCAATTGAAGATCTTGCAAAAAAACATCTAGACGTAAACTTGGAAGAACCAGCTTTTTGGCAAGGCGCAATCGATCTTCTTAATGCAAATATTGACGAGTACACCCATTTATCTCTTTAAAGCCATTATCCTATTTTGCACCTGGATTCATCATTTTACTGCTCCTCTATCGATTGCTTTTCACTCGCTTCCATCAACCGTGTGAAACCCGACGGTCTGCTTTAGTTGCCGCCAAATCCTGATAAAAATCAAGGGCAGATACTGTATAAAATTTGTCAAATCAGATTTAAATCACTACAAACTTCGATCTTAATAATATAGTTTGGATTGATTTTAACGATTTTTTCTTGGGTAAAAAAATCGATAAATAGCCCCTCAAAAAGCTCAAGCTTTGCTACAAACTGATCTCGCAAACTGCTTGTTTCAAAAAACTTACTATATTCACTTCCGTCAACTAATGTAATTTTTATTTTTTCCATATTATTATTTTATTTTTATTTTATTTGATTCATAGTAACACGAACTATTGATTTTTCTCTTTTTTTACGCTTGAACTTGATTATGTTTTACGATATGGTAAAACTATGAGATTATTATCTACTCTACTTACATTAGCAGCACTTGGTTATGGAGGATATTGGGTCAACACAAACCACCCTGAAATAAAAGGGAAAGTGCTCGACTATATTAATAATGGATCTTTTCATACGCTTGAAGCTCGCTTTACTGCACAGCAAATCATGGAAATGAATCGCAAAGTTCTTCTAAAAGACGACAAACACAAGTTTTTAGAACCTAGTATGAAATTTTCCCCCTATCTTTTAATGGAAGTGAAGTACACAAATCAAGAAAATCAGACAGGTGAAGGTCTAATTTTATGGGATCTTCTTGATGGAGAGATGGTTTTAAACACAAATCACTGGGAAAAAACTCACGGATTTGCCGATTGCATAAGCGCCTATGTTGAAAAAAATGAATTTCGAGTGATTAGAACCTTAGCAGAACGGGGTGGCACTCTTGATAGAGAGACTCTTTTAAGATCTCTTCATGTAGAAAACGACATTTTAGGCAATTGGCTAGAGAGTTGCAGACGAAAAAAAATTGTTGTTCAATCAGGGTCTCACTATAGACTTCATTTACAAAAACCAAGACTTGCAATTAAACCAGAAACGTTTGTTGATGACAGACTTGTAACGAAATCATGCAACTCTTCTGAAAGACTCTCTAAAAGATTTTCCCACACACAAATTAGAAGAATTACAGAGGCTGCTTTCGGTCAAGATTTTGCAGTTAGAAGCACACTCGCTGTCTACCTGCCGATCTACTGCATCACAATCGAAAACCCTGATGGATCGGTGCACACCTCCTACTGGAACGCCCTAAATGGACGCCCCTTACCCTTTACTGCACTTTTAGAATAATAGATCTATTTCAAAAGATTTAAAAAAGATTCGATCTCTATTTTCTCCGTTTTGCACCTCGCGGCTCTTCCTCACCTCTTAGAACATAGTAAAAAAGGCCATCACCTCTTTTTTCCTGACGGTATTTTGGATGGGGTACTTTTGGATAAGGCGTCCCCTCTTCTAAGTATTCGGATGTATCAGCGCAATTCATAGCGCCCGCAAGCTGTTCAATTTCATCTTCTAACAAGACCTCTTCTTCTCTTGGTCTACCTAGAGGTTTAGCCACACTTTTAAAACTAGGCAGCTCTCTTCCTTCAAATTTCAAAGGCATACCTAAAATAGAAGATCTCACCAAATCAACTCTTCGTTCAGCTAAATTACCATTTAGACTTACTACCTCCACCTTCCCAACAGCTGATAAAAGAGATGGCACTCCTCTCTCGCAATCACTCTCATGTTCACTTAAAAGCGTTTCTTTACTCAGACTACCAATACCTACCGACCCATCACAGAGCTTTTCCAAAGGAGGTTCAGCATCAAATGCACCTAGATCGAGTAGTGGCATAACAGGGCTTTCTCTTCTGCTTAATGATGCAGGTTCCATAGTTTCATCCTTCTTTTTTTATTTAGAGAGGAAAAGTTTATCAAAAAAGCATTTAAAACAAAAGATGTCTATTGTACAGAAATACCATTTCATCCTACAATTGCTAACCTAATGGAAAGATGGCTGAGTGGCTGAAGGCACATCCCTGCTAAGGATGCATACTCTATAAACGGGTATCGAGGGTTCAAATCCCTCTCTTTCCGAATTGGTCTAGGGCATATGAGTGAAAAGGGTATTTTAAAAGCGCCGCCTCATTCTAAAGAATCAGAGATGATGGTTCTTGGCTGTATGCTAACAAGCTCTAATGCCTTATCTGTTGGTGCAGATGGGCTGGATGAATCCGATTTTTACCACACCGAACATCAACTTGTTTTTAAAACTCTAAAACTTGCTTTTTCACAAGAAAAACCAGCTGACGTTCACCTCATTGCTGAAGAACTAAAAAGAACTGGGAAACTTGACCTTGTAGGGGGCGTGGCCTATCTCACACTTTTAGTGCAGTACGCAGGAACTTCCGCCTACGTTGAAGAGTATGTCGAAATCATTCGGAAAAAATCTGTCCTAAGGCAGATGATTGAATCTTCAAAGTTAATTGAAAAAAAAGCTCTTGAAGAGCCTGAAGATGTCTACTCCGCACTAGACGAAGCCCAATCCTATTTTTTCAAAATTAGCCAGAAAGCAAACCCTTCGCTTGGTGTTTTGATAAAAGAGCTTATATCGGGAATGAAGGCTGAGTCCAAAACTCCTTATTTAAAAGAGCTGCAACATAGACAAGAGGCTTTTCACACACGAGATCCTAATGCACCGAGTGTGACTGGACTTCCAACAGGATTTACAGATCTTGATAAAATGATTAACGGATTCAACAAAGCAAACCTTGTTATTTTAGCAGCTAGACCGTCGATGGGTAAAACAGCTCTTGCAGTCAATATTGCGGAATATCTTGTTTTTGATAAAGGACTTGCAGTTGGAATCTTCTCACTCGAAATGACTGCTGATGAGCTGCTACACAGGATGATTTGCTCTCTTTCAGAGGTTGAATCTGATAGAATTAAAACAGGCTCTCTTGATGGGATGGAATACCAAAGAGTTGTTGAAACAGTCGGAAGGATGCAGAAAGAGACTCTTATCATTGACGATCAACCAGGGCTTAAAATTACAGATTTACGAGCAAGAGCGAGAAGATTAAAAGAAGTGTATGACATTCAGTTTCTTGTTATTGACTATTTGCAACTTCTCTCTGGATCAAAGGGTCATTTCAGCGTCGACAATAGGCAAAATGAGATTTCAGAGATTTCCCGCATGCTTAAAAACTTAGCTAGAGAACTAATGATACCTATTTTATGCCTATCACAGCTCTCTCGAAAGGTTGAAGATAGAGCAGGACACAGACCGATGCTAAGCGATCTTAGAGAGTCTGGATCAATTGAGCAGGATGCTGATATTGTGATGTTTGTATTCAGAAGAGAGTACTACAATGCAAATGATAAGCCTGGGCTTGCAGAAGTAATTGTCGCAAAAAATCGTCATGGAAGCGTGGGTGATGTAGAATTAGCGTTTCGCAAGAAATTTGCGAAATTCAATAATTTTATAAGAGAGTCGTCCTCATCTCCTGAAAATGAAGATGCCTTCTCTGCATTTACCCCTGGTAGATAATTTTTTACATCTAAAAATAATTTTAAAATAGACTTTAACCCTGCAAATTCTGTATACTTGCCCTGAATTTGAGAGGTAAATATGTCTTCTGTAAAGAAAAAACGCAAAACAAAAATGAACAAGCATAAGCGCAAAAAAAGAAGCCGCGCTAATCGTCATAAAAAGTCGTAAGGGTCCATGTGGTCCTATCCCGAACAATTTGACGTCATCGTCGTAGGAGCAGGTCATGCCGGTTGCGAAGCTGCATATATTGCAGCTCGTATGGGCATGCGTACTCTCCTACTCACAATTAATCTCGACGCTATTGCAAAAATGAGCTGCAATCCTGCTATTGGCGGAACTGCAAAAGGTCACATTGTCCGTGAGATTGATGCCCTTGGCGGCATCATGGGAAAAATTGCAGACAGAACGGGCATCCAGTTTAAAATGCTCAATCGCTCAAAAGGTCCCGCAGTATGGTCTCCAAGAGCACAGTCCGATAAAATCGCATACAGCCTTGAAATGACAAAGGTTTTACAAAACACAGAAAACCTTTTTCTCTTCCAAGCAACGACAAATAAATTAATTGTAGAAGAGGGCGTTGTCAAGGGCGTAGAGACTCAAGAGGGGATCGCATTTAAAGGAAAAAGCGTCATACTCTCATCTGGCACATTCATGAAAGGCCAAATTCACATAGGTGACATTAACTTTTCTGGGGGAAGAGCTGGCGACAAAGCCTCTATTGGATTATCAGACCACTTAAGAGATCTCGGTTTTAATTTAGGCCGATTAAAAACAGGGACACCTCCAAGACTTAATAAAAGATCGATTGATTTTTCTGTAATGGAAGAACAACCGGGAGAAGATGACGTTTTTTTCTCTTACTCTAAAGAAAAAAGAACTCTTCCTCAAATTTCTTGCTATATTACCTACACTTCGATTGAGACAAAACAAATAGCACTAAAACATTTAAAAAGATCTGCGATGTACTCTGGAGCAATTACGGGCGTTGGCCCTCGATATTGCCCCTCTTTTGAAGATAAAGTAGTCAGATTTAATGAAAGAGATCGTCACCAAATTTTTCTTGAACCTGAAGGCTTATCTACAAATGAAGTTTACGTAAACGGAATTTCGACCTCGCTTCCTTTTGATGTACAACTTGAAATGATTCACTCTATCCCAGGTCTTACAGATGCAGAAATCACAAGACCTGCCTATGCAATTGAATACGATTATGTGAAAAGTGGTCAACTTAGAATGACTCTTGAGACAAAAAATATCGAAGGTCTTTTTCTTGCAGGTCAAATCAACGGAACAACAGGATATGAGGAGGCTGCTGCGCAAGGACTTATTGCAGGAATCAACGCCTCACTTAAAGTACAAAAAAAAGAGCCATTTATCTTAAAAAGATCGGAAGCTTACATAGGTGTTTTAGTTGAGGAAATTATTTCCAAAACTTTAGAAGAGCCCTATCGAATGTTCACAAGCAGAGCAGAACATAGACTTTTACTCAGACAAGATAATGCTGATCAAAGATTAAGCGAATATGCCTATCAGCTCGGTCTTCTAGACAACGAAAGTTACGCGAGTTTGCAACACAAAAAAACTGTTTTAAGTAGTGAATCTCTTCGCTTAAAAACTACAAAAAAATATCACGAAGGGAGAGTTTTGTCTCTTGCAACTCTTTTGTCAAGACCTGAAATTTCATATGAAAGCTTAGTAAAAGAGCTGCCCGAACATTTTTTTGATCATGGAGAAGAGCTAAACAAGCAAATCGAAATTCTCGTCAAATATGAAGGGTATATTGGAAGACAAACTAAAGAGATTGAAAGACTTCAAACACTTGATCCTGTAAAAATACCTAAAAATTTCGACTACTCTAATTTAGGTAGTCTAAGTCGAGAAGCCTTTTTAAGACTTTCTAAAATTCAGCCTGAAAATCTAGGTCAAGCCTCTCGTTTAGAGGGAGTTTCAGTTGCCGATATATCTATTTTGCTAATAGCCTTGCAGAAATAAATTTAGCCTGCCTAAATAAAAGCGAGGGTGTGGACACCCTAAATTTACTTATTTAGTTAATTATCAGATGAATAACGAAAAACAGGCTCCTCAAAAAGTAATTTTATTACTCACAGACTCTCCCTACTATCCAATTTTTTTTAAACACCACTTCTCAAATTTTTTAGTTTGTGTTCTTCCCTCTCATTCAGAGGTAGATAAAATTGAAAAAACAGAACCTGACCTGATTATCATTGATGACCAGAAGTATAAAGAATCAATTTTTAGGACTTGCGATGATCTAAGAAGTAAAAAAAAGTTCTTATACACCCCACTATTAGTGATTTCAGGAGTACTAAAAACTCAATACCTAGAAAAACTATCTCAGACAGGGGTAAATCAAATTATTCAAGAGCCTATAGATCCGGCCTCACTAAAAAATGATCTTGAAGAGCTGATTTTAACGTGCAAATCAGAGGAAAAATTAAACGATCTTACACATAAAATCGGTGATTTTCCCTCTGCTGCAGATATTCGATTAAGACCTTTTTTTAGCAAAAATCTTTTAGCTCCAATCCTACTATCAATTAAAGAAGGAAAAAAACTCTCTCTACTTGCAATTGATATTGAATACAACGAGACCCATGAATACACAGAAAGAGATCTTACTAAAATCATCAAAAAGATATTCCCTGAAATTCATCCCCTTATCTCTTTAGGAAGAGGCAAGTATCTTATATTTTTAAATCAGATGGATATTCAAGATGCAAAATTTTTAGGAGAGACTCTCAGAGATGTTATCACTCATACACTACAGATTGGTATTAAAATTGGAATTAGTAGCCAAAAAAAACCGCCTTATGCAAATATCAGGGAAATGATTCTAGCAGCAAAAATGGCGCTTCTAGAAGCCCAAAAAAAAGGGACAACGATTGAAATATATTAACTTTTTTTTACCATTTATTATCTTGAGCGCAGATGATAAGGGCCCTCTTTATTCTGATAATATGGCAAACTCATTTAAACAAGAGCAAGAGACTGCAACAAGCGCGGTATCTAAAGATATCTCAAATCAAATAGCCGCAAATATAAGTCCTGAAAGTTCAACAAGAGGAACCTCTGACATTATGATTGTCGACCCAAAAGTTGTATCTCAAGATTGGAAAGATGCCTTTAACTCTCTCAAATCAAAAAAAATTGCCGATATTATTTTTAACCTTCATGATAACACCCAAATTTCTAACGTTTCTGACGTCGAAGTATTATCCGGCGGCTATTTAATGCTATTTTCCCTTAAAACAGTACAAGGGGTAAAATACAAAATTGTTAAAACAAGCGACATTGCTTCAATTGCATCTAAATGAAATTAAACATATTAACCTTTGAAAACCTTCCAATTTTCTCACAATTAGAAATTGAAGAGGCGCTTTTAAAAACAGACGACAAAAATTGGGTGATTCTTAATTCGGGCTCTCCGAAAGCAATAGTCATGGGAATTTCTACAAAGCCAACTGATGTGATTAATCTCCCCTTGGCTCTGGAAAAAAAAGTTCCTATTATCCAACGCTTCACAGGAGGCGGGACAGTAGTCGTTGATGAAAATACGCTGTTTGTTACTTTTATTATCCAAAAAAATGATATCGTGTTTGAACTCTTTCCCAAAAATATTCTTGAATGGATTTTTGCTACACTAAAAAAATCTATAAATATCAAAGATTTTTTACTCATTGATAATGATTTCACGATCGCTCAAAAAAAAGTTGGGGGCAACGCTCAGTACATAAAAAAAGATAGATTTGTCCATCACACGAGCTTTTTATGGGATTATCATGAAGAGTCAATGGAATATCTTTTACATCCGCCCAAAGAACCCTCTTATAGGAAGGGTCGCTCCCATCTAGACTTCTTGACAAAACTCTCTTTTCATATTTCTAAACAAAATTTTTTTGATGCAATCATCTCATTTTTGCAATTAAATTATTTAATTGATCTTAACCCAAAAATTCCAATTTTTCCTCCACACAAAAAACATACGTGCGCTCCTAAATTATAAAGCGTCTATAAAGAATTCTGATTGTCAAAAAATAAAAAGAGCCTATAATTTAGGCACATATTAAATTTTTAGGAGAATTCAAATGGCTACATTACATTTACCACCTTTATCAAGCGATTACGGAGATAAAAGACTAGCTCTTTATTGCCTTCCATTTGTAAGTGATATTTTAAGAATCGAAACTTCTTTACAAACTATTAAATTAATAAGAAATAGATGCCTTACTCAAGACGAGAAAATCCAAACGAATATAGATATTTCAAAATGGATAATTGGCATGGTTCCAGCAGCGATAATAGCTCTTGCAAGCCCTTTGACAGGCTTAATTACTTCAATAGTGGCAACTGTTGCACTTATATTAACATGCATTGAGCAAGTTGGGATTATTTGCGCTTCTTATGACCTTTCTCAAAGAGACGTTTCAGCTGTTTAGGAAAAATCGTTTTTATTTTACTAAAAAACCTCTCATGTTCGAGAGGTTTTTTATTAAGCATATGTAAAGAAAAACTCTTGTAGTTATATGCAAAATCTTTATAAAATGTTTTTAAACAAATATAAGGGGTTTTTATGTCAACTAGTGCAATAAATTCAAGTTCTCTATTTAGTAATTTTGTATACAACAAGCCAACAGAAAAAGCTTTAGATGCAAGAACAATCGCGTACTGCATTCCAGTTGTTAGAAGCATTATAAGAATTGCTACTGCACTTACAACGCTAAATCAGAGCAAAGAGACTCCTATTGACAACCTTCAAAAAAAGAGAGTTATTATTGACATTACTAAATGGGCAGCTACATCTTTGCTTGTAGACATCATTCCTTTGTCATTTATTCCTTTCTTAGGAACAATCGCTGGAGTTGCAGGTCTATTTGCCCTAGTTGCAACTGTTTTTGAAATAAAACCAATTATTGAATTTTTAACACCGAACTTTCTTCCAAATGCAATTTTAATTTATACAGCGACAGAACCTGCTGCAATATAAAAAACATCTCTTTTCAAAATAAGGGGTAATTTTGATTACCCTTTATTTTCTGGTAATCCCAAAGCTATTTTGAAAAACTCTTTTGTAACATCTTTACCCATTTGAGCAATAGATTGTGTAAGAGGTATTTTTTTGGGGCAGACTGCCTTACAATTTTGCGCATTACCACACTCAGAGATGCCTCCCTCTTCCATTAGAACGTGCAAACGATCTGACTTTAAGACTTCGCCTGTTGGATGAGCGTTAAAAAGCTTTACCTGACTTATTGCCTGTGCGCCGATAAATTTGGAGCCTTTATTTATTTGAGGACAAGCCTCTAAACAGCACCCACAAGTCATGCATGTCGATTCGACATACATAGCCTCTTGTTTTTCTGGCGATATTTTAGGACCAAACTCTTGCGAGTGGAGTTCTTCAATAGGAACCCACCCTTTGATCTTCTTTAATTTTTCAAACATCGAAGTTCTATCAACGACCAAATCACGAATAACACGAAATTTAGAAAAAGGGGCTAGAGTAATCACTTTTGATTTATTTTCTGAAATCAAATTATCTATTAATGCAGTACAAGCTTGTCTTGGCACACCATTAATAATCATTGAGCAAGATCCACAAACCTCTTCTAAGCAAGCCATCTCCCACACAACAGGCTCTACTTTTTTCCCCTCTTTTGTGATTGGATTTTTTTGTATTTCCATGAGAGCTGAAATGACATTTAGCCCATGTTTTCTTTCTAGTTCAAACTCTTCAAAATATTGATGACCCTCAACACCTCTATAAATCTTTAGTACACATTTATCCTCTTCCATAATCTCTCTCTGTTACTAAAGGAATTTTTTTCGGAATATTTTCCAAATGTGCTTGCACTCTTTTTGCTTTTGTATAATCTCTTAATATAGGAGTCAAATGTCTTATGTCAACTGGAAGATAAGATATAAGAGGTTCATTTGAGACAGGGTCATAAGTTGCTAAAGTCGTTTTTAAAAAGTTTTCATCATCTCTTTGAGGAAATTCACTTTTATAGTGAGAACCTCTAAATTCATCTCTCAGTAAAGCGCCCTTTGCAATTGTCATTGCAACGTCTAACATAACTGAAAACTGATTTGCAAATTGATACGTCTGATTTAGATGCGAGCCTTTATCATCAAGCCTAATTTTTTTAGATCTCTCCTGTAGCTCTTTAATTTTATAAATAGCCTCCTTAAGACCTTTATTGCTTCTTACAACAGTGCAGTTTGAGACCATTATATTTGCAAGTTCATCATGAAGAACGTGTACGTTTTCTACCCCATTTCTCTCTAAAAGATCGTGTTTAATAGCAAGCTCCTTAGCTTCAGCTTCCTCAAAACACCTTGTCCCAACATCTTCTACTTTCACTTTCAAATCATCAATAAACCAAAAGATCTCATTGGCTGCAACCATGCCACTATAGATACAAGATAGTAAAGAGTTAGCTCCTAATCTATTGGCTCCATGGTATTGAAAATCACACTCGCCTGCAGCAAAAAGACCTGGCATATTAGTCATATGCCTATACCGCTCAAAACGATCCTTATCTCCTGTTGCTGGCCAATCAACCCAAAGCCCCCCCATTGTATAATGAACCGCTGGGAAAATTTTCATTGGCGTAACTTTTGGGTCATCACCTGTGAATTTCTGATAAATATCTAAAATAGCATCAAGCTTATGCTGAGTTTTAGCATCTAACTCTGTTACATCTAAATAGACCTGTTTTTTCCCCTCAATACCAAGGCCTGCATCAACAACTTGTATGATATACCTTGCAGCGACATCTCTTGGCACTAAATTACCAAAGGCTGGAAAGAGCTCTTCTAAAAAATACCAAGGCTGTCCTGTTACCCCGCAGACGACCTCTTCCCCATTCGGACCAATAATTTTTTTGGAAGAGTCGCCATACACCCAAATTCTCCCCCCCTCACCTCTTGCAGACTCTGACATCAGCCGAAGTTTATCATTGCCAGGAATTGCAGTTGGATGAATTTGAATAAATTCAGGATTAGCAATGTGCACGCCCTGTCTATAGAGACGACCATTTGCAGCACTTGTACAAATAGTTGAATTTGTGGAGTATTTAAAAATAACACCAAGACCACCAGTTGCAATCAAAACGGCATCTGCCTTGATTGTACTAAGCTTCAAATTATATAGATCCATAATGACAGCCCCTCTACAGACGCCATTGTCATCTACCACAGCTCTTAAAAACTCATGATGTTCATATTTTTCAATTTTCCCTTGCACCTCAAAACGTCTCACCTGTTCATCAAGCGCATAAAGAAGTTGCTGCCCTGTAGAAGCTCCTGCAAAAGCAGTTCTTTTGTATAATGTTCCTCCGAACCTTCGAAAATCTAAACTTCCATCCATTTTTCGATTAAAGGGAACGCCCATTCTATCAAGCATTCGAATGATCTGAGGACCATTATAACACATTTCTAGCACAGGCGGTTGATCTGCTAAAAAATCCCCCCCCTTGATTGTGTCATATGCATGAATTTCAGGAGAGTCTTCCTCCCCCATTAAATTAACAGCAACATTAATCCCACCTTGCGCACATACAGAGTGAGATCTTTTCACTTTCGTAAGAGAAATAAGCTTTACTTTTGCACCAAGGTCAGCAAGTCTCATTGCAGCAGAAAGGCCAGCAAGACCTCCACCCACAACAACCACCTCTTTTTCTCTAACACCCATAACTTAGCCTAAAAAAAATGTTCCCCAAATTCCCATCATTCCTAAAAGACCAAGAACGAACATAAACCCTGTACAAACTAAAACCGCTTTTGACTGCGCTTTTCCTGATAAAATAATCCCCCATGTGATTAAAAAGGTCCAAAGACCGTTAAACCCATGAAAGACTGCTGCAAGAACAAAAATTGTATACAATACACACGTCAAAGGATTTCTAAAAGCCTCTCTTACACCTAAAAGCTCTAGATTCCCAAAACTTTTAGACACTGCCATAACTTCTGTCTCTTTTAATTTTCTGCTTTCCAAGCCGCTAACATGACCCTTCAAAGCTTCAAACTTTTCAATTGTTTGATAGATCATACCCATTTCAGCATCATACTCATCAGGTTTTGCACGCTCTAATTTCTTCTCATTCAATCTCGTTTCTACAAGTTTCATCCTCTCTTGAAGAAGGCTTAGATGTTCTTGCTCACTTTGAATTAGAGCCGGATTATAAAGCTCGACATGAAGCCTATTTGCTAAACTATAAAGATCTGGGTCTACACTAATTGGCAAATAGAATTGATTTTGATATTTATAGGGATAGTTTAACACCCTCATTTGAGCTACGTGTAAAATAATCCCAACCAATATTACCCAGGCGCTCATTCTTTGCATCCAATAGGCTCTATTTCTACCTGTTTTGATTAAAGAGGTATTCCCCTTAGAAAAAAATGCATTCGATTTACTTGTAAACATATACATCACACCCCAAACAGCGTGATATAAAATAGGCACTCCGAGTAGGAGAATTTCAATCACATGCAGATAGGGTAGATTATTTAAAAAATCGACACTTCTCACAAACCATAAATCACCATTTGTAAAGAATAGAGCCATTTGAGAATTCGTAAATAAATGTTCCATTAAAAAAATTAAAAACCAAAATCCCATTAGTGAGTGAATTCTTCTAAAGAGAAACTCTTTTGGTACTTTCATGCTTTGAATTGCCATAGTCATTTCCTCCAAGGCTCCTTTTTTTCAGAATATTACTTGATAGTAGTTTAAATTACAAAAAAATCTAATGCATTTTTTGTTGTATGAAACAACACCTCTTCTAAACTCACCCCTTGTAAAAAAGCTATCATGTCCGCAATTTCACAAACGTTTGCTGGCTCATTCACCTTCCCCCTTTTTGACTGTGGGGCAAGGTAAGGAGAATCTGTCTCTATAAGTAATTTGCTTAAGGGAAGATCCTTAACTAAATTTTGTAAATCGATACTTTTTTTAAACGTAAGAATTCCACTTAGCGAGATATACCACCCTCTTTCAAGACATGCTTTTGCGTGATACAAATTTCCTGTAAAACAGTGCAAAACAGCTTTTATATCTTGAGGAAATTTAAGAAGATCTAAAAATGCATCATCTCCTCTACAGTGGATAACGACCGGTAAATTAGCTTTAAGCGCCAATTGAAAATACCTTTTGAGAAACTCTTTTTGCACATCTTTTTTCGAATGCTCGTAATAATAATCAAGACCTACTTCGCCAACTGCAACAACTTGTTTTGAGAGTATCGCTTTTTCAAAGTACAAAAAGTTTTCCTCCCCCTCTTTTTCTACATCATGAGGTGTTGTTGCAACAGTATTAAAAATTTCAGCAGGGTATCTTTTTTTAATCTCTAGGCCCCTTTCAAAGGTAACAACATCTGTACAAATATTAACTATTTTTGAAACACCTGCCTCTTTAGCTCTTAAGATAATTTGATCCACATCATTATATAACTCATTTGATGTAATGTGAGCGTGTGAATCTACCTTGACAAACCGATCTTTTTTCATGTATGAATTAACCTATGTATTTATCAACTTCTCATGTAATATTTAGAGCTTACTCTGAGTCTGATAGTTTTGGCAAACTTATCTTTCTTGCGCTATTTTCCCTCTCACTCACCATCTGGTTTGTTCTCATTCAGAAAGCACTCCTTTTTCAAAAGTGTCGCAAAGCAAGCATTAAGATGCAAGAAACGATCAAAAAAAACCAAACACAAATTTTACAAATTTCTTTACATGAGGACTCTTCGACAAACCCCTTCTCAAGCATTTACTTAGCCTTAAAAGAAAAGACCGTAGAGCTTCTTGAAAAAAATATTTTCTTTGTAAAAAAAGAGTCTGTTTTCTTATCCGATGCAGATATAGGACTCATTGAAGCATTCACAATGAATGCCATCTCAAAAGAATCAAAAAAACTCGAAAAAAATCTTTTTGTTCTCTCCACTGCGGTCTCTTTAGCTCCTTTTATTGGTATCTTAGGAACTGTTTGGGGAATTCTTATCTGTTTGGCTGAAATGCAAAAAGGGGGTGGGGTTCATTCAAACAACTTAATTCTATCAGGTCTTTCTATGGCTCTTGGAACAACTGTAATAGGGCTTGTAATTGCAATTCCAGCTCTCATTGGCCATAGCTACCTAAAAAATTCTCTCAAATGCTTTCAAACCGATATGGAAGATTTTAGCAATCTACTCATCTCCACAATTGAGCTTCAATACAGAAAAGTAACGTCATGAGGAAGCGAATACTATTTCGTGATTTAGATAGTGAAGGCGACTTAATTAATTTAACGCCACTTTTAGATGTTCTTTTTCTTATACTTGTTTTTTTTATTCTAATTGCGCCTCTTCTCGAATTTGACAGAATTGAATTAGCCCCCTCTTCTGAAAATAAACAGGAACTCTCCTCTTTTAGTGAAAATACTCCTTTAAAAATGTATGTCCAAAAAGATAACACCATTTGGCTCAGCTCTAAACAGATCTCATTGAATGATCTCTTCATTGCTTTAGATCAATATTATAAAACTAACCCAAACACCATCCCACAGCTCTATCAAGACCAAAACGCCTCTTTCGGAACCTACCAAAAAATAAAAAACCTCGTCGAAACAATTGGTTTTGAACAATTAGACGTGGTATTAAAAACAGAATGAAATTGTTGCATCTAAAAATCTGGCTAATTGTTTTTCTCATTCACTCTACTTGCCTCATCTCTTTTATCTCCTCTACACCTAAAATAAAACCTCCTAACAAAAAATTGGTTGTTGTCACAAAAGAGTTTGTTAAAAAAGAAGCGCCACCTTGCTTACATACAAAAATTGAGACCAAAGCATTGCCGCAAATTAGCTCGATTGAAAAAACAAAAGTTAAAAAAACTCCACCTTTAAAAGAAAAAAAAACTCCACCAAAAACCTCCAAACAGATCTTAAAAAAAATAGAAAAAAGAAAACCAAAAAGCGCTTTGAACTTACAAAAAAAAGTGAGTTCTCCACAAAAAACAGCAGAAAAAGAAAGCTTTCCATCTTACATGGAAGCAACTTTTGATATTTTTAGAAGCTTACTTGTTCTCCCTGAAAAAGGGCGCGTAAAACTTACTCTCACAGTAACTGCGGATGGAAAAATTGATAAAATCACCAAAGAGAGCTCTGAAAGTCAAAAAAATCTAGACTATCTTCTTGATCTACTTCCCCACCTTACTCTCCCCCCCTTAGAAAAAAATCAAGAGACAACATTTACCGTTCTATTTACCAACGAATAACTAGCAAGCAAATAATAAGATTGATACTATAGAGAATAGCTTGCGAGGAAAAAATGCGATCGTCTCTTTTTTGTTTATTAATAAGTAGTGCTCTTTTTAGCCAAGAAGTTGTTGTCCCTCTTCAAACAGATGAACTAACAACTGTAAACATCTATTTAGCTACAATTAGACCTGGAGAGACGACTTACGAGCAAGAAGTTTATGAAACAATCAAAACAGATTTAAGCTTTAGCGGAAAAGGGACAATTCTTGATATTAATGAAACAATGCAATTTTACGCGCATCACCCCGATCCAAAAGTAGCTTTTCAAACAGCCAACTGGAGAAGCTTACAGACAAAGTTTGTGATAATTCCTACACTAGAAAAAAGTGAGCTCCATGTAAAAGTCTTTGATACAAACACAGCAACTCTCAAAACCCTCTCTCCAATTCTACTCACACACAATATTTCCAAAGATTTACACAAAATTCATAGAATTTCAGATCTTATTAGTAAAATTGTATTCAATTCAGAGGGGATTGCCTCGAAAAGAATTTTATACTCTTTTCAAAAAAAAATCGAAAACAACGAAAATGATCCCTGGCAATCTGAAATTTGGGAAATGGATTATGACGGAAAAAACCAAAAACAAATCACTCAAGAAGAGAGCTACTGCATTACTCCGACCTTTATCCCAAATCCTAACCACCCAGAAAACTACTCTTTCTTATACGTAACCTATAAACAAGGCCCTCCTAGAATCTACATCTCGTCTAGAAACCGACTAAAAGGGGTTCCTTTAATTCCATTAAGGGGAAACCAGCTCTTGCCAGCTCTCTCTTTGAAGCAAGACAAAGTAGCTTTTATTTCTGATGCAAGCGGAAGAGCTGACCTATTTATTCAACCCTACCACCCCGAAAAAGGGGCAATTGGAAAGCCTTTTCAATTATACTCTTTCCCAAGCAGCGTTCAAGCCTCTCCCTCTTTTCATCCAGATGGATCTAAACTTGCTTTCGTTTCTGATAAAAATGGGACACCTAAAATTTATATCATCGATGCTCATGACTCTTTTCAAAATAGAAAAACACCAGAACCTAAACTTTTATCGAAAGCTACTCATGACAGCACCTCTCCAAGCTGGTCCCCAGATGGGAAGAAAATTGCCTTCAGTTCAAAAACAAATGGGATTCGCCAAATTTGGATTTATGATATAGAAAAAGGAGAAGAGAAACAACTAACAACAGGTCCTGGAGATAAGGAAAATCCTTCCTGGGCTAAAGATAGTATTCACATGGTCTACAACACAACTTCTCCAACGCACGATATATTTCTACTAAGTTTAAATAATCCTCATCCCAAAAGGCTTACAGAAGGCAGTGGGATTAAACATTACCCCGTATTCGAACCTTAAGGAAAATAATGAAACATTACAAGCTTGCAAGTTTAATTGTTATTTCTTTAATCACTACAGGATGTACAACCACTCTTGCCAATTTGTGGGAAAGCGCTAAAACAAGTATGCGCCAAGCAAGTTATGCAAGCAAAACTCTTATTTCAAAAGATCCAAATTCTAGACTTATTTCAACAGCAGATGAGTTTTTTACAACAGTTGAAGACGAGTTTATTCCCCTCAGCGACCAGGATGTCCAATCATATACTATATCTCAAGCAAAAGAGGTCCCTGGGCTACCAGGTGGTGCAATTCCTGGGATTAATTCGTTTCATTCGCCTTCAAAAGCTCTCTCGTCGATCTTTACAAAAATCTACTTTAATACTGATCAACACGTTCCAAAAGATAAAGAAGCGGTTGCAGCGATTCACAAGATGGCAGCTTTTTTAAAAAAACATCCCTCCCTCTATGTTTTCATTGAAGGGCATTGCGATGAAAGAGCTTCCGAAGCATATAATCTCTCTCTTGGAACAAAAAGAAGCAATTGCATTCGAAAAATATTAGTGAAAGAAGGGGTCAACCCGGAACAAATTTTCACCGTCTCATATGGCAGAGAGAGACCAGAAGTGACAGGACACAACGAAAAATCATGGGCAAGAAACAGAAGAGTTGCCTTTAAAATTTATGATAAAGAAGGCAAATTGTGAGAATTACCCCACTTTTTTTTCTGTTTGCTTTTGCTAGCTGCACCTCGACTAGCATGCAACCAAAATCCGAAAAATATCAAATGGAGATAACTCTACATAAAACAAGGGCAGATCTTGAAGAAGCAAAACACGATCTTCATACGCTTAAAATGGAAATCTCTATATTAGAAGGAAAGATGGTAAATCATGAAGACAAGCTCTCATCTATGAAAAAAGAGACGTTTGACACCCATCAAACGAAATTAGAAAACTATAGCACTCAACTACAAGAGATTGACCGTAAAATCAATTTACTAGAGTCCAAACAAAAAGAATTTTTCAGCCAACTTGAAAAACTCTCCTATCTAACAAACGAAATGTCTAAAGCTCTTGCTCAAGGAAAAGAGAAAATGAATGACTTAGAAAGATCTGTTGCATCTCAGAGCAAGTTTGTTGGAGAGTTTGCTAAAAAAGTCGCACTCTCTTTAGAGCAACCAGCAGAACAAACCGAATAATTTTTATGCTAGGAATACTTGACTCAGGTCTAGGTGGGCTATCTGTTTGGAGAGAACTTAAAAACCTTTCTCCCGAAAAAGGAGCTCTCTATTTTGCAGATAATAAAAGGGCCCCCTACGGAAATCTAACAAAAGAAAAAATCTTTATTTATGCTAAAGAATCAATTGATCATTTAATAGATCTTGGAGCAACTCACATAGCAATTGCTTGCCATACAATAGCAACAACTGTGGGGCCTCTTTTAAAACATTGTTGCAAAGCAGATATTTTAGATATTGCATCCCATTCAACAACTCTATTTCCTCCTAGTAAAAAAGTTGCAATTATTGGAACAACGGCAACTATCCATTCAAAATTTTATGACCGCGTTTTAAAAGAGAGACTCGCCTCATCAACACCTTGCCCTAATTTGGTGCCTATGATTGAAAGTGGAGTTATTGATAACGATATAATAAAAAAATCTTTAGAGGGCATTCATAAAGATGCGGAATTTCTCTTTCTTGCATGCACACATTTTCCCTTAATCAAAGAACATATACAATTTTTTTGCCCTGACCTATGCTTAATTGACCCAGCATATTCGTTTGCTAAAGTCCTACTTCCTTATGCTAAAACGGGAAGAGATGAGTTTTTTGCAACAAAGAGCCCGGCTGATTTTCATACCCATGCATCGATTTTTTGTCCTGGAAAAAAAGTTCCTTTTCCTTTTCTGATAAAATCTTTATACTCACCTCTAATTACTTAATTTACCAAGGGAATCATCTCTCTTATGACTCAAAAAAAACGTATATTGTTAATTGAAGACGAAGAAGATATAGCAGCTCTTATAAAACTTCAGGCTGAACTTAGTGGATATAAGCTTCATGTAGAAGTTGATGGAATTAATGGATTTAGAGCAATTGAGCGAGAAAAGCCTGATCTAGTAGTGCTTGATTTAATGCTCCCAGGGATGAACGGGTACGATCTTTGTAGAAAAATAAAAGCGAATTCAGAGCTTAGAAATATCCCGATTATTATCTTATCTGCAAAAAGCGAAGAACTCGATGTTCTTTTAGGACTCGAGCTTGGTGCTGATGACTATGTAGCAAAACCATTCTCTCCTAAAATTTTAATTTCGAGAATAAAGGCAGTCTTAAGGAGAGGCAAAGAGAATGAAAAAAATCCAAAAGTGATCACTTTTGGTGAGTTTACACTTGAAGTAGACCGTTATATTCTTAGAAAAAATGAGAAAACAATATCATTAACTCTCTCTGAGTTCGGCATATTAAAAAGACTTCTTCTTAATAGAGGTAGAGTTCTTACAAGAAATCAACTCTTAGATGATATTCATAATGATGACGCGTTTGTTGTCGACCGAAATATCGATGTCCATGTCGCAGCTCTTAGAAGAAAGCTTGGACCAAATTTCAGATGGATAGATACAGTTAGAGGTGTTGGATACAGATTTAAAATCAATCTTTCTGAGACAACAACAGACGACGATTTTTCTGCTGAAGAAGAAGCAGAGGAACTCGCAACCTTTGTGTAAAATTTTTAACCCTACTTCATAAGTAGGGTTATACTCTTTTTTAATAGTCACTTTTTAAATTCTAATCTCTAATTCAGACTAGCTAGCAACAACTCTTCTTCAAAACCAAATTTAATCGATTATAAAGCCAGAAACAATATTAAATTAAAAATTTATTATTGCGATTTAATTACAAATCTGTTTTCTATAAGGAATAAATCAATAATTATTAAATGGTATGTTTTTATGAAACATCTAAAATTAACTCTAACTATTCTTTTATTCACATCGTGCTCTCACCAAAATCAAATTCCTTCAAAGCCAGCAGAATCAAATTATACACAAAAAAATGCTCTATTTCTACCTGACGAAGATATGCAGCTGTTAAAAAACCATAACCCACAAATCTTAAAAAAAATAAAAGAGCCCACACCTATAAATATAGATGATATCATCTCAATGCAACAATTAGGTTTTACCTCAGACATCCTTATTCGAATTATTAACCACACACAAAGTCGCTTTCAACTAACTACCGCTGATGTTTTAAGACTGCAGGCCGAAGGAGTTCCATTCAAAGTAATCAACTATATGATAAGGACTTAAATGAAAATCGACGCAAAACGAATGGTTATCCCGACACTCTTATTTTTAATATTTCATAGCTGCGAAACAAAAGCTGGGTCTGGCGCATTAATTGGAGGAGCTGGAGGAGCTTTAATAGGAGGAGTTGCTGGAGGTGGAACGGGAGCTTTGATTGGAGCTGGTGCTGGCGCAGTCGGAGGAGCTATTATAGGCGCTGCCCTTGACGCATCAGATAGAGAAAAGTTAGATGAATCGACCAGAAAACGGTATGAGCATGGAGAGCCATTGACAACAAACGATGTAATAAAAATGCATAAAGCAGGTATTGAGCACGATAAGATAATCGGAGCTATTCATGGAAATGGAACTTATTCACTAACCTCAAATGATGTTGAAAAACTTAACCAAGCAGGCGTTTCAAAAAAAGTAATTAAAGCAATGACAGAAAATAACATAAATAATCCAGGAAAAAAATATGAAAATTTCGATTGAGATTATCTATACTTTAGATAATCCTCTAGTGGAAAACTTCAAATTTTGGGACTTTTGAGATGGCAACCTTTTACCAGACTCAGCGTGATGATACTTACCAAATTCTTGAGTATGCAGAGCAGATAGAAAAAGAAGGGGCTCACCTTTTTTCGAAATTTCGGCAAATGCTTAATTCCTATACTCTTTTTCATGCCTCATTCTTTTTTGTCGCTCTTATCGAGGCTACTATTTTTTCTCTATCGTTCATTAGCTACAAAGAGTCTGTAGCTTTTATTATCACTTTAGCAAGCATGGTACTCACCATTTTTTCTTACCTGATCTTGAACTACTACTTTCAAGGGAAAAAAAATGAACAATTTAATGATTTAAAAATACAATTTCTTCAATCATGTAAAAAATATTCTACCCCCTCCCTATCTGAAGAAGACATTCATTTATCAATTGCAAAGTGCTCTTTTCAGTTAGCGTTTTCACTTGGACAAAAACGAATTTATGCACTCTCTCTTCCCCCTTTCGAGTTTTTTAAAGAGATTTTATTAAAAAGTAGATTCCTCATGCACTTCAAAGATGTTCTCGCTATGCAGGAACTTCTGATGCAACTATCTTTAGATGAATACATGTATATTTTAAAATTAGAGCCAACTGATCTTGCGATTCACACATCTCTTGCAAACGTCTATATGACTCTTTCAAAAATATACCAAACTTCCCCTGAACTGACCTCTATCCTTTCAGATAAGCTATTTAAAAAATTAAATCTTTCAGCGAAAATTGAGCTCTCGATAAAAAGTGCAATTGAAGAACTCACTATTTTAGATGATTTAGCACCAAATGACCCATGGACACATGCACAACTAGCTAGCTGCTTTCATCAATTAGAAAAATGGGAAGATGAGCTCTCTGAGTATGAAATTTTGTCAAATCTGAGATCAAAAGACAAAGAAATTCTTCTTCGACTAGGTATTCTCTACTTTAAACTTGGAAAGACTGCAAAAGGTCTTCTTACCTATGAGTCTTTAAAAAAAATAGATGCAAAATATGCAGATCACCTTATCTCTCATTACCAATCTTTAAGACTCTCATAACTCTTTTTTCAAACAAAGAAAGCGATAGCTCTCTTTTTTTTCAAAAAAAAATTAAAATGTCGATGTGAATTAAAATTTCATTTGTTGTATAAGTAGCGACTTGTATAATCAGCTAAAAAACTGTTGGTGAGTGTATGTCTTTTTTTGAATCAAAAGTTCGTTTCTTTCTATATGTAGCATCTTCCATTTTAGTAACTTCTCCATCTTTGCATCTACATGGCGCAAATCAAGCCTATTCTATTGAAGATAAAGAAGAAGCTTTTCTAGTAAGACGCATTTCTGAATTTTGGAAAGATCAAGATTATCCAATTGTAAAAGAACAAATTGTTAGTTTTTTAGAAAAATATCCAAAAAGCAAAATCAATGACCACCTTCGTGGCGTATTAGGAGATTTGTACTTGCAAGAAAATGCGTATGAAGACGCCTTAGCTCTCTATACCCAAATACAAAATCAAGCTATTAATGAGAAAATTCTTTTAAATAAACTGCAGTGCATGTATGAATTAAATCTATATGAATCAATGATTTCCGCTGCCACACCATTTTTAGGTAAACAAATTCCTGAGATCGAATCTAGAAAAGATGAGTTTAAATTTTTAATGGGTGAGGCCTATTTTAGACACGCACTCTCTAATCAAAATCCGGCAAAAAAACTAGAATCATTCACTAAAGCAGAGCCTTTTTATGAAGCAATTTTAACTTCCTCTTTTAATGATTCTGCAATGTTTGCATTAGCTGAGATTTATAAAGCTAAAAAAGAGTATGTAAAAGCTTCAAATTTCTACCTACAACTCTCTGATAGACATTTAGATAAAAAAGATGATCTTTTATTTCATGCTGCTTTATCACAAGCTGAATTTGATAAAAATGCAGCAATTCATTCCTTTGAGACCTTAATTGCAAAAAATGGACCAAAAACAGACGATGCTTGTCTAAATAGGCTTATTCTTTTATTCCAACAAGACAACTTTAAAGAGGTGATTGCCTCTTATCCTAAAATGATAGGGAGTGTTTCAAAAGAGAAAGAAGATATTTTCAACTACATGATAGGAAGAAGCTATTTTGCAGAGCAGCAATACGATAACTCTTCCCTTTGGCTCAAAAAATATATCTTAACAACTACCGAACCGACAGTAGAATTACGAAATGCTCTTTTAATGCAACTCAACACGGCGCAGACAATAAAAAATGAAATTATGTATCACGAAGCAATGACACTTTTGCAAACAGTCTTTCCAAAAGATGCAGAACTTCCACAAGCTCTTTTTGTTCATGCGATGATGTTAAAAGATCAAGGCGATTTAATAAACGCAGAGAAAAAGCTCGAAGAGATATTAAAAACTCATCCAAATTTTGCAAACAACGATTCATTACTCTTAGAGTATGCAATAGTTGCGCATGGGAATCAAAATTTTGAAAAAAGTTATGACTCTCTTTTAGATTTTTTGAAAAAATATCCAAATAGCTCTTATACAAATTCTGCATGGAAATATTTTCTATCTTGCAGTTTAAATCTTCTTAAACTCCAAGAGTCTGGCATTGATGTTGATTACATTAGAGAAGATTTATACGAAGATATTAAAAAAATATTAGCCCAAAAAGATGCTTTAACCCCGACTGAGAGACAAGAGTGTCTCTTTTTACAAGGCAAACTTGGCTACGAACTTGGAAAATATTCAGAAGCTTTAACAACACTCAACACCTATCTTACGACTTATTCAAATGACGAAACTCTACCTGAAGCCCATCTTTTAACAGCTCTTTGTCACAATAAAATTAAAGGGGATTCTAAACTATTTTGTGAGCATGCGGAAGCAGCTTTGAAAGGGAATCCAAATCTAACGAATAAATCATCTATCCATTTAGAGTTATACAACGTCTATTTATCTAGTTTAAATCAAGCAAAGGCGGGCACAAAAGAAAATGGATCGTACGATTTAGCAGCAGAACACCTCTTTGAGGCTATCACAACTGCAGACGTCCCAATCAAATTAGAAAACAAGCTCTGGCTTGCAAATTATTACTTTGACAAAACAGCAAATTTACCACAAGTATACGAAATCGATGGCGATACACCCTCTTCCGAATTTAGTTCTACCTACAATAGATCTAAATCTCTCTTAGAACAAATTTTAATACAAGAGAACAATTCAACTCTTAGACCTATAGATAAAGACCACACATTCTTAGAGTGGGAAGTGCTAAAGCTTGCCAATATCGCAGGGAGAGAAAAAAATTACGACAAAAAAATTCATCTTCTACAAGGTCTCATAGAAGAGCAAATATCTCATCCTGAATGGAATTGGAAGCTTCAAAAAGAGGTTCTTTTAGAACTTGCCAAAACTTATGAAATAACTTCTCAATACGAAAATTCATACGACACCTATAAATTTATTGTTGATCATCTTAGAAAAGAGCCATCTTTTGTCTCAGAATATGCTCTATTTCATACAGCTAGACTAAAATTTGCAACTCTCAAACCTGATCAAAAAAATGAAACAAATCCTGAAGTCCAAAAAATTCTTAGCGATCTAAAAGAGCTCCAAATCAGAAAATCTGCTGCATCAGAACCTCTTCATCTAGAGGCTGCTTTAGAGTATGCTTGGATTAGAGCGCAAATTGCTAAGGAAGATGAAAAAACTTTTCGTTATGCATTTTTTCTTAATCGTGTAAAAGAAGATTTCAATGATATGGAAGATCCTATGGTTACAGGCTATCACAAAAGTTTGAAAGATCATCCTGAAAAAGCAAAACTTTATGCAACCTATTTAAAATTCTTAGATGCAGAACTTGAACGTTGTAATGCATCTTTTGCAATCGGGGCAAATAAAAATTTAGAGGCAAAAGAGGCGTTAGAAAAAGCAAAAACTACTCTCTCTTCATTTACTACTCCGAATGAATCTTCTTACTACTTAAAAATTCGAGCAGAGGAAAGCCTGCAGGCATTAAAGAAATCGAAAATCACTTAAAAAGAGTGTTTGTTTGAAAGTTACTTTTTTGAGATCAATTCAGCTAGCTCTAAAAAAAGAGAGCCCAAATTTCTTAAAATTTGGGCTCTCCTCTATTTTTCTTTTTTTCTCTTTTCTTCAAGCAACAGAATTTAATTTTTTTCAAAAAGATCTAAATTTTCAAAACACCTTATCAAACAACCATTTTTCCTTTAAATATGAAAGGCTTCCAGAACCTGAAATCAAAAGTTTTTTATCCCCCCCGTTAACATTAAATCAGCCTAAGTTAGAAATAGTCCAACAACCAGCTAAACTCTCTTATTTTACACCTTTTTTATACGAAGAGAGATCTATTTTCCCTTTAAGTAGAAAAGCAAACAGAGTTTTTTTTATTACGAAGTTCTCTCCCTCTATTTATCAAATCTCAAACCTCGAAGAGGTTCGTACTTTAAAAAGAAATGAAAAGACTCCATCTTTTTTTGTTGAACTATCAAAACAGCACTTTTTAACCTTCCCCATCTCATTGACAAAATGTGAGGTGAAAGAGATTTTTCTTCCAAATACGTTTTCACAATCTATAAAAAACCAAACGTTAAACTTTAATCATTTTGCCTACACCAAAATAGACTCTCTTCTTACGCCTAAACATAAGAATTCAATTTCAAAAAACCTTTCTTTAAAAACTTTAGCTATTCAATCACAAACTCTTGCTCAACCTTTAAAACCAACTAAAAAATTCAAGCAATCTCTTAAAAAAGAGAGCTCCTTTATATCTTTAGCACCTCTTACACAAATCGATCTTTTAGTAGAGTGTGGTGATCTTTTAGCGAAATTGTACACCCCTAATTGGAAAATAAAATCTGCAGAGGGACCCCACTATATTTGTAGAGCAAACATCAATTTTGAAAAAACCTCTCTTAACTCTTCGTTTGCGATTCAAATGCCAAAACCTCTCCAAAATAGTTTTAAAGTGACTAGACCCTTACAAAAAAAACTATCTCCTACTCAAATTGCATCAAACTTCTCTTTTTCTAGTCAATTTCCAAACGAATCTCTTTCTCTTCATTTCGAAAATGATAAATTGTATCGAAATTTTTTGAGTACGGTTTATTCTAAAGAGACGTTTTCATACACTTTCCCCTCCTATTTTGGGCCTAAAAAAAATCTCTCTTCTAATTCTTTCTTGTTTCTTCCGAGACCTCTTCTACAAATGGAAAAAACCCTCTTCTCTTTGCAAGAGACAAAACTAAAGCCAAAAAAATCTTTTCATGCAGCAATTAGTTATTCATCAAAAGAGCCAACTCTTGACTTAGAGACAAAAAATAAGACCTATCCTGTTTTTAAACTTCAGCAAGCTTTTTGCTCACTTACAAATATAAAGAGTGTTGAGACTGAAAAACCTCTATTACTTGCATCTAACTGTTTTTGGAAGCCCTCTAATTCTTCTAAAGTTCTTACATTAAAAAAAGAAAAAACAGCTATCACCAAATACTCGTCTCAAAATGAGATAATAAGCCTTAAACCCCTCATGAGTAATCAAGGAATTGAAGTCTGTCTAAAACACTCCACCTCTTTAAATAAAAATTCCTATTTTGCGTTAAATGAGAGTAGAGCAATAGGTTTTACTGGTAGTTCAATAACAGTTTTTGATAAAAATTTTAGCCACCCCCATTTTTCTAAAGATCTGTTTCATGAGCTTGTAAAATTATACCCCATAGAGAAAAAATCTTATGAAGGCAACCTGTTTGACTATCACGATGCATTAGTAAAAGTATTTAATACCAAAGAAGAACCCAAACAATACATTTCTTTGATAAAACCCTCCTCAAATCTAATCTTTACCTCTAACATGAAAGGCGAGATTACTCTTACAAAATCTTTTGCTCTAGTTGATGAAAAACTAGAGGATGTTATCATCAGATTAGGTCCTAAAATTCAATCAAAAGAGGCAATTTTTCCTCAAAAACAATTTTTACAAACTACTTCCTATCTTTCTGAAACAGAGATTTTAAAAAGTTTTGAACCTACACTATCCTACACTTCTATACATCCAGATCTTGTAGAATGTTTGATTCCTGGAAAGAGATCAGAGATCTCTCCTTCTTTAATTTCTTTAAGCAAATTTTCGACAACATTTTCCCCTCAAATGGATCCGAGCGAAACTAATATTTTGCTTTCTCAAACAAGAGAAATTTCATCCTTCAGCTTTACTTTACATGAGGCGCTATCTATAAATCGAGCTTCGAGACAAATTTTACACCATATGGGGGACATGCCCTCTTTAGAAGAGTTGCAAACTTATTCATTAAGTGATGATTTTAAAATAGATGTACATATTCTCCAAAAACCTGATCGGACTGGCTATGCCTTCTCTCTACAACTTCTTCCATACGATCATGAGTGTATAGAACCGATCAAAAACCACGTCTATTTCATTCTCGATCGAAGTAGTTCCATAGAGTCCCATAGGTTCTCCTCTTTTAAAAATGGAATCATACAATCTTTAGCACAACTTCATGAATCCTCTTCATTTAACATCTTTACCTTTGATCAAAACTATGACAGAATTTCTCAAACTGATTTAAGACCATCCAAATCATCTATTAACTATGTAAAAAAACAGTTGGACCGCCTCTGTCAAAAATGGAGCTCTTCATTTGTTACTCTTTTAACACTTTTAGAAGAGATAAAAAAAGAGGCCGAAAAAACTGATGAGCCATATACAGTTATTATTTTATCAAATGGGCAGTTCTTAAAAAATCTTCGATTTAATAAAGATGCGCTATTACAACTATTTCATCAAAATAATTCCAATTTTACAATCTGTACAGCTGCCATTAGCGATAACAACAACACATTCATGCTAGACCTTTTAGCAAAACTCGGACGGGGCGAATTTATCTATTCACAGACACACTCTGCGTTTCCAAGAAAACTTGCTGTAATGACAAAAAGATTACAAAGACCCTTAGCTACAGATATTTCAGTCTCATTAGCCACATCAAATGAAAAAGCTACCTTTAGCCACTTTTCTCAAACAGCTCCACTCCTTTTTGCAGACAAGCTCTACCATATTTATGGGCAAACAGAAAAGCTACAAGATTTACACTTAGTAATCCAAGGAAAATCGGGCGAAAAGTGGATCAATATTGTGAAAAAAATTGATTTGAAAAAAGCTGAGAAAAATAAAGAAATAGCTAAAGAAATCTCTTCAAAAGAGGCTTTAGCTCATATTATGAACTATATTTTTACAAGCGATCAGAGTGAGCTTGCAGCCGCAAGAGCCCTCATAGCACCCTTTGACATCAAATGGTCACTTTAGATAAACTTCTTTGTCTATGACATTAAAAATTCTAGCAGGCTCATTAAAAGGGCGAACTATCAAAATACCAAAGACTGCCTCAACAAGACCAATTACTTCACTTCTTCGCAAATCGATTTTTGATACATGTCAATTTTTTATTGAAAACGCAAGAGTTCTCGATCTCTTTGCAGGCTCTGGTGCAATTGGCATAGAAGCTCTTAGTAGGGGGGCAAGTTTTGCCTGTTTCATTGATAATGGTCAAATTGCAATCGAATGCATCAAAGAAAACATTAAAACCCTACAACTCTCTCACCGCTCTCTCATCTTAAAAAAAGATGCCTTCATTTTTTTAGAAGATTTTGACAAAGATCCGTTCGATATTTTATTTATTGATCCTCCTTACCCTATTGGCCAAGAGGGGTATGAAAAATTAGTAACTCTTTTGGCAAAAAGTAAAGTTTTACATCAAGAAAGCAAATTATTTCTTGAAACTCCCTCCCCTATCGCAGCCTCTCTTGCTCCTATTATAACTTCTCAGTTTGTCATCCGAAAAGAAAAAAAAAGTTCTACTACTACTTTGTTTCAACTTCTTATAAAAAGTTAACGCATGATTATCCAATCTCTACGTTTATCCCCTACAAACTTTTGTCAAAAAGCAGTTTTTGCTTGCGCTATTCCCTTTGTTGTTACCCAATTAGCAATTGGTTTTGTTGTTCATAAAGTAATTCTTTTCTCACTTAGAATTTTTGAAAAGCTTTCAAAAGTTAAACCCCCTTTTGCCTTTCCTAAAAAAAAAGAAATTACCCTTACTCTAAGTCAATCTTTTAAAATGATTTCCAAGTTTCAGGAGCAACATCGGTTCCCTATGAATCGAGATATCTTAGACTTTAATCAAGATCTCCTGCACGCTCATCTAAAAAGCTACATGAATCTTAAACGGTATAAAGAGCTGTACGTTTTTCAAGGCGAATCTCTTATTTTACCTTCAGAGATTCAGAAGTTAGAAGATTTATTCTCTTCAGAGCAGTTAAATTCCTCTTTATGTTTCTGTAGAAGCATCTCTTATAAATCTCATATCTCTTTAAGTAAAATTTTAGATGCACTTTTACAACTAAAAGAAAAAGCTCTAAAAAACCCTGACTACTCTGATTCGTATAAAGAGCTTGTAAGAAATACTCTAGCTGAACTTACACATACAGATTGCACAGATCAAACTCTTGTCCGGGCAGAAACTATTTTACTGCAGGTATCCACAGAACTTCTGGATGCTAACAATATAGCAATATTGTTAAAATCTATTCTTTGTGAATACCAAAAAAATCTTTTGTTAGAAATTACCACAACTCTATACCCAAGAGAAAAACATCAGGCCGACTTTTTTCAAGAGATTTTAAAAGAGTTTAATAGCATCCTCGGAAATCCAGTACCTTCAAGGAATTTAGGAGCTTTTTGGGCAAATATCACAACTAATTTTGATCATAAAAAATGTCAGATTATTAAAGCTTTTTTAAGAGAGTATAAACCAGTAGATTTTCTTTTTCAAAAACTTGCAAACTCTTACACGCCAGATCCGACCATAAAAAAACTTTTTATTCTTATGGGGCCTTGGTTCGAAAAAACAATTGATGGGTTCGACTTTGAAAACACCGAGCACGCAAAGATGCTAATGCCAGAAGAAAATAGAGCTCGTTATCAAGAAGGAGACGATTTTTTTATGCACAATGGCGCCTTTAATAAAGGCGCCATCGCATTCTTTCTTTTCCACAATGGGATTTTTATTTAAACGTCTCTTTTGAAACAAGGGTATCATCTTTATAAATTTGGATGATCTTGGGCTTTCCATTATCGAAATACTTATTAAATTTACCCTCTTTTTTGCCCTCTTTATAGTCGCCTTCAAAAACTAAAGTACCCTCTTCATTCCAAGACTTTGAGGGTCCATCTAATTTACCATTTTTATAAGTGACTATAGAAGATGTGCTTCCATTTTGATAGTAGGTGATCTCTTCGCCCGAAATAGTATCATTTTCATAAGGAGTAGTTTTAAAAATAGCCCCTTCTGGATCGTATTGAATTGTAGGCCCACTCTTTTTATCATTTGCAAAGCTCATTTTACAAGCAAGTTTGCCTTTCATGTTATATAAAAAAGCTTCACCCTCTTTTTTTCCTTTTACAAAGTGAGAAGAAGCGACCATAACGCCCACATCATTAAATTCTTTTACTTCCCCTTCAATATAGCCATTTTTATAAGTAGCCTCTAAAGCTTTAACTTTCCCATATTTTTCATGGAGCGGATAAAATATTTCATAAGGCCCCTCTTTTCTATTTTTTACATAGTGGCAAACAATCTCTTTACCCGATTGATCCTTTTGCATAAATTTCCCGCTGAGTTTCCCTTTTTCATAAAACCCCTCTTCTATAATTTCACCTTGGATAGAAAATAGCGCTTTTCTTCCGTGCAAAACACCATCATCATAAGTTACAATTGATTGCAAATTTCCATTTGGATGATACATCTTTTGCTCACCCTGCATATTCCCTTTGCTGTTATAGAAACAAACCCCTGAAAGGGCGTGCTCTTCTTTTGCCTCTTTTAATTGCTCTTTTCTAAAAAATTCTTTTTGCTCCCCGACAAAAAGCCCCTCTTTATAAAACTTAGAAAAAGCAAGAGACCCATCTTCATAATACCCTTCAGCAACACCCTCTGGCTTATCATTTTGATAACTAACTTTTAATTTTAGTTGCCCATTTGGGTAATACTCTTGTGTCTTCCCATGTCTAACACCATGAGCTACTTCTACAATTTCTTTAGGTCTTTTTTTCCCATAAAATGTAGAAACGACACCCTTAACTTTTCCTTTATCGTAACTCTCTTCTAATAAAAGCTCACCCTCTTCATTCCACTGTCTGTGTATACCAGTCATCACACCTTTTTGAAAATTTACACTCTCTTTTTCGATCCCATTTTCATACCATGATTGGTGTAACCCGTTAGGCTCTCCTTTAATAAAAGTTCTTTTTGATTTCATCTGACCGTTTTGATACCACTCAGTAATCTCTCCATCAACCCTGTCTTCTACATAGGTTGCCTTTAAAGCAAGCTTTCCGTTTTCATGCCACTCCTGTCCAACTCCTGTTAACTTCCCATCTTTGTAAGAAAAAACTTTATACGGATTACCATTTGAGTAAAACTCTTTCTGCTCTCCTGAAAACTTTCCCCCTTGGTAGAAGTAATCGACTAATAAAACTCCCTGATCGCTCCATCTTTGAAATTTGCCATCAAGCTCATTACTACTGGTTAGAGAGTAGACCGCAGTCATTTGCCCATTTTCGGCAAACTCTTGAATTGGTTTTAAAAGCTCTCCTTTATCATTAAATTCTGCAATAAACTTGAATGTTCCATTTTCATATTTTAGCCAAGATTTTCCAATGCGTAGCCCCTCTTTGTATGTCGTCTCTCCGATTAGCTCTCCATCTAGAGAAAAAGCTTGCGCAGGTCCATGCATCTTCCCATCTTTATACCCAACCTTATCACTTTCTTGCCCATTCGGATGATAGACTACATGAACTCCAACAGGAACTCCGTATGAGAAATGTCTAATAGAAAAAATTGCCCCATTTTCATCGTAGGCAACTAAAGCGGGATTATTCCCAAAATCATTCTCTTTATCGGCTACATAGTTTACTTTAATACTCGTCACACCATTTTGATGCCACTCGATTGCTAAACCCTCTTTTAAGCCAGCTCGATAGGGAACCATCCCTTTTCTTTTTCCACTTTGATAATAAGTCCAAGCCTCGCCTTCAATTTTTCCTTTATTGATATAACACTCAAACTCTTTTTGCCCATCTTCAAAAAAGCTTGTCTTTTGCCCCCAAATTAGACCCTGATCATATAATTCTTCACTTTTTAAACTGCCGCTTGGATAAAATTCTTTATGTGGCCCGTGCTTAACACCTTTTGCATATGAAGTAATCTCTTTAACTCTTCCATCTTCGTAATAACTAACAGAAAGACCGTGCTGGAGATCTCCCTCCATATCCTCTTCGACCGAAACAGCTCCCCCCTCACGTAAAACAACTCTTTTTACAGAGATTTCTTTACCATCGGCACTATCTTCAAAAAAGTAGACAGCTTTTGCAGAGCCATTAGGATAAGTCTCAACTATTGAGGGTCTCCACTCCGGCGCTCTAGGTTGTAGGTGGTCTCTTACAATTTCAACTTCATGACAAAAAATTGAACTTACTAAAGTACATGCTACCAAAACAAATTTCATACAGCCTTCCTAAAAGAGTGTTTTATTTGCAAACTATATTGTTTTTTTAAATGACTTGCCATACAAAGGGTAATTTTTTCTTCCCCCTCTATCCACCCATTGCTATAAAAGAAAACTTCTTTTTTTTCACTCTCCTTACCAAAAACAACCTCTGGGAAAGAGAGCTCACCTTGAAATAGACTCTTAATAGACTTAGGGGCAAAGTCCGTTTTACGGGTAAGATATATCTTTCCGCTTTTTTGTTCGAGGACTAATTCGATATCAATTTGGTACGTTACTGCTAAATTTTTTGTAAAATTAATTTCACTACTAATTTTTTCACAAGAAGAGGAAAACCTTCTCTCTTTTAAAAGTTTCCCCCCTTTAAAAATCAAAATTGACCCAGCCATTGAGAGTAATAAGAGACAGACTAATAGTTCAATTAAAGTAAAAGCTTTCCTTTTTTTTGTCATTAATTATCAGACTTTAATTCATCCTCATCAAAATGAAACGCCCATGGATATTCATCTTGCATCTCTTGGTTTGTAAGTTTTTTCTTACTCTTTAAAAAGTTATACCAGTTTTTTGAAAAAACAATAAAATCGGGATCCCTTCCCTCTGGAACATCAATTTTTTCAATTATATATTTTTGATTCCAACCGTCCCTGATCAATTTATCTGCTCTATTGACAAATCCGGTATCTTTCAAAGCCTCCTCAGGATCTGCTAAAACTTTATCAAAGGCATCTTTTTTCTGCGCTATTTGAAGAGTTAGAAAATCATAAACTTGTTTTGAGCCTTGCTCACTTTTAAACGATTTTCCTTCATCAAGACTCCCTTTCATATTGTAACCTATCACACTACCTATAAGGCCAATGATAAAAATGACTATCATAACTTCAATAAGGGTAAGAGCTCTTTTTTTCATCTTAATCATATATTACACCTCATAATAATGTTGAAACATCTGTAAGTGGGAGAAGAACAGAGAGTAAAACAACTCCGACAATTATCCCAAGAATGAGCAGCATAACAGGTTGCAAAAGATTTGTAAATTGAACAAGTGTTCTTTCTAGTTGCTCTTCATAAATGTCTGCTACATGCTCTAGCATTTCTGTAGGATTGCCCGTCTCCTCAGCTGTCTGAAGCATTCTTATCATCAAAGGGGGAAAAAGGTGCGATTTTTTTAACTCTTCAGAAAGTCGTCTTCCTTGTACAATCCCCTCCTCTGTTTGTTTTATAGCCTCTTCAAACACGATGTGGTTCATAATACTTCTAGAGAGCTTTAAAGCCTCTACAATCGGCACCCCACTTGAAAGCAAAACACCAAAAACTCTTGAAAATCTCATTAAAATACTCTCTGTATAAAGAGTTTTGGTAAGAGGGATATGCAAAAGAGCCTTTTTAAAAAAGTCTTTGCATTTTTTAGTCTTTAACAAAAAACTTCCTGCTGAAATAGATAGAGTAAAAAAACCTATGTAAAAGAGAATATTTTTCTCTAAACTATTGCTAATTGCCAAAATTGTTTTAGTAATTGGATGAAGCTCACGACCCTCTAAAAGCTCTTTCATCGACGGAATTAAAAAAAGAAATAGCCCAATTAAAACAATTACACAAAAAGCTGCCAAAAATCCTGGATAGACCATTGCAGATCGAATTTGCTTTCGAAACTTCTCATTTCTAGAAATAACTTTATACAGCTGAGAAAAAGCTTTTTCCAAATTCCCCGTTGTCTCCCCCGCTCTTATCATGGAAATGTAGATAGAATTGAAAGAGTTTGGATAGACTGCAAGAGCTTGCGATAAAGACTTTCCCTGTTTGATCTGATCACAAAGATCTAAAAAAAGAAAATGGTGTTTATGTGATCTATATTTTTCTTCAATAGTAAGTAAACTCTCGTATAGCGGTAGACCAGAGCGCAAAAGACCTGATAAGTCTCTTGTAAAATGAATTACTGTCTCAGAGCCAAGAGCTACTCTCCCCTCTTTTTCTGATAGTTTCATCTCAAAGACGATCACATCTTTGCTTCTTAGTCTCTCCTTTGCAAGTTCAAGGCTATCTGCATCTATAACGCCGCGAAATTTTTTTCCATCAACTCCGATTGCTCCATACTGAAATAGCGGCATACTAAATTACCCCCAAAAGATAGGATTTAGGCTTTTTACATTTTCTTTCTAACCGATTTTTCATAAAATGCCCCACTAGACCTCTTCATCTAATTGTCTAGAGACTCGTAAAACCTCTTCTAAAGAAGTAGCACCTGATAGTGCCAAAAGAATACCCTCTTTTCTTAGGCTAAGCATTCCCTCATCTAGAGCAATTTTTTGCAGTTTTGTCGAATCAGCACTTGATAAAACCTGCTGCTTAATTTTTAAAGAGACCGGCATAAATTCATAAACGCCCTCTCTTCCTTTATATCCTGTGTTAAAACAGTGCTGGCAACCCTTCCCTTTATATAAGACAATCTTTGACGTCTCTACGCCTTGATTTTTAAGACCAAGCTCTACAATTTCCCCTTTTGTCGGCTCATAAGAAATTTTACACTTTGGACAAATTTTGCGAACAAGCCTTTGTGCGAGAACTCCTATTAGTGAAGACGTCAATAAATAAGGCTCAATTCCCATATCAACAAGTCTTGCAATCGCTGAAGGAGCATCATTTGTGTGTAGCGTACTAATTACTAAATGGCCAGTTAATGAAGCTTGGATAGCAATTTCAGCAGTCTCTTTATCCCTAATTTCCCCAATCATGATTACGTCAGGATCTTGTCTAAGTATATGTCTCAACCCTTTTGCAAAATTTAAATCAATTTTTGGATTGACTCCGATTTGAGCTAGACCTTCAAGCTTAAATTCAACTGGATCCTCAATTGTCATAATATTCACATCCGGCGATCTTATTTCGGACAGCATGCTGTAGAGTGTTGTTGTTTTACCACTTCCTGTGGGACCTGTAACTAACAAAATCCCTTGATTCTTTCTAATCTGCTTTCGAAGAACATGCAGCATTTCAGCTCGAATCCCGAGCTGATCTAGACCTAGTTGAAGTTGTGATCTATCTAATATTCTCAAACAAACTCTTTCTCCAAAAACAACAGGAATAGTACTTACCCTAAAGTCGATTTCACGCCCACCCATACGGAGCTTGATACGTCCATCTTGAGGCAGTCTCTGTTCTGCAATATCTAATTTGGCTAAAACTTTGATTCTTGTTGCAAGGGGGAGTTGGACATCTTTTGAAAGGGTGTGTCTAACTTGGAGCATGCCATCGATTCGATACCGAACTTGAATGCCCTTCTCAATTGGCTCTAAATGAATATCTGAAGCGCCACTATTTAATGCCTCAACTAAAATTGTATTAAATATTTTTATAATAGATGAATCAGAGTCGCCTGCTAAAAGATCGTACTCTTCACTGCTTTCAAGTTGTGTATCAAGAGATTTTTCCTGATCTAACTCTTGAATAACAAGCGATGCATCCTCTTTATCTGCATAACATTTTTCAATTGCCTCTTCAATTGCCTCCTTCGAAGCAAGAACTTCTTTAACAAAAGAGCCAGTCATGCATTTCACTTCACTTGATGTCTCCAAATCATAGGGATCTTGTATAGCAATATACAAAACACCCTCTTCCTCTTTTAGCGGAATGATGCATTTTTTCTTCACATATGCGTAAGGAAGGACTTTTATTTTTTCTGTAATGAACTCAAATTTTAAAAGATCTTTTTCAAAGGAAAGCCCTGATTGATCTGCAACTGCTTCAAGCGCTGCATATTTATCAAAATTGAGTAGTCGGGTCATTTGGATCTCCGAAGAAAAGGTTGAAACTGCGCTCAAATAATCTTGATTCTTTTCTCTGTCTCGCCTCTTTAATTTTATCAAGCAAAAACTCTATGTCGCCAGGCCTTTTTTTAAGTCTATCTTCACGAATCCGAAGCAAATCTTGCTTAGGATCATGAACTACTCTTGGTTTAATGAAAATAAACATTTCATTTGACTTATCATTTAAAACAGTTGTTCCAAATAACTTTCCGATTCCCGGAAGTTCGCCTAAAAATGGAATTTTTTCATTTTTATCTTCTGCCATTTTGCTACGAAGACCGCCTAAAATAATCGTCTGACCATCTGCAATCCTAACTTGATTTTTGACAGTTCTTTTATGAACATCTGGCCTATCTTTTTGACTATCTCTTTTAATATTCTCAAAAGCTATATTATTGTCTAAAGTAACATAAATTTGTTGATTAGGGTCATCGATATCTGGTTCATGAATGGTTGGAGTTAAAGTCATTGTAATACCAAAATCTGCCCTCTCATAAGAGTCTTGGAAAAAAACTTTATTACTTTGCGTATCGACAGGAGAGGCTCCGTTGTTGATTGAAATCTGATCTGTAATAGCAATTGTTGCGGGAACTTGGTTTAAGGTAATCACAGAAGGACATGCAGAAACTCTTACATCCTCTTGTGAGAGAAGAAAATTGTACGTTACATCAAATGCAGGAAACACTTTTGATGAAGGTCTTGAAAAAAAGAATTCAAATATCCCTTTAACAATTGGTGCATCAGTTCTATCGTAGCTAACTCCACCCGTCTTGGTTTGAGAAGCATTTGTTCCAATTTTTAATAGATTAATTCCTGTTCTTGTCGAGTTTTGGAGCATTCTTTCGCATAGAAGAACCTCAAGCTCTACCATTCTTTTTGGAATATCTAATCTTTTAATAACTTCTTTAATTTTTGGAAGTGTATCTTTACGAACAACCATTAAAATAGAGCCAGTAGCAGGATAGGGAATGAAATTATGTTTTTTTCCTTTCGCTTGCTCTTGCTGATTCTCTTGCGCAATTTTTTTCTTATTGCCGCCCCCAGAAAGGGACTCCCAACCCCTATAGGTCTCTGCCCCTCCAGGGAAGGAATTCCCTTGAGTTTCTGGCTGAAGCGAAGGGATAGGCTCTTGATTTGTAATTAGATCGTAATTATCGCTACTCTCAACCCCTTTTGCATCCCCTCCTTCTAACTTAGAAATAATCAAAGAGCCGTAGACTTGCTCTAAAATTTCTGCTAAATCGACAGGATTTGTGTGGCTGCAAGTATACCAGTAGACTGTAAGCTCCGATGGATCATCCATTTGCCCTTCAGTCTCTTTGACAATAGATTCAGCTCTTTCAACAATATCAGAACTTCCAATCAATATCACACCACTCTCTTTGGCAAGAGGAATTACTGAAAGATCGTGCCCTCCTTTCATCGAAACCATTGTTTTTGAAGAATCTGAAAGTCCATTAAAATAATTTTTTAACACTTTAATGACATCATCAGCATTCATTCGCGTTGTCGGCACAACCCTTGTAATTTTAGGTAACTTCGCTTCCCATATATTTTCACACATCACTACAAGTTTTTTTACATCTTCCTGGAGTCCAATAAGTGCAATTTTTGGACCAACTTGGTAAATAAAAGTCGATTTTGGATCTCTAATTCTTTCTAAAAAATAAAATGCACTCTTGAGATTTTCTGCTGCAGGGGAAAACAAATAGGCAACTCTTGTCTTCGGGTCAAGAGCGTCTAATTCATACTTTAGCGATGCTATCACACTTACAGCTGCTAAGTCTTGCTTGAGAACATAAAGCTGTCTTGTATAGGCATTAACCTCTTTAATACCAACTCCATTATACTTAAGAATCGCTTCAATTAAAGAGGGGTAGCTCTCTCTTGGAATCATAAGTGACGAGTGGAGCTGCAACTTAATTGACGCAACCTCTTGAGGTATTACATAAAGATAGTCTTGCGACCCATACTCAACAATAAACTGAGATACATTAATCTCCTCTTGCTCCCAAATTCCGTAAGAGTCACCCTCTTTTAAAATCTCTCCTATCTGGTCATCTCTAAATTTTCCCTCAACTTCGTAAATTTCAGAGCGAAGAAGATTAATATCTTCTAATAACTCCCCATACTCATTTTCGGGAGCGTCTTCTTTTATCAAGCGATTTACAACTAAGTATTTGTTCTTAAGCTCTTTTCTTAAAGAGCTTAACATTGAATTGACCCTTGGAGCTTCTCCTGCGATTTCCTTTTTATCAATCTGTTTACTCTCTTCAAAAGATGCCAATTTTTCTTCAATTGTTTGTGGCAGCAATTTACTAAAAATAAGTAAACTTATTGTTAAAAAATAGTTATTCATCTCTTACCTGCTGAGGTGCTACTTTTGTCTCTTTCTTCTTTGAAGGAGGCGCTTTTTTTCTTTCTGCTAGGGCGATTTCGACCTTTTTTAAAGCCGTCCTCTCTTCATTGAATAAATGTCCTGTAAACAAAGTTACCCCTTCTTTCTTTACAATACCATCAAAAATAAACAGTTCTCCCTTTAAAGCATACCTTAAATAATCTTTGATCTCATCTGCTGTTCGTAAGTTACGAAACTGCCCTTTTTGACAAAGAAGCCAATCCCCTTTTCTGACTATCACATTTCTCCCATGCAGCTGACAGGTAACTGAAACATCTGTTCTTTGGTGAATTTTACTAAAAAACTCCCCTATTTTTAAATTTGATGGAGCACTCTTTGTCAAAGGAATTGTAATAAACTTATTATAAATTCCTTCAGAATCCCATACAACTATTTCACACTTGAAAGAATCTAGTGACTTAACTAGCAAAAGAGGGGCATTTTGCGTTCTATTTTTCTCCTGCTCCAATTTTCCATTTCGCCACACAAAAAACTCGCCCTCCTTTATAAAAAAAGAGTCAGAACCACTAATCATTCTATACAACCCTTTTACGCCCTCAAAACTCTTTCCTCCATAGATTTGAATCAAAAGATCAGGCTCATAGATCTTTACTTTTGCTAAAAATTGAGAGATTAAAGCTAACTTGTTTTCACAAAAGATTGCACCAGTTGAAAAATCCTTCTTTAAATCAACCACAAACATCTGATTATCTGAATATAAAGAGGTTTTATCTACTCCTTTAAACTCAGCTGCAAACTGAACCTCAAACCGCCCACACTCTTTTTCATAAAATTGACACCAAAAAGGAGTTTGACTTAAGGCAAACGAAATTTCCTGCCCATTCTTACATGTTAAATATATTTTCTCCCCTTGGTAGGCGAGTCTTTTTTCTTGACTACTCTCGAGACCAACTATAAACAGATCCTCTTTTTTGACTAAATCAGGTCTTTGCGTATGCTCTAAAACAACAAACTCTTTTTCAAAATCGGGGAAAAAAACAGCTTTCAATTCGTTATTATTAAGTGAGATAAAAGAATTCTCAAGTTTTTGATCAGTAAGCGACACCCTCTTTTTTTCGCCCTCTTTATCTTGAAAAAATAAAGAGGCGCCACTTTTTTTATGTAAATCATGAGAATCGACTAAGACTGAAAAAATGAATGCGGAGAGAGGGATAAGCATCGTTAAGCTAAAAAAAAGGGCGATTCCGGAATTTAAAACCTTAAGATAGCTTGAAATCGATATCTGTTTTTCTACGAGCATTCCTACAAATCAGTCCTTCAAAAAATACTTAAATAGAAGCTATTGTATCCCTTTCTTATAAACCTTGCAACCAGTCAAAAAAAAATTATCCCCCACCCTTGCAAAAAATAGAGGTGATTCATAAGGTGAAGTTAATAAAAGAGGGGACATAATTATGGATAACGAGCAAAAACCTCGTAATGGTTTCACGGTATCAGAACTAGAAAACAAAGTGAAAAAATATGGTGTAGAAATTTGCCTATGCACAGTTTTTGTGCTTACAGCAATTTTTACCCTCGTTTGGGGAGGGGCTATGATATTGTGGTCCATTCTCTTATGTATGATTTTAGGAATCATAGGAGCCTTATTTCCAAAACATGTAAAAAAAATCTTGTATACTGGAATGGAGCTTGCTTGTAAAGAAAAAGTTAGCTCAATTGCAACAGCAATCGTAGCTATTTTGCTTAGTATTTTTTTGCCACTGGTTATATTTGCGCTTGTAGGACTGATTGCAGGAAAATCAATCGCCCTTCATATCTGCAATTGCTCAGGCTCTTGTGATACCAAATAAATCTTATAAATTGATTTAAGCACGTAAAGCTCCTTTTTCTTGGGAGCTTTACCTTTTTTCAAAATTAGAGATATAAATCGAACAGAGTGAGGTCATCTTCAGTGAAATGAAGATATACTTCATTCGAAGCTGCCTCTTTTGCTTCTTCCCATTTTGCAGAGGACGACGGACTCTTTAGTAAAGTTTCTAAAAAGGCAATTCTTACTAAATTTAACGCAAACAAGTTAGGAAATTTATCTTTGTTCATCTCTTTTTTCATAAGTAGAGATCTAGCTAGAGCCTCGTCATACTTTCCCTCTTGAATAAACAAAGAAGTTCGCGCAAACTCTTTATAGCATGGATCTAAAAAAGAGAGCCGTTTTAATGAAGCATCTGATAATTGCTTTGCTTTTTTAGTATCACCTTTAAGAGCATGGGCCTCTTCTAGGTAAGACGAAAAAAGAGGAGCTAACTCTTTATGAGTTTTTATTAAAGAAGAAATTTCCTTAAGATCTACCTCTTGCCCCAACCTACATCTCTCTTGCAAGAGATTTGAATGATGAAATTCATTTAGAGCCCTCTCATTCCCAGTAACTAGCTTTATAAAAAAAGTAAGTCCCATCAAAAAAAAGGCACTTCCCATTAAGATCTTATCTTTGTACTTAAACAAAAAAGCCTTGAGATCAAAAGGCTCATAATTTTCTTGTGTTGGAAATTTTATTTGCATGGTTAAAAAATACCAGACAAATTCTTTCCTTTCAACTCAAAATTCAAAGTATGATAGCACTGTTAACAAAGCGGATTTTTGAGGCATTTACGGAAAACAAGAAATGAAATATCGGTATTTTTCCCTTTATACCAAGGAATATCTTGGTATCTTTTGTAACCGCGCCTTACATGTTTATGCAAAACAAGATCATGAGAGCGCAAAAGCTGAACATAGTCAGACAAATCGCGACTAAACACTTTTGGATCGCCATCTCTTTGCCACTCTTTGCCTAAAATTTCAGCAACAATTAGCCATTTACAACGAAATTGCTTTAGTGCTTCATGAAGCTCTCGATCACTTAGATGAAGAAAAACAGTATAAGCAAGATAGAGTTCTGCCCCCATTACCTCATTTGTTAAAGGAGTAAATTTATAGTTTGGAAATTTTGCTTTCGCATCTTCAATTAGCTGCAAATTAACATCGATCCCTAAATATTTTTCAGGGTCAAAGCTTTCACACAATCTTCCATACCCGCAGCCGAAATCAATAACACTTTGATACCCGATCTCTTGCGATAAACTTCTTAAAACATCGTGTACGTCAAATCCCTCAGGAAATTGTCCAAATCCTTTAGGAATAACATGTTCTAAACCTTGCTGCTGCCAAAACTCTCTTGTCTGCATAGAGTCACCATACTTATAACCCTATTTTTAGACACTAAAAATCTATTTTATTCTTAATACGGCGATGACCTGCTGAAAAGGCAAGCTCAAAGAGCGTATTTTTAGAAACCCAAACACACCCTGTTATCTCTTTTTTTTGAATCGCTTCAAAATGAAAAGGAAATAAATCGGCTTGATATCTTGTAAAATGATGTTTTTCTTTTTTGAGTGGAGAGATAAGCTTCAATCTAAGACCTAACTGGTTTTCAATTTTTTTTTGGAATTTCGTAAAAATAAAATCTTCCTCTGCTTCAATATAGGGAAATTCATAAAGACTTGACATGATTTTACCTTTTTCAGGAAGTTTTACAAGATACTCATTTTGAAAGGTTATACAACCTACAAATCGAAAAAGTTTTGTGATTTTCTTTTTCTTTGGCAAGAGTGGAAACTTTTCTGTATTTCCATTTTTAAAAGCTAAACAATCTGTTTTTAGAGGACACTTCTGACAGAGCGGTTTTTTCATACAAATTGTAGCGCCAAGCTCAATTAAACCCTCCATAACTATTTCTGGTTCTACATCAGGCAAAAAATCATAAACAATTTTTCGAAGAGTTTTTATCTCTTTATTTGCCTGTTTTTCAAATGCAACCAATCTTGTAATTACCCGAATAACATTCCCATCAAGCGCAGCCTCTTTTTTCCCATATCCGAATGAGACGATAGCACCTGCTGTGTAGTGGCCTATTCCTTTTAACCGCAAAAGCTCCTCATATGATTGGGGAATATTACCAAAATTTTGATGAACTAACAGTTTAGAAAGCGCAAGTAAATTCCTAGCCCTTGAGTAGTAGCCTAACCCCTCCCAAAGTTTTATTACCTCCTCTTCTGATGCTCTTGAAAGCGCCTCTAAATTTGGAAATTTTTTCATCCATTTTTCAAAATAGGGAACAACAACTATAGCTCTTGTCTGCTGAAGCATAATTTCTGAAACCAAAACAGCATACGGATTTTTCTCTTCCCTCCAAGGGAAAACCCGCCTATTTTCTAAAAACCATTTCCTTACTTGCTCCATATCGTAGAGTATTGTATACGATAAATTAATATGGAAGAAGATGGATTACACGATTTAGAAAAAGAAGTGCTCTGTTTAAGAGAGCTTTTATCTAGATTGAAGATGGAAGAATCGTATCTTATACAAGGCTCAACTACACACACTTCGATCCAAGACAACGGAGAGCTTAAAAAAGAGAGCTTATTATTACAAAAAAAGAGAAAAGCTCTTCTATTAAATAAATCATCAATTTTTGATGTGCCCGAAATTACAGTCTACTTAGAACAAATAAGTTCGCTTAAAAAAAAAATCGGGGAGCAAAAAAAAATTAATAGCGATCTTAAAAAAAGGTCTCTCTATCCACTGCAAAAAATTAGACCAAAAGCTAAGATAAAGAAAAAACCTCTACTCCTAGAAGATCAAAATGCATAAATCTGCAGCTTTTTTGTATGGCGTTGACTTTCAGTATCTTGATCATATACTACCCCTTGCAGATCTACTCTCAATTCCGTTAATCCTTACAAATGAATATATCCACTCGTTGGCTAGAGATTTTTATCCTAAGACAAATCTAAAACTTTGCTCCCCTCTCTCTTTTTCTGAATCTATTGTAAAAGATTACGACGTTATTTTTACCTGCTTTCCAAAAAAACTTATTGCTCCCCTCTTTTTTTTTGATGAACACAAATTAAGAAAAAAACTCCTCTCGATTTGGCTTCCGCACGGAAACTCTGATAAAGATAACTTGGCTGGTTTAATAGATGAAAAAATCGTACTTACTTATGGGAAACAGATGGTTGACATCTTATCTAAGAAAAATCTCTTACCACACTTTTATCAACAAATAGTAGTAGGAAACTACAGGGCAAAATTTTATGAAAAACACAAAAGTTTTTACGAAACAGTTTTAGAAAAAAAACTCCGTTTTGAAAAAAAACAAAAAACACTCCTTTTTGCTCCCACTTGGGGAAATCCAGATACTGAGGAGTCTTTAATTTTTATTCTGAAGCATCTCCCCTCCTCTTACAACTTATTTATCAAGCTTCATCCAAATATACTTTTAAAAGGTCTTTTTTATGGCCTTAAAGAAAAATACGAAGACTTGCCTAACATTAAATTTCTAGACGAATTTCCCCCTGTATACCCTCTTTTAAGCAGAGTGGACATACTAATTGGAGACTACTCATCAATCAATTACGATTTTCTTTACTTTGACCGTCCAATTTTCTTCTTGAGTCAAGAAAAAAGCCCCATCCATCACACAGGTTATATGACCTCTTTAGAAAAACTTTTTAAAGATCTAGAAAAACCAGATATTTATAGCGATGCAAGAAAAACTCTTTTCTCTTATGCTTTTGATAAAAACGCTCCTTATGAAGAACTTGCACATATTATAAAGACAACATATGAAACCTACTTTGAAAACGAACTTCACTTCCTTTAAAAAAGTAGCTCTACTTAGTGGCCCCTTCTTTCATCACCTCGATCACTTATCTCCTCTTGCTCATTTTTTAAATTGTCCCCTGCTAGTTGATGATGCTACAACTTATCAAGTTGCAAAAAAATACTATCCGTTTGTAGATCTTTTTTATTCTCCGATCAATTTGAAACAGCTCTCTGAATCGTATGATATGCTAATTTTATCTACAAAATATGCAAAAGAGGAGCTACAAGCTGCTTATCAAGCGATGAATATTCATACAATGCGCTACTGCTATTGCCCACATGGGCTCTCTGATAAAGGGTATTATGACCCGACAATGATTCCTGAAACAAATCAAGACTTTATATTACTCTATGGAGAGAGACAAAAAGAGCAATTTAAAGAGAATGAAAACTCTCTTCTTATTGGAAATTTTAGACTTGCGTACTACAAAAAATTCAAACAGTTTTATGACAATCTGATTGATGCAGAACTTTTTTTACCCCCTCTAAAAAAGACTATTCTCTATGCTCCGACATGGCATGATCAAGAAACTGGAACATCTTTTTTTGCAAATTGGAAAAATCTGATCGCGATGCTTCCAGCTGAAATGAATCTAATTATTAAAATTCATCCTCTTTTAGAAAAATATTATCCTGCAGACGTTTATAGAGCACTTAGTTTCGACAAAACGCAAGAGAGCTTACGAGTCTTATTTGAAATGCCTCTTATCTACCCTCTACTTAATCGAGTTGATGTCTATTTAGGTGATTACTCATCTATCGGTTACGATTTTCTATACTTTGATAAACCTCTATATTTTCTTGGAGAGAGACAAGTCCCTCTTCATAAATCTGGAGTAAGGGTAGACTCTCTTGAGCAATTTTTTGATAAACTTAAAGAGCCTCAATTCAATCTGTCAAAAAAAAGAGAGGAGAGCTACAAAGCTTCATTTTCCCCTTTTTATTGTGAGAAATGGGACTAAAGATCTATACTTTTACTTATATGAAAAAGCACCAGATTCTGTTTAATGCATTAACAATTATTCTCACCTGTTTTGCTCTACTCTCATATTTTCCCTATCGAAGAATTCATCGACTTCATAATGCTTATAAAAATAACAAATACCAACAACCCTCCGTTCAATATTTTCCTGTCACAGAAAAACAAAAACCTCCTCAAGGGCATCTATCAAGAGAAGAGCATCGAATCACAAGAAATCTCCATGCTAAATACCCTGTAACAGAACAAAAATCTTTTGTTGTAGTAATAGCTTCTTACAATAATGAAATTTATTGTGAAAAAAATCTCTTATCTGTTTTTGATCAAACGTATAAAAATTTCAGGGTGATCTACATAGACGATTGCTCAACTGATAAAACTTATGAAAAAGTAGAAAAATTTATCAAAGACCATCGAATCGAAGACAAAGTGACACTAATTCACAATACTGAAAGACGCTTAAAGCTTGCAAATCTTTATAAAGCATATGTATCTTGCAGAAATGATGAAATCATCGTTTGTTTAGATGGTGATGATTGGCTTGCACATGAAAATGTCTTAAAAGATGTGAACCATTTTTATCAAAATCCAGATGTTTGGCTCACATATTCAATGGCAATCAACCACCCTAAATATGAAAAAAAAGATGGCGTATGCATAAGCGATAAAGACTTAATTAATAACAACATAAGGGATATACCTTTTTGCATAAGCATGTTGAGAACCTTCTATGCAGGTCTTTTTAAAATGATTAAATTAAAAGACTTTCTCTACAAAGGGAAATTTCTTCCCTCTGCTGATGATTTTGCGTTTATGGTCCCTATGATTGAAATGGCTCCTACTCACTCTCTTTTTATCCCAGATATTCAATACATTATTAATGATAGCAACCCAATCAGGGAGCACACAGTTATCAGCAATCTACAAGTAAAGCTTATGAAACATTTGAAAAAGCAAGAAAAATATAATCCGCTTGATGACTCTTTCAATCCAACTCAAATGAGTTTAGATCAAGACAAAAAAGCTGTTGATCTTGTGATTCTTTCAAACGATAGCCCAAAATTTCTCACCTCTTCTTTAGAAAACTATAAGCTACATTTTTCGCCTCTTCATGCAATTTATGTACTTTATAGAGCAACTTCTTCACAAATTCAAAAAGAGTATGAAAAGCTCATGACTCTCTTCCCAAATGTTATTTTTATGAAAGAGGGGGAGTTATCTTTTAAAAATTTAATCGAAAAATCGACCTATTATGTAGCTATTGCAACAGACGACTTTCAACTAAATCAATCTATTTCCACACTAGATTGCGTAGAAAATCTTGAATTAACTCATTCAGTGAATTTTATGATCGCTCACCCGAATTTTTCTTCACCAGTACTAAGTTTAAAAAATTCGGTAAAAGCTATATCTTTAGGTGCAGCCGTAAAAGAACCTGAAGTATTTAACAGCTCTTTTTTTGCTATCTTTCAGAAAAAATTTGTCTTAGAGAATTTGCCAGAAAAGAAAAACTCGGAAAATTTATTAAGCTCCATCTTTTTAAAAGAAAAAAATTTCTTTGAAACGAGTCTATTTTTTGATGACTCATTGGTTACCTCTATGCACTCTAATTTTTAAATTTCCTTGTCTTAAATAGGGAAATCATCCTATCTTTGTAGTCAAATTACAGGGAAAAACCTACTGAAATAGAGAGTTTTTCAAGAGAGCCGCTAACCGATTTAAGTTAGGCAAAGCGGGTAATGATTATAAGTAAAAGGCAGAATCGACAGAAATTAAAATCTGCAGATGCAACAAAATCGAATAGGTTTTTTGTTTCGACATGCCTAAATACAAGATCTTTGATTTGTTATATTTATATAGGAATAAAATATTACCCTTTCCAAATTAACAATTATAGATTAATAAAAGATTTATTATAGTAGGTCATATCTGTGAAAAAAATATTAATCATTGTTGAGTCTCCCACAAAAATGAAAACATTGAGGAAGTTTCTTGATAAAAACTACTCTTTTGAATCTTCTATCGGACATGTTATAGATCTGCCTAGCAAAAAATTCGGAATCGATGTCGAAAATAAATTCGCCCCTGAATACGAAATTCTCTCAGGAAAAGAAGAGGTTGTTAAGAAATTAAAATCAGCAGCAAAGGACGTAGATTTAGTCTATCTTTCACCCGACCCTGATAGAGAAGGGGAGGCTATAGCTTGGCACATCGCGTCTGTATTACCAAAAAACACTAAATACAAGAGAGTAACCTTTAATGAATTTACAAAAGACGCTGTAAACGAGGCTCTTAAAACACCAAGAGAGATCGATTTACACCTTGTTAATGCCCAGCAAGCAAGGCGTCTTTTAGACAGAATGGTAGGTTATAAAATCTCTCCCCTGCTACACAAAAAAATTCCAAGAAAGGGGCAAACTGGCTCATTATCAGCTGGAAGAGTTCAATCAGTTGCACTAAAACTAGTAGTTGATAGAGAGCGTGCTATAGATGCTTTTACACCAGTTGAATACTGGAATTTAGGCTCTAATTTAAAGCAAAAAAAAGGTGCTACCTTAAAATTTGAGGCTAACCTCTACGCAGTAGATGGGATTAAAGTAGAGAAAGAGAAGATCGCAGGGAAAAAAGCGTATCTTATTTCAAATGAGAAAAAGGCTCTAGAAATTCAAAATCTTCTTGAAAAAGCAACTTACAAAATTGAAACCGTTTCGAAAAAGGAGAAAAAAAGATCTCCTTCTCCCCCATTTATCACTTCTACCTTGCAACAAGAGGCTGCAAGACACTACGGCTTTTCTGCTACAAAAACAATGCAAATTGCTCAAAGCCTCTATGAAGGGGTCGATCTTGGTAAAGAGGGAACAGAAGGTCTTATTACGTATATGCGAACTGACTCTGTAAGAGCATCTCCAGAGGCAATTACCCATGCAAGAGAGCATATTTCTGAAAAATATGGGAAAAAATCACTTCCTGAAAAGCCTAACATCTTTTCTACAAAAAAAACTGCACAAGATGCTCATGAAGCGATAAGACCTACAAATTTACAAAGATCGCCAGACCTCATCAGCTCTTATCTTACAAGCGATCAAAAAAAACTCTATCTTCTGATTTGGCAAAGATTTATTGCATCTCAAATGACAAATGCAATCTACGACACAATCTCTTCTGATATTATAACTGACAACAACCTCGTTCTTCGCGCGACCGGCTCTTTATTAAAATTTCCTGGTTTTCTTGCAGTCTATAAAGAGATGCAAGATACCGAAGAGGAAACAAATGAAGATTCCGAGAAAAGCTTACCAGACCTAAAAGAGGGTGAAGCTCTTGATCTTATAAATACATTTGCAAACCAATCTTTTACAAAAGCTCCTCCCCGTTTTACAGAGGCCTCCCTGATTAAAGAGCTTGAAAAGTCTGGAATTGGACGCCCCTCTACCTACACGAGCATCATGCAAAAAATTGTCAGCAGAGCTTATACAGTTAAAGAAAAAGGTTCTTTAAAACCAACAGAACTTGGAAAAATTATCTGTCAGATGTTGGAAGAAAATTTTCCAAAAATTATGGATATCCAGTTTACCGCACAAATGGAGAACGATCTAGATAAAATTGCAGAGACTGATGTTGATTGGAAAGCCTTTTTAAAACAGTTTTGGGACGATTTTTACCCAGCTGTTACACTTGCTGAAAAAGAGGCAAAAGTTCCTCGAATTAAGACTGATTTGGTCTGCCCAGATTGCGGATCGCCTGTTGAAAAAGTTTGGGCAGGTGACAAATATTTTCTTGGCTGCAGCAAATACCCTGACTGTAAATATACAGCCCCCATTGAAGATACCTCGTTTAACAAGGCAGATTTTTCAGACGATTTTAACTGGGAACAACCCTGCCCTATTTGCTCAGGTGAAATGAAAGTGCGGAAAAGTAGATTTGGCCATTTTCTAGGTTGCGCAAAATACCCTGAGTGCAAAGGAATAGTAAATATCCCCAAAAAAGGGGAGGCGCATGACGAAGATTTACCAAAGTGCCCTGCTATTGGTTGCCTGGGACAAATTACTAAAAGACGCTCCCGTTTTGGAAAGACTTTCTACTCCTGCTCCTCATTTCCTGATTGTAACGTGATTGTAAACGATTTAAGCGAACTTTCCGAAAAATACAAAAATTATGAGAAGACTCCGTATGAAAAACCTGCAAAAGGGGCAAGAAAGGGAAGAAACTCTTTGCTAAAGCCTTCCAAAGAACTAAGTGCTGTTATTGGCGAAGAGGCAGTTTCAAGAGGAGATGCTACTAAGAAAATCTGGGGCTATATCAAAGAAAAAAATCTACAAGACCCCTCCAATAAAAGAAAAATTGTTCCAGATAAGCTTTTAACAAAAGTAATTGGAAAAGATTCTATTGATATGATGAAACTCGCTGGCTTCCTCTCAAAACACCTAAGTTAGAGATGCATGGCCCTGTTAAAAAACTCACTAAAAAGTTAAATTTATAATGTTTAGAAAAATTTAACAAAAATTTGCCCAAATTTTATCCACAAACTGGAGAGTGAAGCGAGTGATCAAACTTGATAATGATGTCTTAAGTGAAGGCTAAGAAGCAGGTAAAATTTTTTAGATCTTATATTCATTTGATTTAAAATTAACTATATCTCATTTTTTCTCTTTATATAATCTTGATATTTAAATATAATTCTCTTAAAATCAAACCCCGAGGTAATTTTGCTAGTCTCTATTGGAAAGTCCTTCCCTCTGATTCCCGAGTTATTTGAAAATCCCTTAGGAAAAAATAAATCGTGCATAAGAAAAATTATTTCTATTGCTTTCCATGTTTTTACCCTTTGGATACCCTACCTTCTTGTAAAGATGTGCCCCTGCCAACTTGCTAAAAAAGTTATTATACCTATCCCTCAAATTGATATAGCTACTCTGACAGGAGTCTCTTCATATGGAGTAAACGCAATCCACTTATCAAACAAACTGCTTTTAACCAAATACTTGCATCTAAATAAAGAGACCTCACCTCAATCTACAATTTCAGCCCTTCTCCTCTTATTTCAATCACAAGAAGATGAGTTAGAAACTCTATTTCAAAAAACTCCCTCACATCCGTGGGCAGATAAAGAAATAATTAATCGTCAAGACAATATGATGGCTCTGGGATTTTGTATTTCAATGCTGACAATCGTTGAAATTTCTAATACCAAAAATTGCAACCCCTCCTCTATTGAAGAGCGGGATTCAAACACAACTCTATTTACCTGCCAAGAACTATACCATGCAATACGAAACATGGAGCAAGTTCCTCCAGATAGCTTATTTTATGATAACGATTTGCAACAATATGAGTGGAGAATGTTATACAATGAGTGTATTCATAAATTTCTTGAAAGCAGATTGGACCTTACAACTATTCCACAACCACACCTACTGGAAAAAGATCTAATAGAGGGCTCTTTTAAGCATCAGAAATCTTTAGAATAGGGTGGATAGATCTGAACTTCTGTAATGAGATCGAGATTTCCAGCCGTTAAGCTAGCCTCTATTTCATAGGCAAAATCGCCCTCTTTTAGAGAAAAGATTTTTATGACTCTAGCAACAGAGAGCCCTGGGGGAAATACACCGTCTAAACCGCTTGTTACTAAAAGGTCTCCAACTTGTAAAAGGGGGTGCTTGAGTTTATCATGAATCGTATGAGCTCTTCCCTCTTCATCTGAAAATTCATAATTAAATCCTATCCCTCTGAGCACGCTGCTACGACTCCTCCAAAGAGTGTAGCTAGACCCTCTTAATTCACCTTTTGCTAAATAAAGAGTTTGCGATGATTCACTTAACGCTTTTTTTATCTCCGAGAGCTCTTCAAAAAATTGAGGGGTTCCAACTCCTTCTATACTTTGCAACTGCTCTTCAAGCAAACATACTTTTTCCAAAAGAGCAAGATTTGCCTCCTCTCCTCTTATTGCCCTTACTGCAGGAGTAAGCCCTGAATCTGTTAAAAGCCGCACATACGATTTTTTTTCTTCAACAGTTTCAATTATTCCGATTAAACAATCCCCTAAAAGAACTGGGCTGTTTTTTGCTATAATCTGAGTCTTCAAGTCACGGTTCTCTTTTTCTCCCTTGTCAATCCAAAAACCACTTCCCCAAAATGTAGGATCTCTAAATATGACTTTTGCTTCGACAGAATAAACTTCTTTTTCTAAAAGCCTTAATAAATTACGAATTCTCGTTTGGTATAAATTAGAATAATTTTTGTCTTGCAAAAGAGATTCTATTCTTTTTACATGAGTCTCTATTCTATCAACAGACTCAATCCAAGTTCTTATCTCTTCAAGGTCATCTTTAATTTTTTTATTTTCAATTTTTAGTGCTAACAGCTCACCCTCACCTTCTAAAAGCTTTTTGGTCGGAAATCTTCCCTCTGCAAACAAAGTTTTACTTCGTAGATTACTGACAAAAAGATCAGGCAGATGTAACAAAATAAATAGAAGAAGAGCTAATAAAAAATAGGAGGCTGCTGTTTTTTTCATAAAACCTTTGCAATCGATTCGACAACGTAGTCTATGTTTTTAGTTGTCAACGCTGTTAAGTTTACTCTCGCTCTAGGGGCTAAATAAATCCCAAACTCTATTCTTAACCTATTTGACTGCTCATCTGTTAGCCCAAGCAAAGCAAAAAAGCCGTTTCCTTCACTGGAAAAAGAAAACTTATTTTTTGGAATCGCTTTTTGGATTTTCTCACTAAAAATTTTGCGAGAAATTTGCATCCGTTTTCTTGCAAACTCAATTTCTTTCTCCCACATAAAACGGAGCTTAGGTGTTTGTAAAATTAGCTTTACAATATGAGCCCCATGCCTTGGTGGATTTGAGTAATTAGTTCTTATCAAAGACCTAATATTTCTTTTCATTCGATCGACTAATAAATCATTTTTCATTACAACAAATAACGCACCAACTCTTTCCCCATAAAGGGAAAATGATTTTGAATACGAGTGAGCAACAAAACACTCATGCCCTTTTTCTAAAAAATGTCGCATGGCAAAAGCATCTTCTTCAATCCCTTTTCCAAAACCTTGGTAAGCTGAATCAAAAAACGGAATTAATTGTTTTTGCTTAAAAACTATTTCTAACTTTTCCCAATCTTTAAACGATAGATCTTTTCCAGTTGGATTGTGACACATGGCATGAAGCAACACAACAGAATGGTCTGGAATTTTTTCTAATTGCTCATAAACATGATCGGGATACGAATACTTCTGAATGTTAAAATTGGCTCTCCTAAAAATATTTTCATGGTTCTCCCATGTTGGGTCAGAAATATATATTGTCTTAGAAATTTCGCGTCTTACAAAATCAGCCAGAATGCGAAGCGCAGAAGTTCCACCTATTGTTTGAGCGCCATAGATTCGTGATAGATCTTTTTTGCCAAAAATAAGTTCTTTAGTAGCTTGAATGTATTCAAGATCCCCATCAATGGGTAGATAATTTTTCGTCTCGCTTGTCCGTAAAATCTCTTCCTCTGCTAAGCGAACTGAAGGTAAAATTTGGGCCGACTTTCCATCTTCCTCAATGAAAATTCCAACAGTTAGATTAACCTTCTCTCTTCTTGAATCATTTAAAAAAAGATCGTTTATGCCAAAAATTGCATCTGTCGGAACATCGGTAATCGTTGAAAAGATGGTTGATACCTCTTGCTTCAAAATACCTCCTCATTGCATACTTAAGCTATGATTTTTTTGGGGTGTTAGCTCAGTTGGTAGAGCGCAACAATGGCATTGTTGAGGCCAGCGGTTCAAACCCGCTACGCTCCATCTCCCTTCTCTACAGCTTCCAGGAATGCTTGCAATTGCTTAGCTCTCGTTGGGTGTCTCATCTTTCTTAAAGCTTTAGCCTCAATCTGTCTTACCCTTTCACGTGTAACTTTAAAGTATACCCCGACCTCTTCAAGAGTTTTAGGTTTGCCGTCAAGCAACCCAAATCTTTCAATCAAGACAGTCTTTTCACGATCTGTAAGCGTTGCTAAAACTTCATTCATCTTGTCTTTTAAAATAGAGTATCCTGTAGCATCGGCAGGAGATTCTGTTGTTGTATCCTCCAAGAAATCTCCAAACTGACTCTCCCCACTATCTCCAACTTCTGCTTGAAGGGAAATAGGATGTTGGGCAATTTTGTAAATTTCTCGAACCCTATCAGCAGTGAGACCTAATTCTTCTGCAAGCTCTTCTGGAGTAGGCTCTTTTCCCGTCTCCATCATAAGCTTTTTAGCGCCCCTTAACACCTTATTAATTGTCTCAATCATATGGACAGGGATACGAATTGTTCTTGCCTGGTCTGCAATAGCTCTTGTAACAGCTTGTCTTATCCACCACGTAGCATAAGTTGAAAACTTATACCCACGTCTATATTCGAATTTTTCAACAGCCTTCATAAGACCCATATTCCCTTCCTGAATCAAATCCAAGAAAGATAAGCCTCTATTTGTGTATTTTTTTGCAATCGAGATCACAAGGCGTAAGTTTGATTCAACCATCTCACGTTTAGCTTCCTGACTCTTGTCCATCCAGCGCTGAAGCATTCTGACATCTTTTTTAAACTCATCTAGAGTTCTGCCTGCAGCAAGCTCTTTTTTTAATAGCTTTCTCTTTGATGCAAGTAACTTAGCTAATGCGAATCGGTTTTTCTCAGCTCTTGGTGCAAGCTCGGAAATCTCTTTTTCTAAAGTAAGAAATCTTTCATAGCTAGTCAGAATAACTTCGCCAAAGTCTTCAATCAACGTGTAGCGAAAACGCATTCTTCGTAAGTAAGATTGAGTGCGAATTCTACTTTTTTCAACCTCTTCTAAAATTTTGACTCGCTCTACTTTTGAAAGAGACTCTTTTCTAAGCTCTAACAAATACTTTTCTAATTGCTCGTCTTCTTCTCTCAAAAGATCTTTAAGTTTAGGCATCATTTTTACAAAAAGATGCTTATCCTCAATCTCTTTCTCTGTAACTATTTTATCAAGTCTCTCTTTTGTGCTAATTAAATAATTAGTAATAGAAATTGTTTCACTTGTTGAATAACGAAAACGCATGATGATTCGTTCAATTTGCATCTGCGCTTTTTCAATTCTCTTAGAAATTTCAACTTCTTCTTCTCTTGAAAGAAGAGGAACAGAACCCATCTCTTTAAGATACATCCGAACAGGATCATCAGCTGAAGCCTCTGCTCTTTTTGGGAGAGCTTCTACTTCTTTAGCCTCTTTCTTGCGCTCTTTTTGCTTTTCAACTTCAGCTTGATTGAAGATCTGAATATCCATTCCGCTCAAAAAGATCAGAATTTGATCTATTTGATCAGCCGAGTCAAAGCTCATCGGCAAAATGTCATTTATTTCTTCATATGTAATGTAACCTTGATCTTTTGAAATCGCAACAATCTCTTCGATTTTTTGCTGGTACTGAGGATCAAAGGGTTGATTTTCTTTTGTTTTTCCCATAGCTCTTCTAAAAAGAACCTAATATACTAACCATCCCGAATATTGTCTACTGGAGTTTTCAGACATGGAAGGAAAGACGAGTCCTTTGCATAAATCTGTACAAAACTACGTTTATAACCTCATCCCAAAAGGGGAAGGATTTTTAGAGTATAGACTTCCTCGCCATACTGCAGATCTTCTTTGGAAACCAAAAAAAATTGTCTTTGAAATCCAATGCTCTCCTATCTCAATTGATATCGCTGTTGCAAGAACAAATGATTATAAGAAGATGGGATTTCATCTTGTCTGGATCTTGCATCAAAAAAGTTTCAACAAAACCTATTTAACACTTGCAGAACTCTACTTAAGGAAACAAAAAAACTGTTTTTTTACAAATATTTCTGAGCTTGGCCACGGCTACATTTACGACCAAGAGGAGGAGATTGCAAATAACAAAAGAGTTTCAAGGTCTAAAGAATTTACTATAGATCTTAGCGCTTTTACAATAAAAAGAGGCTCTCTTAAATTTCAAGGAGCACAAGCCAGATCAAGGAAGATATTGACGAAATCAATTTACGCATGGTATACTTCTCTCTATAGTTTTTTTTTAACATTTAAGGATTAATCAGGTTAGGCAAAACATGGCAGAACAGAAAAAAGATGACAAAAAAGCAGTAAAAGCTCCAACACCTCTAAAAAGACACAAGCAAGACGCTAAGAAAAATTTAGCAAACAGAATGTGGAAATCAAAAATTCACACAGCTAGATCAAGTTTTGCACTTGCCAAAGATGAGACTGAGAAAAAATCTTTACTAAACACTCTCTACGGTTTACTTGACAAAGCTGCAAAAAACGGCATTTTCAAAAAAAATAAAGTCTCTCGCTTAAAGTCAAGGCTTTCAGCAAAATAGTATTTTGCTGTTAGTTAAGGTTTCCCTGCTATGAGCTATAAAAAGTTTTTTGTTTTTTTATCTCTTTCTTTTTTAGCTCTTGGCACAATTTGTTTAGGAAAATCTTTTTACGCCAACCCAAAAAAACCAAAAAATCCCATCCTGCTTTTAGTTAACGACACATCCTTCCATTACCATTGGGGATGCTTTCTTAAAACATCTATTGTAAAAGAGAACTTTGAAAGCTTTGGCTACAAAATAGATTCAATTCAAACACCTCTTCTTTATAAAATAAAAACTGCCCCAAACATTATAGAAAATTTCAATAGCAGCTTAGTTTTAAATAATTTTCAAAAAGAAAACCCGGAAATCATTGAAAAAATCAAAGAGGCCGAACTTGTTGTTATCAATGCAGAAGGAACTCTACATGGCGTATCTAACCAAGTTGTATCAACTTTTTATATAGCCTACATTTCTAAAGTTTTTTTTAATAAGCCTGTGCATATCATCAATGCCTCGTTATTCCCAAACGATTTTTTTTTAAGTAGCGACTCTGATGAAAAAAAGTTTTATGATTTTATATTAGATAAAGTCGATTCGATTGCATTTAGAGACGCATATAGCTTTGATCTTTTTTCAAATTTTCAAAAAAAATCAGTCTTAGCTTTCGATTTGATCCCCCTTTATATCAAAAACTACTTCAATCCCCCCTCTATAAAATCTTTTGAAAAAAAAGTGGTGTTAACAGGCTCTGCAAATTTAATTCTGCTGCAAGAAAGATTAGAAGAGTTTTATCAATACATTCTCTACCTTCACCAAAAAGGGTATTCAATTACATTTTTAGCAGGAGGGCTTTCTAAAGGTGCATATGATGACCAAAAAATGATTCAATTTTTTTCTGAAAAGCCCCCTTTAGAAAGATTTTCTATTCTTGTTGCGAATTCACCTGAAGAGTGGCTTACTGCATTAAAAAAATCGTCTTTCATACTCACAGGTCGGCAAAGTGTTTGTGTAGCAGCCTATTCTTTAAACACCCCTTTTATCTGCTTTAGTAGTAATACACCCAAAATTGAGGCGTTTTGCAGCGAGGTAAACAAAGAACAACCTATTATTTCTCTAGAAAATCCGCTTTTTCTAGAAAAATTGATAGAAGTTACAGAAACTTTAGAAAAGTGGCCAGATCAAACTAGAGATCCCGACCTACAAAAACACCTTACAGAAAGAGCTAAAAAAAATTTCTCTTTTCTCTCTAACTAGTACAGTAGAGATAGCTCCCTCTATCTAAGTGAAGGCCATCTTATCTTGTTTTTTAACTCTTCTTGCTGACACAATCTAAAACTTTGCAAGTTCCATACATGGCAATCAAGGGAATAAACGCAAGAGCAATCGTTGCAACCCATGCTGCAACTCTTAAAAAGAGTAAACCTTTGTCAAAGCTTTTCAAACTATAAACTTGAGAAAAAGTACGACTAAATGTCGACTGAACTTCGACCCGCCCCTTCAGTAAAGAAGTTTTAGTAACTTTTCCTAAAACTTCCGAGGAAGGCTTTATTGATACCTCTGCTTCACCTCTCTTTAATTCTTGAAGAGTATCATGATAATAAGACGCTGATGCCCCAAAATTAAAATCATTAGCTAAACCTTGTGATTCCATCGAAGGTAAATGTAAGCCTCCTCTTGCCTGTCTTTTTTCTCCTACGAAGCTTGTCCATTTAGAAAGTGCTTTTTTTTCAATCGACCTATTTCTTTTGTAAATAAATCTAAAAACTTTAACTCTCTCTTCTCTATTTTCAACTCTAAATTTCTTCCACTTTGCAAATGAAGTTTTTGCTTGATTGTACAACTTCCTTCCTAAAAATCTACCCGCTTTGGCTCTAGCTTCCCTGCGCTCTTTTACATGTGCTTGCCATGCAGAAAATAGCCCCCTCATCATTTGCTTATCATGGAGGTAACTAAATTTTTGAACATATCTTTCAAATCGACGTCTAAATAGACTTAAATCTTTTACCCCTCCTCTCCATGCAGAAAAAACTCGCGCTGTTAATTTAATCTTATTTATCTCATCTAAAAACTCCTCTGAGCTTATTGATGGAGCGCTAAAATCCTCTGTTGATTCTACACTAAAAGCCTGTAAGCCTACTCCAGCACCTACAATATCCATATAATCTCCTTATTTTTACGATCGTTATAGAAAAATTTTATATGAATATCATATTAAGATAAAGCCTCAATTCAATTAAGAAACTAAGGCTTTAACACGTGCAAATTTTTTTAATAGGAGGCAATTACGCCAAAATAGTATTGAGCAACACTGCTAGATGATGAAGCAAAAGGAGTATCTGTGAGACGAAAACCAACATCAAATCTTGTTCTCAAAACTGTAGAAATATCGTATCGAATACCTGGGCCAATGCCAGCTAAAAAGTAGCTAGATGGTTGACCTGATAAGCTTTTTAAAACACCGCCTGCTGCTAAGTCTGCAAAAACAACAGCAGCGAGATGATCATTTATTCTTTTTCCGCTAGGACTGAAAAAAGGCGATCTAAATTCAAAATTAAAAATTCCTCCGTTATCAACATTAACAACCCTTTCAACATAACCTCTAACGCTATTAATACCACCCAACCCTAAAGTTTCTAAAGGAATGAGCGCGCCGCTAGAAAATTGCGCTCTTGCTTTTGCAGTAAACATCATCCCGCTTGCGTCTTTCCATGCATAATCCCCTTTAAGTCGAATGTAGAGGTATTTATTTACCGCATTTGGCCGAAGCTGAGCATAATTTGTCTCGCTCATTGTTTTGCCAAAATCCCAAGGCTGCACATACCCCTCTCCCACAAAATCAAACGAATTTTTTTTGTAAGTATAAGAGGCCTCATAAGCACCAACTGCTTGAAAAACAGTTGCAAATGAATTTGCAACATAATTTATATTCGCAACTGTCAAATCATTATTTGTCTGCTTAAGGTCAAAGCCTGCTTTTGCCTTTTGAAAAAAATTACCGTTCGGCACAATAAATGGACTATAGCGAATACTTGCTTGCCAATCGCTACCTTTGTTTCTTGAAGTTGGAATAAAATCACTTCTATCAACATCTACCGATGAATACCCTCCAAAAAGAGAGATCTCATCTCTCCAAGGAAGCCGAACCGAATAAAATGCAGTATAGGCCTGAAATTTTTTAAAATTTGGGGCTGCTGTGTACTGAAAAGCTAAATTTTGGTCATAATTTAAGATATTTCCCCAGTTAAACCCTACGAATAAACGGTTGTAATTAGTAACTTTAAAACCTGTATTATCAGCTCCGACAAAAAGCCTTGCAGGCCTTTCATCCTGAACAAAAAGCTCAACATCTGTAGTTCCATATTTTGAACCTGGTTTATAAATTGCACTCGCTTTTCTCCAGGGGCTATCATTGATGTAGGCTATATCACCATCAACAATAGAGGTCTCAATTGTTTGATCCTCTTCTACTGAAAGATTTTTCATGTACCATTCAGAACTAAACCACTTATTGCCGGTTACAAAAACTTTACCAAGGCGCGCTTCCAAAACAGTGACAACAACAACCCCATCTGTGACATCTTGCTCAGGCACATTAACTACAACAAGTGCATGCCCATTTTTTTGGTAAAACTTTGCTATTTTTTTCTTAATCTCTTCAATTTTTTCTAATGTAAGCGGCTTACCAATAACAGATTTTTCTAACTCTTTTTGTAAAGCCTCTCTTTTTTTCAGACTAAGCCCTTGCATAACTCTATAAATCTGCACGCCCTTAGTGGTTTTTAAAACGTAACTGCCTGGCTTATCGGAATCAGGGGCAATGATGAGACCTTTTAGAGCTGGTATAATAACTCTTTTTTCACTAATAGGGTTTTTCAGATTCTGTTTTCCGCTCCCATCGCTTTCGCTTGTTTTTCTTATATCATACGAGCGGAGCTCATATTCTGCGTGTGCTGTGAATGAAAGAGAGAGTGCTAAAATAGTTAAAAATTTCATAAAACCATCAATTTGCCTTACATATTTTTCCTTATCTCCTTTTTTCATTTTTTATTCTACCTTTTTTCATGTGCTTTTGGTACAATGGCCAGCACAATATTGAGGAGAGATCACATGAAGCGCAGTCTGCACTTAATCATCATTTTTCTTACAACTTCGAGTTTCATTCATGCGGCAGACGATGGAGAGGGCTACCAATTTGAAGCTTTAAAAGCGTGGATTGCGACAAAAAGACAAGTAACGATTAAAGAGCGTGGTGGAAGTCTTTCTTTAAGTGGTGATATTCGTGCTGAGTATGCGACATCTAATGAACAAAAAAATGGCTTAAAAAATATTGGTAACAATTCATTAAATCCATTAGTTGCTACAGACCAATTCAAAATTGCATTCAGCTTACTTCTTGACTATAGAGCCGATTCAACTTGGGCCTCTGTTAAGCTTAAGTTTTCTAATAACATGGGTGTTATTAGCGGGACAAACAATAAGATTAATTTAGAGAGGGCGTTTATTGGGTTTAGAATTGTAGATAATGATAGATTCACAATAGACATGGAGCCTGGACGACGAAAACTTAACTACACATTCGATTCTAGAATTGAATTTAACGCGATCATGGATGGACTTTTGATTAAATATGACCAATCCTCTGACCGTTTTGGAGATTTTTATGTTCATGCGGGCGCTTTGGTTGTAAACGATTACAAAAATCTCTACGCCTACGTTGCTGAATTTGGTGTCTTAAATCTATTTAATACAGGTGTATACCTAAAATATGCATTAATTGACTGGTACACAAAGCACTTTTCTAATCCTAAAGAAAACGACAGATTTGAGTATTTTAACAATCAATTTTTAGCAGGCTACAGATTTGTAGCGCCTTATATTGATAAAGTATCTATTCTCTACGGTGCATTTTTAATCAATAGCGCAGCTCCAAAAAGAACAATTTTTAATAATGAAAAAGCAAACCTTGCTGCCTATCTTGGTTTCACAATGGGAGAAGCTCGTAAAAAAGGAGACTGGGCCTTTGACACAAACATCCAATATGTACAGCCTCAATCTATCCCCGACTACGACTTTGGTGGAATTGGATCTGGGAACTCTGACTTTCCCATCTACGAAAAGACAAACTATATTGGTGGACTTTTTGAATTCCTCTACCTTATAACAGACAACTTAACTATCTCACAATCATTTAAGTGCTCTCAATCACTACATTTTTTACCAAATCACTACAAGTACAAGCAATACCGCCTAGAATTTATCTACGCTTGGTAAGAGATATCAACTGATAAAATCAATCCTACAGTTTAAGTCGGGGCCTAAAAACCCCGACTTTTCTTTTATGGCACTGTTAACAAACTCATTAGAAAGTTAAATTTCAGAGCAAAGATTAATGTATCACACATTTTTAAAGAGCCGCCCCCTAGTCTAAATTTCTATTTGACAAAATGCCCGCCTCCCTTTAGTTCATAAAGAAATAATCTAAGAGGGGTTTTATGTCAGTACAAGGTCCTAGTCCAAATGGGCAACCAATTCCTGACACGGGATATATTCATCTAAAAAATGGCGACTCAAAATTTAAAGTCGAATATAAAAAAACACGATCTTGGGGAGAGTTTTTTGCATATTTATTCGGTAAAGAGGGTTCTTGGTCTAAAGAAAGTATTCAAAGACTTAACAGAAAAGAAGTTATTTATGTAAAGAAAACAAAAAACCTCCCCCTATTTTCAGCAAAAACCCACAGAGTAGCTTTAAGCTTTATGGGGCATCTTATAGCCACAAAACAATCAGAAAGCCAACCAAAAGAAATAAATGCAAACGCAACAGATTCTCCTGCTCTTCTTTGGATCGCAAGGCAGAGAAAAAATATGGGAGATCAGTGGAGGCCAGAACATTTATCACAAATGCGTAAAAATTCTGTAATGGAATCTTTTGAAGTTATGGGGGGTTTCGGAGATGAAAAAAACTTCTTAAAGATTTCTTCAGAAGATCTTCATTGGTTTGAAATTTGGAAAGCGATACATAATAGCGGAAGTGATTTAAATAACACAAAATTTGCTTGGATTCTTCCAAATAAAAAAGCTCTACCTGGTTTTGATAAAACATCTTATAGAAAATTAACTCAGCAGCTAGATGGAATGCAAATTAATGAAGAATCACGTTCTCCTAGTTCAATCTACAACGTTTGTAAAACTTCAGAAACCTCTTTCATTCTATATAGAAATGACGGCGAAAATCGAGAAGAAGTAAAAGATTTTTTCTCTCTAAGAAAGATAGAGGGTCGTGTAACTATTGAAAAAATTGCATTAGGATTCGGAGCAACTATACAAAACGCAAAATTATTTACAAATTCTTTGCTTTTAGATCAATCTTCGTATCAAGAAGTTAACGGCTCTCCAGAGTATAAAGGGAAAAAAATTGGCGAAAATCAAATCTTAATAACTTCTAAAACAGATACATACCCCAAAGAGTATTTTTTTCTATCTAAAAGAGCGAATGACACTTGGAAAGTAGAGCGTCTCATTGGCGAGCAAGGGATAGATGAAAATACAATTGAAGGGCTTGCAAAAGGATTAGCAAAAATTGACCTCTTAGGCAGTGCACATTTTGCAAAAATAAAAGAACCCGATTATTCCATTAGAAGAATCGATTCAGCGAGAGTCCTTATAGATCCTGAAAGAAAGAGGAGCACTGTAGGAAAGGGCGCATCAAAAATTGCTAAGAAGTGCTATTCACTTTTTCAATCAAGTCCTGGAGTTTGGGGACTAACTCGTGTTGCTTTTGTTAAACAAAATAAGATTTCTGGATCTAAGATTCAAACTAACCGACATGCAGACCGAGTTAGAGGGCATCGAAACATTTCGTTGCCTACTAAAATTTCCCCTTTAGACTACGCACCACATAGAGTTGGGTTCCTAGACACAATCGCAGAGGGAGA